>NZ_JBIWML010000049.1:0-54774 GCF_044766665.1 Kitasatospora sp. NPDC101801
CAGGTTCGACAAACGCGGCTACGTCTACCTCGGTACCGTCACCGCAGCCGCGCTCGTCATCTGGCTCCGCTCATGATCGCCAGGACACTGCCTAGGCCGATGGTCTTGGCCCGGGTCACGTGGCCAGACGCGTACTTTCCCATGCCTGTCGCATGGAGCAGCGAGTCGAAGTCCTTTGCCTCGACCACGAGGGCCGGGTGCAGGCTCGCCAGGTACGCCTTTAGAAGGTGCTCGGCCGCGATCCCGGCGTGGTGGACCGCGAAGTCGTAGGCCTGCGGGCCCTGCGAGTAGGCGGCGAGCGCGGCGGCCATCCACCGCTGCGAGGAGAGCGTGAGCTGTTCGGCGTCCATGGCAGGACCCTACGACCGAACGGGGCTGCCCCGTCTGGCGTTTATCGGCGGGCGAGCGGGCCTTCGGCCGTGACCGGGCGTCTTGGCCCCGGTCACCAGCGGGCTCGGCAGCAGCGATCAGTCACTTCCGGGCTTCACCATGTGACCAGAGCAACTGATACGAGCGGTACTCGAGCCCGCTGGGGCGTACACGTCCCAGGCGCTGTGGCCAGCGGCGGCAAGTCACCTGCCTGGTCATCATTATCGGTCAAGCCCAAGACGAGACCCCCGCTCACCCGCTGCGGCTGGAGCCCGGAACCGGCCCCTTTCAGGTGGTCACGTCGTAGCTGAACATCGGTCTCCTGGGCATCAAATCGGTCTTGCAGCTTACGAAGCAGGCTGCCTGAGCTCACGCGGAGTGGTTCAGCGGCCGCTGACTCTGTGGCTCCCACGTGTACAACCGCCACTGACCGGCCAGCGGCTCCGGTCGTGGAGAACCCGATGAGTCTTCGCGTATCCAGCGCAGGTGCGCGGTGCGGGCACCACCCCCGGCCTCCACGAGGTCCACCACAACGGTCGTAACGACCGCGGCAGAACAGGACAACCTCACGATCGTGAAGTCCTCGATCCTGTGGTCGGCGTAGGCGAAGCGGATCGCGCGCGGCACCGCGTTGCCCTGGGCAATCTGCAGATCAGCGGTGACGAGCCGGGACATGGCACCGTAGTTACTGCTCCTCCACGCCGCTAGGAAGTCCCTCGCCGCTTCGTAGGCGAGGTGGGCAGTGAACTGCTCGTCCTCCGCCGTGAGGTCTGCCGGCTGGAACTCGGCGACGGCCCGGTTGATCTGTCCGTTCTCGATGAGGCGGCTCAACAGGCCAGGCAAGGTGGGCTTTTCCGCCGGTGGCTGCTGTTCCTTCTGCCGTGCGCGGGCCCAGTCCGCAACCGCCATCAGCCGGTTCCACGCCTTGGTGGCGACCACGACGTTGTCGTAGTTCAGGATGCTGCCGTGCACGATGCCGTTGCGGTACAGCTCGTAGACCGGCTCCTGGTTGGTGGCACTCCGGCCCTTGGTGAAGGTCCGGTGGGCGTTCTTCAGGCCCATGTGGTGGCCGACCACGCTGTCCCAGGCGTTCAACTCCTCGGGCTGCCGGGCGTGCAGTCCGCGGCGCACCGTCTCGAACTCGTTGACGAAGCCGTCCATGACGCTCAGCAAGACGTGCACGCAGGCGTAGTAGCGGCCCGCGAAATAGTCAGCCCTGGCCTTCTCCACCAGCTCCAGCCGAGGCTTCATCGCGGCTAGCCGTCTGAGGCCGACGGTCAGGTAGAAGAGGCTGTCTGGGTCGTTGTAGTAGCTGATCAGCTGGGCTTCGGCGTCTTCCGGGCTCGAAGCAGAGCTCAGTACCTGCGCCATGGCATCAACCGACATCGAGTCGTGGAAGATCCAGTTGCGCGGACCAAGCATCGCGTAGAAGCCGTCCACGGTGTCGGCCAGGAAATCAGCCTTCTGCTGAAGAGCAGCGAGGTCCGGCCGCTTCTCGGCAGGCATGAGCCACTGAAAGGCCCGCATCGCCTTCAGTTGTTGGTCGGCTGCCACGAACGAGGGAAGGTCCCGGGCGGATCGGTAGTCCATCGGGTCATGCTAGGTAAGCGGTACGACATACCTGAGGGAACATCAATGCCTCAGCGGCCGACCAAGTCCGGCGCGAGCCTGTCCACAACCACCTCACGCCCGCGCTGCAGGCCTGTAGTGCATGGCGCTGAGACCTCGCCCTGCTGGGACCAGGTGCACTACTGCCAGCAACCCAGCGGAACATCGTCGCAGGTAGTGACTGCCGTCGGCTTGCTTCCTCTGGGACCACTTTGGGACCACGCCTCCTCGTCAGGATTCCGCACTGTTGAGCCGATCTGGACAAAGTTGGACAATGTAACATCTGGGCCTCCGTCAGCCGCCGCACTGGAAGGCCAGCATGCCGAACGCTCAACTTGCTTGGAACAAGCAGGACTTGAATGGTGCTGGGGGTCAAGGGGTCGCAGGTTCAAATCCTGTCGTCCCGACGGTAACGTCGCAGTTCAGAGGCGGTTTTCCTGGAAGCAGGAAGGCCGCCTTTGGCGGTTTTTGGACATAGTAAATCGCTACATATCGGGCATCGGGTCAAGCGGGTAACTTTCGGAATCGCGCGAGAATTCGATGATTTCCCTTGGGATCCATCGCCCAAGATGCCATCTTCGACAGATTTCGAAGGCACGATCCCGCCTGAACCCCTTGGCCGGCTTCTGACGCCAGGACAGCCCAACTCCCACCGAGCACACGGGCCCTGACGAACCGTCGCTTGGGCCTTTGCCTCAGGAGTCCGGCGGACTGCCGAGGCTCCGACCTCATTCTGATCACCCAACGTAATCATCGGCGGGGGATCCGCCCGGCGTCGCGGAGCTGTGTCATGAGGTGCTGGGTGAGCATCTCTCTGGCTTCCATGATGGCGCGGAGGTCGGGGTGAAGGTAGCGCTGAGTGCTCGTGGCCGAGGTCCGGCTCGATCCGAAGCCGCCAACCCGCGAGATACGGCGCGTAGGTGGTGCTCTCCAGCCCGGCCAGGATCATCGGCAGGCGCCGCTCCACGTACTCGGAGATCGACATCGACCAAGTCGTGGAAGCACCGGACTCCCAGTGGCATCGGCCAGCAGCGTCAGCCACTGTGTGACCAGAGCCGGGTCGAGTCCGTTCCGGACAGCCGTATCCAGGAACGCGGCCCACGCCTGAACCTGGGCCGACGCAGCATCGCCGTCACGGCCAGCCCAAGGCGGCTGGGCTTCGCCGACCCACCTCCCCGCCCTCGCGGAGGGGACTCTTGGCGGTCGGCTTGGATGCTCAGGAATGTCCATATTCAAGCATCGCGCTCATCACCACAGATATGACAAAGGGGACGATCTCGACCGTCCTCGACGGGCAGCGGCCGCCCATCCTGCAGCCGAGCCCGAACGCGTCGCAGCAGGTTGGGCCGAGTAGTGCCCGGCCCGGCGCGCCCGCTTGATCGGATGACGTGTCAATGGTGTCATTGCGTCATGCTGTATGCGCTGCCAGTCCTGGAAGAGGCGGACCTGCGGGTCTTGTCGGAGATCGACGAGATGCGGGACCGTCTGCGGCTGCACCTGCGCTCGCCCCGACGGTGGGAGGGCCAGCTCCGCCGAAACCTGACCGCCCGGGCCATCGCCGGCTCGAACACCATCGAGGGATACGCCGCCACCGTCTCCGACGTCGAGGACATCATGGTCGGTGAGGCCCCGGTCGACGCGAGCCAGGCCGTCACGGCCGAGATCGAGGGCTACCGGCAGGCCATGACCTACATCCAGCGCCTGGCCGACGCCGGCGAGGACTTCGCCTACAGCAAGGAACTCCTCAACGCGCTGCACTTCATGATGCAAGGTCACCACCTGCTCAAGCGGCCCGGCTGGTGGCGAACCGGCCCGGTGTACGTCACTTCCGCCGAAGACCCGACCATCGCCGCCTACACCGCCCCCGGAGCCGACGAAGTCCCTTCCCTCACCGCAGAGTTGACGGCATGGCTGGACAGCGGCGACCTCGGAGCCCCTGCCCTCGTGCGCGCCTCCATGGCTCACCTGAACCTCGTGGCGATCCACCCCTGGTCTGACGGCAACGGCCGGATGTCGCGCGCCCTGCACACCCTGGTCCTGGCCCGCGAAGGCGTCATGGCCCCCGAGTTCTCCAGCGTAGAGGAGTGGCTCGGCCGCGCCCGCAACACCTACCGCTACTACGACATCCTCGCCGAAGTCGGCGGCCCCGTCTGGACACCCGAACGGGACACCCTGCCCTGGGTACGGTTCTGCCTGCGCGCCCACCACCAGCAGGCCCAGACCGTCGAGCGTCAGGTCAACACCACCCGCGAGGTCTGGTCCGCCCTCGACGAAGCCATCGAACAACGCGGCTGGCCCGACCGCATGCTCTACGCCCTCTACCCCACCGCCATGGGCAACCGCCTACGCCGCGCCACCTACCAAGCCGACGCCGACCTGAGCGAACAGCAGGCCCAACGCGACATCCGCGAACTCGCCAAAGCCGGCTGGCTCACCGCCCACGGCGAAGCCCAGAGCCGCTACTACACCGCCGGCCCCCAACTCCCCCAAGACATCACCCACGGCGTCCAAGCACCCCGCCCCCTCCGCGACCCATACGCGTGATCCCGCAGAACGACCCTGGCCGTCGGACCGGCGGCATGCCGCGACCACCACTACCCCGGCCACCACGGCTGAGGTGCGGTGCGACGAGGGGGAATGGTGCGGGCCCGGCTCGCACCCAAGCTCCGGAGGCACGGTGAGTGCCGCATCCCTGTACGGCCAGCACGACGGCACCCAGCCGATCCCCCGCACCCAGGATGGCGTCGCCGCCGCATTGCCCCCTGTGCAGCGGATGGAGTTCCACCAAGAGATGGGCGCGGCCACCGACACGGAGATCGGCGGTGTGCTGCGCCGTTGGTGGCTGCGTACCGAGCTCTACCGCGCCCCGGAGGGCGACCGGATCTACACCGTCCTCCAAGCAGGCACCGCACCCGGCGCCCCTGCCTCCGAGATCGTGCGCCGGCTACGAGAGCGGTAGGCAAGCCCGAACAGGCCAGGCATGCACCCAGGTCCGCTTCGACACACCGTCAGTCAGCGGGACGCAGGCGGCTTCGGCCATGGGGTTCCGTGAGCGGCTGCGTCGAGGACTTCGCCGAGGCGGAGCCAAGCGCTGGGGCCTGCATGGCTGATCGGACTGTCCGCGAAGCGCTGCCAGGCCTGGGGATCGTTGCCGAGGGAAGCTTTCACCAGGGCGAGAACTGCGGGGTGGGTGCCGCCCCGATAGCGGTGGCCGCCGACGGTGAGCGCTGTCCAGGCTGGGAGGGCAAGGACGGTCTCGCGGTCGTGGTCGGGCTGCGCAAGGACGTGCCGGGTCCAGGACTCGCGGTCGGAAGGATTGCCGCCGAGCCGTCCACGCAGTTCGCGGGTGAGGGTACGCAGGGCCGACTCCGGGTCGGAGTGTCGGGCGAGGACGTCGGGGAAGGCCGGTTCGCTCCGGAAGCCTCCTCGCTGGGCGCAGGACAACAGAGCCTTCTCGATCAACCGGTCATTGCCGGCATGCTGCTCCAAGTACGCGGTCAGGACGCCGGGTTCGAGGGCGGCGAGCTGTCGGGGCGTCACTTCGGTGGGGTCGCCGAGGGCGGCGCGTCGGGTAGCGGACAGCAGAGGCAGAGGGTCGGTGACGATTCGGGTGATGTCGGCGAGCAGCTTCGTGAACTGCTGGTGGTCGTTGTAGTCCTGGTGGCTGTAGGAATGGGGGCGGTTCGCGTTGCGCCGGGCGTCGCGGACGATGCGCTGGACGCCCGCCCTCGTCCCAGCCGTCACCTCGGGAAGGTGCATCAACATGGCGTGCACCCAGCGGAGGTCGACGGCCCGGCTGATGCCGTAGAGCTTCTCCGGCTGCCAGGTGTGCACGGCCTGCTCCGCGACCAACGCGAACCTGCGCGCCAGGTCGGCGAGCTCATCCGGCGGCGTGCGCCACGGGTAGGGGTCGCCGTAGGAGGGCTTCGCCTCGGCGGGATCGAGAACGAGTCGCCACCGGCCGTCCGCAGCGGTTTTCACCCAGGAGACCGCCACGTCACAGCCATCCTTGGCATCGAGAAGGGCGTCCTTTCCCAGGTAGAGGTCGATCCCCTTGCGTCCCCTGTCGTCGAGCTCCGTCAGTTCGGTGGCGAACCGCCCACGGGCCGATTCCTCCGACTCCCCGTCTACCACGGCTCGACAGATCCGTGTCGTCAGCGCGGCTTCGTCGAACGTGCTCAGGTCGGCTAGTACGATCCGGCGGAGCAACTCGGGCTCCACCAACCACGGCAGACCGCCGAGCAACTGCTCCTTGATGACGGAGCTTGCCACGGTGCCGTCCGTGGCTGACACGAACCGGGCATGACGGTCCGGTTGCTGCTCCAACACCGCCCGCCACATGCGCTTCCAGGCGTCGTACTCTGCCCAGAACCGTTCCAACCTCTCGCCGGGGGCATCACCTCTCAGGAGTGCGCGGTCGGGGACATCCGGAAGCAGCGCGGCCGTAATATCGAAGACGCGGTCGTCGAGGTGCCTGGTCCGGAGCACCTCCTGTGCCGGTGTGCGGTCCTTCAGCATGGCGGACGTGAAGGGCGGTGCTTGCGGCACCCGCCGGTGCAGTTCGGCGGCCACTGCGGCGGTCAGCACCGGAGGGCGGTCGGCGGTGCCAAGCATGCCGAGCAGGTAGGCGGAGCAGTCGCGCAGGGCGTCTGCCCGCAGCTTGCCCTCGAAGTCGGGGTGCCCCAGGGCGCGGGCGGCCAGTTCCACGCTCGTACCGGCAAGGTACTCGGACTCCTCCTGCCGCAGTCCCTCTGCCACCGCGGCCGCCAGCATGCAGGCCGGCGCGCTCTCGCGGAAGGGCCCGCGCAGGAGCGCCTCGAGCAACTCCCCGATCTGCCGGTCACCGGAACGCGCCTTCGCCTGCCCGGCCGCCATCGTCGCCGCGGCCGAACCAGGCTCGGCGCCGGCCGTGACGGCGATCAGGAACTCCACGGGCAACCGATTGCCCCTGGCGGACATTGCTCTCCTCTGCGAAGCGGATTGTCGCCCCCATCCTGCTGCACGGCTCGGACACTTCGGTCGTCCTGGCCCGATCCGCCAGGGCCGGAAGATCGGCTCGCCAATCCGGGTGGTCGGGACACCGAGGTCAGGTACCGTGTTCGTCAGCACCCGGTCCGGGCCAGCCGACAGCATCGGCGGAACCAGCCGCGGCAGAAGACTTCACCCGCCCGGGGACACGTCAGCAGCGCGTCCACCAGCGGAACTCCCCTTTCAGAGCGCAGACTGCGCCCTCCTTCGCTGGAGTTTCCGTATGCCCGAGCGCCAACTCGCTGCTGTGCCAAGTGACTTTCTGTGTGAGCACACTCCGAGCAAGAGTCGTCTCCTGGTACGCGTCAGCCACGACCGCGGCCCCGATTCCCTACAGGCCGTCCTCACCTGCCGCCAAGCTGCACTCGCCGATCGTGCAGCCCAATTGCTACTCCAGGCACTGAAGTCCTCCCCCGCCACCTGGGAGGTGGATCAAGTCGAAGAACTCTGTCAGCAGCTTCCCGACGCCCCGGCTTCCTCACTGCGGCAGGCCGTGACCCGTGCGCTCACCCGCGCCTGGCCCACCGAATCGGGCTCGCTCTCCCGGTGGCCCGAGAAGCAGGGCGATCAGGTCACTGCCGAACCGAGCGCCCCCGAAGTGGACGACGAGAGCAAGCGCGTGAACTGGAGGGTGGCACCGCGGCTGCGGGGCCTTCCGGGCCAGGTAGTCAGGGTGGCCGTGCTCCGGGAATTTCACATCCGTGACCGGAACGCGGTGCTGGAAGCTGCGCGCGCCCAGGGGTGGTCCCCCGGACCGACCGAGGAGCTGAACGCCAACGACCCGCACGACGTGGTCGGCGCCGTCATGTGGCTGACCGACGAGGACATCGAGATCGCGGGTGCCGACACCCTCACCGGCCGCGGGCAGGGAGGTTTCCTGCGCCGGGACAAGGACGACGAGGTCGCCGGCTGGAGCCGGAACACCGTCGTCGACTTCGGCCCCGGCTCCTCCCTGCTCTTGTCCGATCACTCCGAGGAGCCCGTCCGAGACGAAGTTCCCGACTTCGCCTCCCTGTTCGCGGTGGATCCCGTGCACTGCGATAACCCCGAGTGCGAGAAGGAGTCCTGCCTGTGGA
Source organism: Kitasatospora sp. NPDC101801 (assembly GCF_044766665.1). Classification (NCBI taxonomy): domain Bacteria; kingdom Bacillati; phylum Actinomycetota; class Actinomycetes; order Kitasatosporales; family Streptomycetaceae; genus Kitasatospora; species Kitasatospora sp. NPDC101801. Next base: position 8,082 of record NZ_JBIWML010000049.1, read on the forward strand.
GCCTGACCCCGCGCACCGCGGATGTGCTCCATGGGGCACTGTGCGAACTCGCGGACGAGGCCTACGAGGACGCCGAGGAGCTCGGCGACGGCCGGCTGGTGCCAGAGGCACACGACGGTTCCTGGGGCGTGTTCGCCCGGATGCCGAAACCCACCTTCGCCATGGACCACCAGTGGCGCCGCCGGTTCGCCCGCGCCGTGGACGACCTCACCGACGAGTTGGAACACGGCCACTGGCCCCGACCGGCCTGTGTCGCCGAGGAACTCGCCCTGCACCTCGCCCTCGATGACGCCAGCAGCCGGTGCGGTGAACTCGCTGCGGACGAGTCGTCCGGCCACGCCGAACTGCCCGTCCACCGGGACGACTACGACTTCGGTACCTGCGCCGACATCTTCTTCCAGGACACCGATGTGCTCATGCTCTACAGCTCCCGCTACAACGACATCGAGGGCTCGGGCACCGACGCCGACCAGTGGCTGGGTCCTGGGGAACTTCGGCCGGCCGTGTGGTTCGAGCCGTTCAACAACGTCAAAGCCCGCGATCCCCAACGGGGTTTCCGCCGCTGACGCGGCAGAACAACGGGTTCAGTGTCCACCACCCTCAGCCGGTACGAGGTCTTTACGGCGGTGGTGCGGTTCCTTCACGCTTGATCCAGCACCACCTGACCTGTGCCACCAGTGACTGCAGGGGGACGGATGTCGAAGGGCACCTCGGGGAGCTACTGGAATGCGCCGGCACTGCCGAGCGTCTTCAAGCACGCTCCACTCAGCCGCTACATACCCAAGTTCGGTGGGATGACCGGCTCGAGAAGCCGCGGCGAGGGCCTCAACGAGAACGGCGACTCAGGCTCAGCTGACAAGATCCTGCGCATCGCGGCCGACCACCAGGGCAAAGGGCTCGTCCGCTGGACTTGCTTCTTTACGGAGAAGTCCCCGGCCTCCTTCTCGCGCTTGGAAGCCCTCGTCGCCGAATACCGCAGCAAAGGCGTCGACGCCCGCGCGTTCAACAGTGACGTCCTTGGCCTGCTGGACCAGGTGCTCGCGACGGCAGCCGGCCGCCCCAGCGCATCCAGGACGACCCGGTACCGCCGGGCCAAGACCCGGTCCGGGCTCAGGACGGCGCTGCCTTCGGCGGGGCGCACGAGGCGGGCCTGGCCGGTCATGGTGTGCCCGCCCGAGAAGACGCTTCCCCAGCAGAAGCCCGTCGGCATGGCCGGGGAGGGGGCGGGCCGAGGGGACTGCAGCGGCAGGGGCGGGTGCGACCCCGGTGCGGTGGGCAGGGCCTCTTCGGCGGCGGTGCTGGTGAAGGCCTTCCACGGATCGGAGGCGGTCAGGCCGGCCCCGGTCACGGCCGGTACCTGGTGACTTGCTGCTTGGCGGGTCAGTAAAGGCCGAGGGTCTTGGCGATGTCCTCGCGTTCCTGCATCCGCTGGTGCCCTTGGTCGCCAAGGGTGTTGAGGACGCCGGCGATGACGGTCTCGGTGACGGCGAGGGTGGGGGCGAGGCTGTCGTAGGGCGACGGGGAGGTGACCTGACTGGGGAGGACGACCTCGGCGTGGGCTGCGACGGGAGAGAGCCAGGTGTCGGTGAAGAGGATGACGCGACCGCCGTGCTCCTGGGCGAGTTGGGCGATGGCGACCTTGTCGGGTTCGTAGCGGCGGTGGTCGAAGACGACCAGGACGTCGCGGCGGCCGAGGGCGGCGAGGACGGCGGTGCGCTCCACGTCGCGGTCGGGCAGGAAGCGGACGTCGTCGCGCAGTTGCATCAGGTGCATGCCGAGGTAGTGGGCGAAGAGCTGGGTGAAGCGTCCACCGGCGAGGATGATGCGGCGCTTGGGGTCGGCCAGCAGTTCGATGGCGCGGTCCAGGTCGTGCTGGGGCAGCTCGGCGAGGGTGCGGCCGATGGCGGTGACGAAGGCGGTGGAGGCGCGCTGGAGGAGGCCGGACTGTGCGTCGGCGTCCTCTCCGGAAGTGGTGAAGAGGGTGAGGGGTGAGGCGTTGCGTTCGTCGAGTTCGGTGCGCAGGGCCGCTTGGAAGTCGGGGAAGCCGCGGTAGCCGAGGCGGGTGACCAGGCGCAGGACGGTGGGGGCGCTGACGGTGGCCCGCTCGGCGAGGGTGGCGACGGTCTCGAAGCCGGCGGCGGGCCAGTTGGCGAGCAGGACGCGGGCGACCTTGCGTTCGGCGGGGCTGCACTCGCCGAGCCGGGTACGGATCTGCTCGGCGATCGGGGCGGCGGCCGGCATGGTGGCTGGTCCTCTCGGGTTGGTGGTCGGGGCAACGATATCGGCTGCGGACGGAGGGGCCCGGCCCCTGAGGGGGCCGGGCGGGCCGGGACCGGGCTGCCGGGATCCGGTGGTGGGGTGCCCGGTTCAGCGCGGGTCGATGGCGATGTTTAGGCCGGTGAGAGTGGCCGGAGTGGCGCCGTCAGCGGTGTAGGCGCGCGCGGAGGGGTTCTCGGTGAAGGTGACCCGGAAGCCGGGGACGGTCTCCCACGTGGTCGCGGTGGCCGTGCGCTGGGCGGTGGTGGCGATCAGGGCGCGGGCGGTACCGGAGAAGGAGTACGGAGTTCCGCTGGGGTCGGCCGCCGAGGAGAAGATGTCGTTGTTGGCCGGCACCGGGGCGGTGCTCACCGGCTCGAACGGCCGCTTGGCGGGGGCGGGTCGGGTCCGCCGGCTGCGGGGGTCGTACTGGTCGCCGTCGGTGAGGTGGGTGTAGCCGACCGAGCGGATCGACCATCCGCCGGGGCCGGTGGAGGCCCGTGCGTGACGCAGGTCGAGGACCGAGACGCCGTGGTTGCCGAGCACGCGCAGGCTCTCGTGGCGCGTGCCGGCGTTCTCCACTTCGAGGGCGGTGTCCTCGTCGAGGGCGAAGACCCGGTCGTGGCCGGTGTCGGCGGCCAGGCGGACGGCGCGGCCCTCGCGGCCGTAGGTGCCGGTGTGGGTGTCGATCAGCCCCGAGGCCAGGAACCCGAAGCCGCCTGCGGGAAGGTAGCCGAGCCGGGTGGGGTCGTCGAAGTAGCCGGGGGCGGAGCCGTCGCGCAGGGCCTGGTAGCTGTCGCCGCCGGTGACCATGTCGGGGCCGGAGGCGATCTGGGCGCCCGCGCTGGTACCCGCGACGACCGCACCGGCGGCGAGCTTGGCACGGATGGCGGCCACGACCTTGGAGTCGGTGTGGGCGGTGCCGTGCAGCAGGCTGGTGACGTAGCGGTACTGGTCGCCGCCGCCGAAGAAGAACCCGGTCATGGAGTTGACCTGGGCGACGACGGCGTCCGAGTCGGCAGCGTCGACGTGCTCGATGTCGACGGGGATCCACTGGGCACCGGCCGCGCCGTGGGTCTTGAACAGGTCCGCGTAGTAGGCGCCGTTGCAGGCGGAGTTGGAGCAGGTGGCGGGATCGGCGGCGTTGGGGTCCTGGCTGGGCGGGACGGAGGCGGCGGTGATGACGCCGATCCGGGCGCGATCGGGCCCACCGGCCTTGGCGATGATCTCGCGGTAGATCCGCGCGTCCTCGAGCCCGCCTCCGACCAGGATCAGGGTGCCGCCCTCCGGCCGGCGGTGGGTCTCCGCGACCGCGGGCGTGAGGGTGGAGGCGACGCAGACCGCAGCGGTGACGGCGCTGACGGTAACGGCGCGAACGGTAGCGGCTCGGGATGGTGCGGCGCGGTGCACGGGCACTCCTGGAGGTGGCGGCGTGGTGGGTGTGTCCGGGGCCGGGCCCGGCTGTCAGGGCATGCCCGGCCCCGGAGTTCCGGCAGGCGGGGTGCGAACCGGCCTGCCGGGGACTTGGCCGGTCCGTTTCGGACCGGGTCCGGTCAGCGCTGGTGGGCGAGGGTGGCGATGGTGGCGGCGAGGACGGCGATCCGGCTGGGGACGGTGGAGGTGTCGAGCCACTCCTGGGGTGAGTGGTCGGCACCGCCGACCGGCCCGAGGCCGTCGAGGGTGGGGACGCCGACGCCGGCGATGAGGTTGGCGTCGCCCACCCCGCCGGTGGAGGCGCCACCGAGGTCCAGGCCGAGTTCGGCAGCGGCGGCGCGGGCGACGTCGTACATCGACCTGGCCGCAGCGCCGTACTCCATCGGGAGGCACAGGTCGAGCTGCTCGACGGCGGTGGTGGTGCCGGGGACGACCGACTGCCGGGCCAGGCCACGGATGGCTTCGGCCACGTGGTGGAGTCCGTCCGTGGTGGTGGCCCGGACCTCGACGCGCAGCTCTGCCTCGGGGCAGATGATGTTGGCGCGGGTTCCGGCGCGGACGACGCCGACGTTGACGGTCACGCCCTCCCAGCGGTCGTTGAGGGCCTGGAGCTCGACGATCAGGTGGGCGGCGGCGAGTGCGGCGTTGGCTCCGCGTTCGGGCTCGATGCCGGCGTGGGCGGCGCGGCCGGTGACGGTGAGCGCGAAGTCCGCGACGCCCTTGCGTTCGACGACGAGGTCGCCGTTCTCGCGGGCGCACTCCAGGGCGAGGGCGTAGTCCATGCCGCTGGCGACCGCTTCGGTGACCGGGCGGCTGGCCGGGGATCCGATCTCCTCGTCCGGTGTGGCCAGCAGGACGATCTCGCCGAAGTCCTCCCAGCCCGCTCGCAGGAGCACCTCGAGTGCGGTGACGCCCGCCAGCAGACCGCCCTTGTCGTCGCTGACGCCGGGCCCGTGGGCGAGGGTGCCGTCGGTCCGGAAGGGCCGGACGGCGGCGGTGCCGTCGTCGAAGACGGTGTCCATGTGGCCGGCGAGCAGGATCTTGCGGCCGTCGGGGAGGCGTCCGGTGCGTCTGGCGATGACCGCGTCGCCGATCTGCGGGTGGGCGGCTCCGGCACTGACCCTCTGGATCTCGAAGCCGAGGCCATCGAGGCGGCCTTCGACCCAGTCGGCGACGCGGTTGACACCGTCGCGGCTGTACGAGCCGGAGTCGATGGACACGAGATCGGCGAGGTCCGTCAGGTACTGGTCCATCAGGCCCTGGACGAGCGGCAGCAGCCGGGTGGCGGTGAACGGGCCGGCCTGGGCGGGGGCGCTCACAGCACCTTGGACAGGAACGCCTTGGTGCGTTCCTGGTCGGGGTCGGTGAGGACCTTGTGGGGATCGCCCGCCTCGACGACCACGCCTTCGTCCATGAAGACGGCGGTGTCGGCGACCTCGCGGGCGAATCCGATCTCGTGGGTGACCACGACCATGGTCATGCCGTCGGCGGCGAGGTCGCGCATCACGTCGAGGACGTCGCCGACGAGCTCGGGGTCGAGGGCCGAGGTGGGCTCGTCGAAGAGCATCAGCTTGGGCTTCATGGCCAGCGCGCGGGCGATGGCGACGCGTTGCTGCTGGCCGCCGGAGAGCTGGGCGGGGTAGTGGCCGGCCCGGTCGGCGAGGCCGACGCGCTCCAGCAGCAGCTCCGCCTCGGCCCGGGCCGTGGCCGCCGGGACCCGTGCGACGCGTACCGGGGCCTCGATGACGTTCTCGAGGGCGGTCAGGTGCGGGAAGAGGTTGAAGCGCTGGAAGACCATGCCGATGTCGCGCCGACGCTGGGCGACCTCGCTCCCGCGCAGCTCGTGCAGGCGGTTGCCCACCTGCCGGTACCCGACGAGCTCGCCGTCGACGGTGAGGCGGCCGGCGTCGACCCTCTCCAGGTGGTTGATGCAGCGCAGGAAGGTGGACTTGCCGGAGCCGGAGGGGCCGAGCAGGCAGCACACCTGGCCTTGTCCGACGGTCAGGTCGATGCCCTTGAGGACTTCGAGGCGGCCGAAGTGCTTGCGCACGCCCTGGGCGTGCACCATGGGCCGGGACATCCGGGTCAGCCCTTCCGGTTGCGGGTGGCGGGCAGCACGGTGGTGATGCCGGTGAACATGCGGCGCAGCGGGGAGACGTGCGCCGAGCGGGTGGTGCCGCGGCCGTAGCGGCGCTCCAGCCAGGCCTGGGGTGCGGACAGGACGGTGGTCAGGGCCAGGTACCAGAGGGCGGCGACCACCAGCATCGGGATGACCTGGTAGTTCTGCGCGTAGACGTCCTGGATGTTCGACATCAGGTCGTGGGCGGCGATGACCGAGACGTAGGCGGTGGTCTTGAGCATGTTGATGGTCTCGTTGCCCATCGGCGGGATGATCACCTTCATCGCCTGCGGCAGCACGATCCGGCGCATCGTCAGGGCCGGTTTCATGCCGAGCGAGTGGGCGGCCTCGCTCTGGCCGGGGTCGACCGACTGGATGCCGGCCCGGACGATCTCGGAGGCGTAGGCGGCCTCGTTGAGGCCCAGCGCCAGCAGGGCCGCGATCGAGGGGGTGAGCAGGCTGTTGGTGTCGAACTCCGCGAAGGTGACCGTGGTGAACGGGATGCCGATCATCACGTGCTTGTAGAGGGCGGCGGCGTAGGCCCAGAAGATGATCTGGACCAGCAGCGGGGTGCCGCGGAACAGCCAGACGAACAGGGTGGACAGGCCGTACAGCACGGGGTTGGCGGACAGGCGCAGCACGGCGATCAGGGTGCCGAGGGCCAGCCCGGTGGCCATGGCGGCGGCGGTGAGCCACAGGGTGGTGACCAGGCCGTCGAAGATGAGGCCGGCGAACAGGTAGTGGCCGACGACGTCCCAGTGCAGGTTGGGGTTCTTGGCGAGGGAGCCGAGCAGTCCGGCCAGCGAGACCAGGGCGACGGCCGCGGTGGCCCAGCGGCCCCAGTGCCGGACGGGGACGGCCACGAGCTCGCCGGCGCCGGCCCGCTGGTCGGTACTGCTCGGGGTGGAGTGGTGGATGGTGGCCACGTCAGTCCACCGCGCCGTTCTTGACGGCCTTGGTGACGGCGATGGAGGAGACGCCGTAGGTGTCGTAGATCTTGACGAGGGAGCCGTCGTCGATCAACTGCTGCAGCGCCTTCTGGACGGCGTCGGTCAGTTCGGGCAGGCTCTTGGAGATCGCGATGCCGTTGGGCGAGGCGTTGTAGCCGCCGGTGGCGGCGGGGTCGTCGACGAGCTCGAAGGCGGTGCCGTTGTCGGCGGTCTTGGCGGTCCAGCCGGCCGCGGGCTTGGTGAGGACGTCGGCCGCCACCTTGCCGGAACGCAGCGCGAGTTGGGCGTCGGAGTCCTTGGGGAAGGCCTGGACGTCGATGGCGGGCTTGCCGGCGGCCTTGCAGGCGTCCTGGTGCTTGGCCAGGAGCTTCTGCTGGTTGGTGCCGGTCTGGACCGCGGCCTTCTCCCCGCACAGGTCGTCGAGGGTGACGATCTTGTCCGGGTTTCCCTTGGCGACCATGATGCCGGTGCCGGAGGTGGAGTAGGTGACGAAGTCGACGACCTGCTCGCGTTCCTTGTTGTCGGTGATGGCCGAGATGGCGGCGTCGTACTTGCCGGCCTGGATGGCGGGCACGATCCCGTCGAACTTCTGCGCCTGGAACTCGAACTTCACGCCGAGTTTGGCGCCGAGGGCCTGGCCGAGGTCGTAATCGAGGCCGGTCATCTCGCTCTTGCCCTCGGCGACGTACATCTCGAACGGCGGGTACGGGATGTCGGTGGCGACCCGGACCTTGCCGGACTTCTTCACCGACGCCGGGAGCGCGTCGTGCAAGGCGGCGTCGCGGTTGACGGTGACGCCGGCGACGGTGACGGCACTGGCGGTGGCCGGGCCGGAAGCGGCGGTGCTGTCGCCGGAGGAGCCGCAGGCGGTGAGCACGAGGGAGCCGCACACCACGAGGGCGGCCAGCGTCGCCGGTCTGCGGGAGACGGTGAAGGTCACGTCGTTGCCTTTCGGGAACCTGGACGGCGCTGGGGGCTGCACCGCTCGGCAGGACGTTACAACCAAATTCAACCGATGGCTATATGTAACGAGGGATACAAATAGGTAACGCCGGACGACCTCTGATGAATCAGCTGATGGGCCATTGGAAGGTCAACCCCTCACCGGAACCTCTCGTTACATCTACCGCAAGTACTTCCTTGTCTGTATGTTCCATTCCTGCACCGGCCCGGCACGGGTTGCACCGTGTCGGGCACGGCTCGCCGACCCTGCCCCCACGCCGGGCCGGCTCTCCTCGCCGGTGCCGCCCTCCGGCGGCCCGGCCTCCCCCACAGGAGCTCGCATGCGCTCGCACGCCCACCGTCCGTCCCTTTGGCGTACCGCCGCCCTCATCGGCGCCGCCGCACTCGGCACCTCCCTGGTCGCGCCGACCGGCACCGCCGCGGCCGCCGGCTCCGGCCCCGGCGCACTCGTCCTGGCCGGAGGCGCCGTGGCGGCGACCAACACCGCCGTGTACGGCACCTTCGTCGCCAAGGCGGGCGGGGCCACGGCCCGGATCGGCATCATCACCGCCGCCTCCGACGTCCCCGCCAACGACCCCAACGCGAACGACCCCGCCACCTGCTCCAACTCCGTCTGCAACGGCGCCTACTACGCCGACCTGCTCAAGAACAGCTACGGCGCGGCCGACGCCCGGTGGATCCCCATCGACCTCGACCACCTCGCCAACAACTCCAGCCAGACCGTCGTCGACCAGATCAACTCCATGACCGGCTTCTTCTTCGGCGGCGGTGACCAGAGCCGCCTGGTGACCACCCTGATGAAGAGCGACGACAGCGACACACCCGCCCTGGCCGCGATCCGCGCCAAGTGGACGGCCGGCGCCGCCGTCATGGGCACCAGCGCCGGCACCACCATCGCCAACGGACGCGACATGGTCACCGGCGGCGAGAGCTGGGACGCCCTGCGCTACGGCTCCTACACCACCGTCAACACCAGCTACCCCGACGACCTCACCTACCGCCCCGCCGGAGGGTTCACCTTCTTCACCAGCGGCCTGCTCGACACCCACTTCGCCGCCCGCGGCCGCGAGGGCCGCATGGTCCGCCTCGCCGCCGACACCGGCCACAACCGCGCCTTCGGCATCGACGAGGACACCGCCCTGGTCGTCACCGCCCCCGGCACCGCCGCCGAGAGCAGCACCGTGGTCGGTACCAACGGCGTCTCCGTCCTCGACCTGCGCACCTCGGTCGTCTCCACCCACAGCGGCTACTGGTCCGCCGACAACGTCAAGTGGTCCTACCTGACCAGCGGCGACACCTACAACCCGGCGAGCTGGACCACCACCAGCACCAAGCCCTCCCACGCGCCCACCACCGGCACCGTCGGCACCCGCTGGACCGACGTGTTCTCCTCCCCCAAGCCGAACACCGCCCACCCCTACCAGATGGTCAAGATGGCCACCGAGCTGGTGAACGCCGGACGCAGCACCACCCAGTACGGCATCAGCTACGAGAGCAACCCCCGCTTCGAGGCCGACCTCACCAAGAACAGCGACTACAAGGCGTGGAAGAGCGGCACCACCATCTCCTTCGCCAACCTCACCACGCACCTCTACGTCTACTGAGGACACCACGCGAGCAGTGACAGCGGTGGGGGGGGGGGGGGGGGGGGGGCGGGGGCGCCCCCCCCCCCCCCCCCCCCCCCACCGCTGCGGCTTCGTCGCATCAAGAAATTCCGGCCGCTCACCCGCTGGGCCTTGGCCGGCAGCCCCCCGGGGGGATCCGCTGGCAGGCCCGGGAACCGAGGCGTTGGGTGCCGCAGGGGCTGTGGGGCGGCAGCTTGCCGCTGGCCGGCCGTATCTGCCGCAGGTGGCGATGGCGAGCCCCATGACGAAGCTGAAGATGACGTTGGGAGTCCCTGAACGCCAGGACATTGGCACCCGAGTCGAGCGACGCCAGGTTGACGAACCCGCTGAGGACGCCCATGGTGATGTTCACCGTGGAAGCGGTGTTCCCGCCCTTGACGGCGCCGCCGATGAGGGCGGTGGCGGTGGAGATCCAGCTGAGCAGGGCCGTTGCTGGACAGACCCGCCACGCGGTGCCCGTTGGTGCCGAAGAACGCCAGACCGTCGGCCAGTCCAAGTCAGCCGAACACCAGCAGCACGGCACCACCGAGGGCGGCCGTCAGCGCCGACGGTGATCAGGCAGTGCGCGAAGTGGCCCGCTTCTCCCGCGAAGGCGAGGAAGTCGGCGAACCAGGAGTCGTCACTCTCCATCAGCCGTCTCTTCCCGCGCCCTTCGAACCAGTCGATCACGGCCCTCAGCAGCCGTCGGGTCTCCGGGGCGAACTCGGCGGCGTCGTAGGACTGCGGGTTCAGAATCACCGGCTGAAGCATGCGGAACCACCTGTTCGTGGGGTGGCCGGGAGTTCCCCGACCGGCTGAGCGGCCTGGCCGCCGCGTCCTTGCGGCCAATTCGCGGCCCGGACCCGGCCGCACCCGACGGCACGGAGGTGCGGGTGACCTCTGCCGAGTTGCGAACCGGGCGGCAGCGCGCCCGGCTCAGCTCTCGGCGTCGCGGCTCCGGCCGGGGGTGAGGAGGTAGGCGATCGCCATGTCGCCGAGCTCGTCGGCGTACCGGCGCCTGGCCGCTTCGCCGGTGGCGGCATCGGGGCGTACGGAGTTGTGGAAGCAGGCGCCGAGGATGGCGCGGGCCACGGTGTCGAGAGCCCGCCGGGGCTCGGAGCGGCGGATCTGGTCGGTGTAGGGCTGCGCCGCTTCGAGCAGCAGGCGGTGGAGTTCGGTGATGGTGCGGGCCCCGCGGTCCAGTGACCTGCTCCCGCGCGTGCGCAGCAGCTCGGGGAACAGGCTGCTGTGGTCGGAGAAGGACTGCAGCAGGGCGTGCGCGTAGGCGTCCATGACACCCGGGAGCGAGGGCTCGGCCGCGCGCAGTTGCTCGGCCACGTACTCCTCGCGGCGTTCCAGCATCCGCTCGGTCAGGGCGGTGATCAGCTGCTCCTTGTCCTCGAAGCGGCGGTAGATCGTCCCGACGGCCACGCCGGCGCGCTGTGCGACACCGGCGATCGTCATCTCCTCCAGGCCGGAGTCGGAGGCGATCTCCTCGGCCGCCCGCAGGACGCGGGCCAGCGTCGCGGCGCTACGAGCCTGCTGGGGTTCCCGGTGGGTCGCGGGTCGCTGCAGCTCCTCGGTCATGTCCCGCATGGTATCCGCCACGCTCCCCACCGGATCTCTTGACAACCGGTGCGCGCCTCGGCGTACTCTCTATGCGAACGTGAATTCACATTCACATCCTACCGGAGGCTCGACCATGACCGACCACCAGACTTCCCCGCCCGTCACCGTGACCCTTGAGGCCGGCCCCGGCGGCGCCGGGAGCATCGACGACTTCGAGCTCTTCTCCGCGCGCCGCGCAGTGGACCGCCTCCGGACGCTGCTGGGGCGCCAAGGGCTGCTCGACCTCCTGGCCGCGGACATCGAGGAGGGCAACAACTTCCTGCGCGAGAGCGCCCTCGCCTCCGACGGTGCCTTCAAGGGGGGCACCACCGTGCTCGCGGCGAAGGGGCTGACCTCGGGTGAGTTCCTGGCCTGGATGGACGGGGCCTTCGCCGGTGACGAGAAGCCGCTCCTCGCGGCGCACCCGGAGCACTACCTGATGGGCACCGACGAGACCGGCGCGCGGGTGGTGGAGAACATCGGCCCGCACGTGGCCGACTTCTCCATGGGCGGCTGGGGCACCGACGCGCTGGACTGGGCCAAGGACGCGCCCGAGCTCCTCCCGGAGTCGGAGTTCCCGCGCAAGATGTCCTCGAACCTCTTCCTGGCCGACGGCACCGTCATCGGGCGGGCACTGATCCAGTTCGGCGACACCGCCGACGGGTTCATCTCGAACCTGACGGTCTACTTCCCCGTCACCTGCCCGGACGAGGTCCTGGAGCACCATCTGCGGCACTACGCCGTCGAGTTCAGGAACTGGATCGTCGCCGCTGCGGCCGCCCGCGCCTGACACTCCCTGCCGGACGCCGGGGCCGCCCAGGCGTCCGGTGCCCAGGAGCCGTCGGACCTCCCACCCGTACCCGCCGCAGCCGGCCCGCACCACCGGACGGCCCGCCTCCCTTGCTCCGGTGGACAACGAGCAGAGCCCTCTTCGCGTCCTCCGAAGAGAAGAACCGAAAGACCCACGATGTCGAAGCACACCCTGTCCGCCACGGGACGCAGGCTGACCCTGGTCGTCCTCGGCCTGGCAGCCCTGATCACCACCATGCTGTGCGCCTTCGCACTGCCCTCGCTCCACAGCGGCCCGCACCGCGTCCCGATCGGCGTCGCCGGCTCGGAGGAGGCCACGAAGACCCTCCGGCGGAGCGCCGACGGCGACGCCTGGAAGATCCGCAGCTACCCGACGACCGAGGCGCTCCAGGCCGCGGTCAAGGACCGGGAGGTCTCCGGCGGCCTCGCCGTCACCGGCCACCAGGTCGACATCTACACGGCCACCGCCGGCGGCCCCACCGCCACCGGCGCCCTCACCGCGCTGGGCGACAGCGTCGCCGCCCAGCAGTCCACCCGGGCCACTGTCCACGACCTGGTGCCCTTCACCGAGGACGACCCGCGCGGCGCCGGCATGACCGCCGCCCTCCTGCCCATGATCTTCGACGGCATCTTCCCCGCCCTCATCCTCGCCGGCACCTTCCCGGGCCACCGCGGACTGCGCACCCGCGTCGCCGGAGCCCTCCTGTTCTCCGTCGTGGCGGGTGCCGCCATCGCCGCCGTCCTCCAGTTCGCCACGCACTCCGTCGACGGGAACTACTGGCTCACCGCGGCCGGCCTCGTCCTCGGTACCGCGGCCCTGTCCACCACCCTCCTGGGCCTCCAAGCCCTCCTCGGCATGGCCGGCTTCGCCCTCGGCGGCGCGCTCATGATGCTCTTGGGCAACCCGCTCTCCGGCCTCGCCACCGGGCCCCACTGGCTCCCCACCGGCTGGGCCGCCCTCGGCCAGCTCCTGCCCCCGGGCGCCTCCGGCAGCCTCCTGCGCGCCAACGCCTTCTTCGACGGGTCCGGCGCCGGACGGCCGGCCCTCACCCTGGCCGTCTGGGCCGGCATCGGCATCACCCTCGCGCTTCTTGCCGACCGGCGCGGCAGGCGCACCGCCACCGCCCGCTCCGAAGCAGCAACCGTCTGAGGGCGGCCTGTGGGAGCAATCCCCACGCTCTGCTCACGAGGTTCGGAGGTTCGACAGCGTTGTCACCCCGTGGGACGGCGCCCCGGTCACCGGTGGTCGATTCCGGGCGGAGTCGCCGCGGCGGCACGGAGACGGGGTCTCGGCTCCCTGCGGAGAGCCGCGGGCCGGCCGGGGACTGGAAGGAAGCGCCTTGCGGCGATGTCGTACAGTCCCCTTCATGAGTGCAGCAGTTCTCGCGCCTCCCGTCCTCTGAGGCGGGTCGCCATCGACACCAGCGCGTAGGGAGGCCACGGGCCGCGACGCGCCGGGTGGTTGTGCCCGCAGACGCGAGTCCACGACCACCCGCTCCGTCTGGAGAGTCCTTCCGTGTCGAAAACTGCTGTCGCCATGACCCCTGCCCCCACGACGGCGTCCCGATCCGTGCGCCGCGGCCTCGCCTGCCTGGCGTTCGCCGGCATCACCTGGGGAACCACCGGCTCCGCCGTGGAGATCGTCTACCGGTCCAGCGACTTCGGGCCGATGGCCGTCTCGTTCTGGCGCTTCCTGGCCGGCGTGGCACTGCTGCTCGCGGCAGGTGCCGTCCGCCCGGCCCGCAAGCTGTCCAGGTCGCCGCAGCCGAGGGGCCGACGGGTGCTGCTGTTCGCGGGCACCGGCGTCGGCCTGGCGGTCTTCCAGACCGCCTACTTCACCGCCGTGCAGGACACGGGGCTGGCCGTGGACACCATCGTCACCCTGGGGGCGGCCCCGGTGTTCACGGCCGCCGGCGGCCGCATGTTCCTGGGTGAGCGCGTCGGGCGCGGCGGCCTGCTGGCGGTCTGTGGCGCGCTGACCGGCCTGGCGGTCCTGGTGCTGGGCAACCAGCGGGGTGTCGTCCACCCCACCGGGGTGGCGATGGCGCTGTTGTCCGCCGCCGGGTACGCCGCCTCCAACCTGCTGGGCCGGTGGACCGGACGGCACGGCACCGGCGAGGACCCGTACACCCTCACGGTGGGGTCCTTCGCCGTCGGCGCGGCCGTCATGCTACCGCTCGCCTGGGGCGAGGGCCTCCTGCCGCACACCGCCGACCTGGGCCGTGTCGTGCTGCTGATGCTCTACGTCGCCGCCGTCACCACGGCACTCGCCTACCCGCTGTACTTCGCCGGAGCGGGCGCGGTCAGGGCAGCCACCGCGTCGGTGGTGATGCTCATCGAGCCGGTCAGCGCGGCAGTGCTCGCCGTGCTGTTCCTGGGCGAGCGGCTCACCGCGGCCACGGTCATCGGCACGGCGTCGATGCTCGCCGCCATCGCCGGACTCGCCGTCGCGGAGTCCCGGCTGAACGCGACGGACTGACGAAGCGACGAGGCTGGTCCGCGCGATCACTCCCCCGGGCGGTCGAGGACGGTGGGGCGCGGGCGGGCGGGGCGGGTGACGCTGCGGAAGCTGTGCACGGGTGGTGCCTCTCTACCAGGAGCCGGACGAGCCGGCGGTGTGGTCGTGGCCGGCGCCCAGGACGCCGGCCCAGGTCGTGCCGAGCGTCGGCGCGCCCCGGCCTGTGGCAGGTGGGGCTCGGGGAGCGCGGTGCGGTCGGTCTTCCCGTTGGGCGTCAGCGGCCAGGCGTCCAGCCGGACGAAGACGGACGGGACCAGGTCGTCGCGTAGCGAGACCCCGAGCAGCTCGCGCAGCTCGCGCTCCGCCGGCCCGGCCCGGCCCCGTCCGGCGCGGCGCAGGTGAAGTAGGCCACCAGGCGCGAGCCTGACGGGCCGTCAGCATGCTGGAGCACCACCGCGCGGGCGACGCCCGGGTGCGCCTCGATCGCCTTCTCGATCGCACCGAGGTGCACCCGGAAGCCGCGGACCTTGACCTGGTCGTCGGCGCGGCCGACGAACTCCAGCTCGTCGTCGGTCAGTCGGCGCACCACGTCGCCAGTGCGGTACATCCGCTCGCCCGGCGTACCGAAAGGGTCGGCGACGAACCGCTCAGCGGTGGCCCCTGCCTGGCGCAGGCAGCCCCGAGCCAGCGCGGTCCCGGCGATGTACAGCTCCCCGCAGCGGCCCACGGCCACGGGGCGCAGGGCCCCGTCGAGCACGTGGACCCGGGTGGTCGGCAGGGCCTGGCCGATCGGCACCGGCCCGTCGCCCCCGCCGAGCGGCCCGGTGAAGGTCGCCGCGACGGTCGACTCGGTCGGCCCGTAGGCGTTGACCGTCCGGCGGCCCGGCGACCACCGGGCGACCAGGTCGCGGGAGAGGGCCTCCCCTCCCACCAGCAGGGTCAGGCCCGCCGGGAACTCCGTCTCGGGGACGGCGCCCAGCATCGCGGGTGGGACGATGACGTGCGTCACCCCCGCCTCGGTGAGCAGGCGGCCCCCGCTATCACCAGCCAGAGCGCGCCTTCGAGCACCGCCTGGATCTTGAGCATTCGCGGTGCCGGGAAGGTCAGAGCCCAGGCCCCGGCTGCGGTGAGTCCGCGCGACAGGGCGCAGCGGGCGCCGGTGAGTTCGAGGATCTCGGTGATGGGATCCCCCCAGGTGTCGGGACCGGGGAAGGGTGCGGACAGCGGTGCACCCATGGTCGGACTCTCGCGCACCTCGAACGGGCGGGCAAACACCCCCGCCCAGGTGATCACCAGTCACGACGACCGGAGGGTCACCTCGCCGGGCGGGGCCCGCTCCCGGATCGCCGCCGTCGCCCGTGTGCCCGGGCCCTCCGGCTCGGGAGCCCGTGCTGATGGGCGGATTCGACGACCGCGACATGTTTCACCCGAAAGGCTGATCTATAGGTGGGCCCACATATCGGTCTCCCGCGTACGGGACTCCCCAGGGTCAGGCCCGTGCGCGGGACAGCAGCCGCGCCGGTCCACTGCGAGGACCCGAGGTGCGAGGAGGCATCCTGCCAGTGGCAGCTCACCCCGCGCACCGCGGACCTGCTGCACACCGCCCTGCCCGTCCTCGCCGACCAGGCCTACGACGACACCGACGAACTCGGCGACCGGCCGATCAACCGTCAGGACACCCAGGAGGGCTGGGGGTTGTTCACACGCCTGCCCAGACTCACCTTCACCGCCGACCTCCAGTGGCGCCGCCGGATGGCCCGCGACCGGTGGCGCGCGGGAGCCCCGGTCGACTGCGAGGTGACGGATGTTCGATCTCCGACTGCGGACCCTTCTCGGCGCGCGGACCCTCGACGAGGCGACGTGGGACCAGGTGCTGACGCTCCTGGGTAACGAGAACGCCGCCGAAGGGCCCGATATCGAGTACAAGGTTGGGCCGCGGCCCTACGAGCCGGTACCGAAGGGGCGGGCGAGTTCGTCAAAGACGTTCTCGCCATGGCCAATTCGGGCGGAGGTGTCCTGCCTCTGGGCCTCGCCGAGAACCGGGAAACGTCGGTGCCCTCCGCTGTCAGACCCGTGCGGACGACAGACGCGGCCCGGATGAACTACCGCGAGACCCATGTTTGGCGCGCCCCAGCACTTCGGCGTCGTGGAATCCGCACTCCTCAGCCTGGACGGCGAGATCGTCCTGTCTCAGTGGCCCCGGCGATCACCAACGTGCCGAAGCGTGGGCCGCCACTTCGGGCGCTGAGGTTCTCCACTGACCATCGTCGACGTGCATACACTCCGAGCCCCCGCGACCTTCACTCACCGTGCCTCCCAGTGCGGCCAGGCCGAAGGGGCACGCTCCTCCCCACAAGCGTGCCTGCCGCAATGCCCTCCCACGGCGAGGATTCACGCCGCACGACCCCAGCGGTCCGGACGGCGCATCGGCGCCCGTTCGGGTGGCCTGCTCCAGCCTCCCGGGTCTACCGGCGCTCTTCCCGGGTACCAGCGGCCGGGCGGGGTGTGCCGGGCGGTCGGCGGTGAGGGTGTGCTCACCACAGACCGGGGAGGGGGGGTGGGTCAGGTGTCGGCGGTGGGGTCCGGAGCAGTGGCGTTGCTGCGGAGTTTTTCGTTGATGCGTAGGGCTTCTTCGAGTTGGTCTTCGAGGATGATGATGCGGCAGGCGGCGTCGATGGGCGTGCCCTGGTCGACGAGGTCGCGGGCGCGCATCGCGATCCGTAGTTGGTAGCGGGAGAAGCGGCGGTGGCCGCCTTCGGAACGCAGTGGGGTGATGAGGCCCTGCTCGCCCAGGGCCCGTAGGAACCCCGGCGTGGTGCCGGTCATCTCGGCGGCGCGGCCCATGGTGTAGGCGGGGTAGTCGTCGTCGTCGAAGCTGCTTGTGGTGGTGGGTCGGTTGGTGGTCGTGGTCACTGCACCTCTTCCTGTTGCCTGTTCGGGAACGCGTGGAGGGGCCCCGGCGCCATTGCGGCTCCGGGGCCCCGAAGGGGAACTTCACCATCTACCGGCCCTGGGCCGGTCCTTGTGTCCACAACTCCTCGGGAGAGGAGGACTGCGGGGATCGCGTATGCGTGACCGGAAACCACCGTCCTTCGTACTCTGAGGGGTCTGCGGTGTCCGCCCGGACGAGAACTGCTCATCTCACGGGCCGGGCGATCCTGATGGCGCTAGCGCCCTCCGTTTCTTCCTCTACATCACTGGACATCCTGCGAACTGCTGGTACTGCACCTGCTGATACTGCGAGATTCACACCTGTACTGCTTGGAACTGCGAACTGCGTTGGTACCGCTCCGGTGTCCGTGAGGGCCCACCTGTCCGGCAGCCAGCCCCGTCGCCTGCCCTGCTCAACCACTCGGCTTGGAACCCCACTGCCCGGACCTCCCAGCACGCGCGCCCGCAGTCCGGCGCCTTTGCTGAGAACCTGCATACATCAACCACTGGTGACTGCGAATCACCTGCACTTACTGCGATACCGCTCTTCGGTGACCCCTGATCACTGCGGGCCACCCGGCACGGCCGCCAGCCCCGTCGCCGTCCTGCACCTGCGCTTGGCTCCGGAACTCCGCTGCCGCACCACCTTGTTGCGTCACTGCTCCACGCCCACCAGCCCGGCGTGTCCCGCGAACTACCTGTACTGCTTCCACTCACTGCGGTACCGCTGATGGCAGCCCCTGATCACTGCGGGCCACCCGGCCCGGCCGCCGGTCCCGTCGCCGCACTGCACCAACCCTGGCTTCAGAACCCCACAACCGCGCCGACCTGCGAACTACCTGCACTACTCCCGCCAGTTCGTGTCTGGCGGGCCCTGCCGACTGCTTGCTACGAGAGAAACACTAACCACACCCCACGCCAATGTCTACTCCAGCCAGCACAGATTTTTCGATGTTCGAAGAGAAGGTAGTCTTCGCCCCGCGCGCGCGACGGAACACACTGCGCGTGACCAGGAACGACGCGCAGGAGGGTGAACGGCGCAACGAACCCGAGACGCGCCAGCGACACGAACGCCCGCTCCCCATGCAAGAGAGTCCCTGCTGACCGCTCTCACCGAAGCCGTCCGACGGAGGCGGCGAAGCCGAAGTCTGTGGTGCCCGTGTGGCGAGTGGGGCTGACGGGTCGGATTCGGCCCCGTTCGGGTTCGCCTTATTCCTTGGACGTCGGACGGGCAGTCGTCGTAACCGACGACGCGTCCGACCGGGCCCGCGGTCCCGCGCCTCCCCGTCGGCGGTGGTCTTTCCGCGCGCAGCGTGGAGCGCTACGCCGGAGCCGGGACGCTGTACGCGTCCCGGCCCGCTGGCACGGACGTGTCCTCGCACTGCGACGAGGGGTCGAGCGGTGCGGATCAGGCGGCGGGCATCCTATCCAGGAAGCCGTAGACGCCCGTGATCTTGCCGGCGCCGTCGGTGACGAGGACGTCGAAGCCGATGGCGATGGGCTCGACGCCCGAGCCGGTCACCAGGGCCCACTGAAAGCGGGCGATGTTTGCGGGCACCCACGAGGACGGCCGCGATGCCCGCGTGGCCCTCGACCGCAGCGAGCGGGTCGATGTAGGGCCTCAGGGATGAACAGGTCTGCAACACCACCGGCATCGACTTCGCCCAGGCGAAGCCGGAGTTCATGATGCGGGTCGGGCTCGGCGGCGAGCAGCACGATGCCTGGTCGACCGACGGCGGAGCCAGCTGGAAGCTCTTCGCCAACGCACCCGCCAACGGTGCGGGCGCCGGGACGGCGGCGGTCTCGGCGGACGGCTCCACGCTGGTCCGGACCTCCGACGGCCGGACGCCGTCCTACTCGGCCGACCGCGGCACGACCTGGGCGGCGGTCTCCGACCTACCCAAGGACACGGTCGTGGTGACCGACCGATCGGCGGCGAACACCTTCGACGCGCTCAGCGGCGGCACCCTGTACGCCGGCACCAACGGCGCCCGGAGCTTCGCCGAACGGGTAACGACCTCGGGTACGGCCAGCTCAAAGCCGCTCCGGGCAGCCCAGGTGACCTGTGGATCGCCGGCGGGGACCGGGGTCTCCCGCACTCCACCAACGGCGGGGCCGCCCTCGACAAGAAGCCGGCTCCGGGCGCCGCGTACCAGCCCCTCTTCCTCAGCGGGAAGGTGAGGGGCGTCGCCGTGCTGCTCCGCTCCGTCGACGGCGGTTCGAGCTGGGTCCGGATCAACGACGACCAGCACCAGTACGGCCGTGGCGTGGTGTCCCGCGACCAGTCCTGACGGCCCGGTAGATGTGGGCAACCTTTTCGGCTCCGGCGGCCACTGACAGGTGACACGTCGACTCGATCTACCGAACGGATGGGCATGAGGACAACTAGGCACGGCGCGGAGCAGCCGCCGCGCAAGCAGCGGCGGGCGCTCGGCATACCGCTGGCCCTGCTCGGCGTCGGCGTCGTGGCCTGCCTGGCCGCCGCGTTGCTCAGCGGGGGCGGCGCCAACACCGGGCGTCCCGCCGGCCTGCCGGTGACGGCGGTCCCGGCGAGCGTCCCGGCCGACTCCGGTTTCCCGGCCGCACCGGCGAAGGCCACGGCCGCACCGACCCAGCCGCCGGTCAGCAGCGCGCCGCCGTCGCCCACCGCCACACCGTCCGGCAGTCCGCGCACCACACCGGCGTCCTCGGCGTCCGTATCGGCGTCGGCGGTGTCCGTGGGGTCGTTGGCCGGACGGGTCAAGCCCGGCGTCGGCAACCAGGGAGTCGCGACCGCCTACGAAGCCGCTGACGGGAACGGCGCCTGCCTCTTCGGCCCGTCCCCCGACCTCATGATCGCGGCGATGAACCACGCCGACTACGAGACGGCCAAGGCGTGCGGAGCGTACGTGCTGGTCCGCGCCGCCAACGGCGCCTCCATCACAGTGCGGATCACCAACGAGTGCCCGCTGCCCTGCGCACCGGGTCAACTCGACCTCAGTCACGAGGCGTTCGCCAAGCTGGCCGATCTCAAGGTCGGCCGGCTCCCGATCACCTGGACGCTGCTGAGCCCCGCCACCGCGCCCGCCACGATGTCGATCCGGTACAAGGACGGGTCCAGTCAGTACTGGTGCGGGATCCAGGTGATCGGCCACCGCAACCCGGTGGCGACGCTCGAGGTCCGGACCGCCAAGGGTTGGCGGCAGCTGCCCCGTACCGGCTACAACTACTTCCTCGCCACCGACGGCAACGGCTGCGGCGGGGCGGTCAGGGTCACCGATGTCTACGGCGAACAGCTGACCGTCGACGGGATCGCCATCAAACCGGATGTCGTCCAACCAACCAAGGTCCAGTTCGCCCGGCACTGACCGCACCCCCGTCCGTGATCAGATCTTCGCTCACGGGACCACCCACCATCCGGCCACGGTACGGAGCACTGTTACGCTCGGGCCGATTGTTAACGCGCACATTGCAGGGAGAGGGCGACCGAGGGAGATGCCCCCCGACGACGCGTCCGCGGAGTTCCACGACTTCTTCGAACGCCACTACGCCGAACTGGCCCGTCTCGCCCATCTGTTGACCGGCGAGAAGGACGCGGCCGACGACCTCGCCGCCGATGCGCTGGTCGCCCTCTGGCAGCGCTGGGACAGGTTGCGGGCGGCGCAGCACCCGGTCGCCTACGCCCGCGGCGTGGTGGCCAACCTGGCGCGGGAGCGGATCCGGAGCGCGGTCCGCGAGCGGCGGCGGGTTGCGCTGTTCTGGTCCCGCAGTACGGACGAGGTGACAGGACCGGACGTCGCGGGTGTGCTGGACGTCCAGACGGCGCTCGCCCTGCTGCCGTTCCGCAAGCGGGCCTGCGTGGTCATGCGGCACGCCTTCGACCTCTCGGAGAAGGACACCGCCGCCGCGCTCGGCATATCGGTCGGTACGGTGAAGAGCCAGACCTCGAAGGGCATGGCCGAGCTCCAACGCACGCTCGGCGCAACAGCGGTCGGCGAACTCGCGGCAGGAAGGAGGAACGGGTGAACGAGGAGACCAGCCGACGGCTGCGGGAGGCCGCTGAAGCCCACGAGCCCGACCGTGCAAGGATCCTGGCCCGCGTGGAGCGCGGAGTGGCCGACCCCGCCGTCCGCCACCGCACACCGTCGATCAGGAGGTCCGGGCCGCGGGCGGTACTCGCCGGCCTCGCCACCGCCGGCATCCTGGCGACCGGTGGTCTCGCCGTCGCCGCCATCGTCGGAGCCCCGTCACCGCCACCGGTCACCGCCCCCGCCGCTCCTTCACCGACCCCCACCCCGACGCCGTCGACCCGCAGCACCACCGCAGCTCCGGCCCCGACCACCACACCGAGCAGCCCGCGCCCGACACCCTCGGCCGCGACCCGGGCCCAGAACGGGTCGCTGTGGTCGGAGGGCTCGATCGACGGCCACAGCAACGTCTTCTGGGCCCAGAGCGACCTGACCCTCAGGTCCACCCAGCCGCTCACCTCACTCACCGTGGAACTGCGCATCACCCAGACCGGCGACGTACGGGACACCGGCAACTGGCGGACCCTGCCGAGCGACGACTTCACCGTCACCGTCCAGGAGGCCGGTGGCGCGCTGCTCTACCGCTGGGTCCTCAAGCCCGGCCGAACCGTACCGGCCGGACAGCACGAGTTCGCCGCCCAGTACAACCACGCCACCGGCACCCGCAAGACCACGGGCGACAGCTACCGCGTCAACGCCCAGAGTGCGGGCGGGTCCAGCGCGGTCTGGGGAGGTTTCACCCGCTGACGGCCGGGGCCGATCGTACCTACGTACGAACCAACCGGCCCCGACCGGGCGGCACTTGGGCACCCGCGCGGTCAGCAGCCTGCGTGGGGCTACCGCCGAACGGCCGGGAACCGGTGCCGCCCGCGCTCGGCGCGCGATCCGCCCGACGCTCGGTCGGGCGGATCGCACTGGCGCCTGGTCGGCGGAGGACTGCGGCCACCGCGCCGGGGCGTCGGCGTGCCCGTGAACTCCGGAGGACCTCCCCGAGATCGACTGCCCGGATCGCGGCCTTGGTCAACGGCGGGCGAAAGGCTGCGGTCGGCTTGACGGCCGTCGAGCCTCGGCAAGTCCGGCGTCCCGCAAGGGACGTCGTCCGAAAACCTTCCCGTCACATCTTGACGCGGCTGATGTTATCGCTCACAGTCGTGGTGCGTTCAGCCGCACCGCCGATTGGCTACTCAACACCCACACCCCCACGTATTCCTGCCCGGCTCATCCTCGGAATTGTTAACGCTAACAGACCACTTCCCGGGAGTTGTGCGTGCGTGGGTGTCGTCGGCGTCCGCGCCGGTGCGGCCCGTCTCATGTCGTCGATCCCCAGGATGGAAGGAAGACGCTATGTCGGTTTGGTTAGCGCGCGCCGCGAGGTGGCGTCGTCGGTGGCGCTCGGGTGCGGCCGCCACGGCAGCCCTGGCGATCGTGGGCGGGTTGCTCACGGTGGCCACGACGCCGGCATCGGCCGCCACGGTGGACACCACCGCCTGGTACGTACTGGTGAACCACAACAGCGGCAAGGCCCTCGACGTCCACAACTCCTCCACCGCCGACGGCGCCGGCGTCGTCCAGTGGACCCGCACCAACGCTACCAACCAGCAGTTCCGGTTCGTGGACTCCGGCGGCGGCTACTACCGGCTCAAGGCACGCCACTCGGGCAAGATGATCGACGTGTCCAGCTGGTCGAAAGCCGACGGTGCCGCCATCCACCAGTGGACCGACCACGGCGGCGCCAACCAGCAGTTCCGGTTGGCCGACTCCGGCGGCTACGTCCGCCTGATCAACCGCAACAGCGACAAGGCGGTCGAGGTCCAGAACGCGGCCACCAGCGACGGCGCCAACGTCGTGCAGTACAGCGACTGGGGCGGCACCAACCAGCAGTGGCAACTCGTCCGGGTGGACCAGGGCACCGGCTCCGGCCCGTGCGACATCTACGGCGCAGGTGGTACGCCCTGCGTGGCGGCGCACAGCACGACGCGCGCCCTCTACAGCGCCTACAACGGAGACCTGTACCAGGTCAGGCGCTCGGACAACACGACCCGCGACATCGGCGTACTGACCCCTGGCGGCGTCGCCAACGCGGCGGCCCAGGACTCCTTCTGCGCAGACACCACGTGTGTCATCACGGTCGTGTTCGATCAGTCCGGGCGTGGCAACGACCTGTGGTACCAGGGATCCAGCGTGGTCCCGGGCTCACCACGGACCCGCCCGGCCGTAGCGACCACCGAATCGCTGACGGTCGGCGGCAGCAAGGCCTACTCGCTGTACATCAACCCCGGGACAACCTACTGGCGCGACGGCCACCTGACGGGTATTCCGACGGGCAGCGAGCCCGAGGGCATGTACATGGTCACCAGTGGTACGCATGTCAACAGCGGCTGCTGCTTCGACTACGGCAACAGCGAAACCACCCGCAAGGCCGACGGGCCAGGTGCCATGGACGCCATCTACTTCGGAACGAGCTGTTGGTTCGGCGGCTGCTCCGGGACCGGGCCCTGGGTGCAGGCCGACCTCGAATGGGGCCTGTTCCCGGGTGGTGCCAGCACGTAGAACCCGAACCAGCAGGCGTTCACCGGCAAGTTCATCACGGCGACGCTCAAGAACAACGGGACGACGCGATTCGCGCTCAAGGGCGGCAACGCCCAGGCCGGAAGCCTGAGCACCCTGTGGGACGGCGCGCTTCCCAACGAGCCCAACGTATACAGCCCGATGAAGAAGCAAGGCGCCATCGTCCTGGGCAGTGGCGGCGACTGCTGCTCACCCGAGGTGGGCAATATCAACGACAGCGCGGGCACGTTCTACGAAGGTGCCATGGTCGCAGGCTACCCGTCGGATGCGACCGAAAATGCGGTCCAGGCGAACATCGCCGCCGCCGGCTACCGATGAACCCCTGGGCAGGTTGCGGCGGTTGAGGTCCACACGGTCCAGGGCCAGAACCAGTACCTCGTGATCGTCGAGGCGCAGGGCCGGCGCGGCCGCTTCTTCCGCTGGTTCACGGCCGGCAGCCCGGACGGCACGTGGACACCGCAGGCCGACACCCGGAGCAACCCCTTCGTCGGCAAGACCAACAGCGGTGCCACCTGGACCGATGACATCAGCCACGGCGATCTGGTCCGCGCCAACCCCGGCCAGACCAAAACCATTGACCCCTGCCATCCGCAGTTCCGCTACCAGGGGCGCGACCCCGGCACCGACGGCATGGAACACGGCCTCCTGCCGTACCGGCCGGGCGTGCCGACACGGCAGCGCCAGAGGTCCGGCCACTGGCGGTCCCCGCCGACGCCACCCCTCCATATCCCCATCGAAAAGGGACTCAACCAGTGACATTCACACTTCAGCGGTGGTCGAAACGCGTCCTCGCCCTGACGATAGGCCTTCTGTGTATGACGGCTTTTCTTCCGGCCGCAGCCCGGGCAGACAACCCGATCGTGCAACACGTTTACACCGCCGACCCGGCACCGCTGGTCTACAACGGCCGGGTCTACCTGTACACCGGGCACGACGAGGACGGCTCCACCTCCTTCGTGATGAAGGACTGGCGGGTGTGGTCCTCCGCCGACCTGGTGAACTGGACCGACCACGGCTCGCCGATGAGCCTGAACACCTTCGGCTGGGCGGGCGCCAACGCGTGGGCGGGCCAGACCGTGGAACGGGACGGCAAGTTCTACTGGTACGTGCCGGTGTCGGTCCGGGCGACCGGCCAATTCGCCATCGGCGTGGCGGTGTCGGACAGCCCCACCGGCCCGTTCCGGGACGCCCTCGGCCACCCGCTGGTGGAGAACAGTGAGATCGACCCGACCGTCTTCATCGACGACGACGGGCAGGCCTACCTGTATTACGGCAACCCGAATCTTTGGTACGTGCGGCTCAACGCCGACATGATCTCGTACTCCGGCAGCCCGACGCGGATACCGCTGACCACCGCGGGGTTCGGCACCCGTACGGGAGACGCGAACCGGCCCACCCTGTACGAGGAAGGCCCGTGGTTCTACAAGCGCAACGGCCTTTACTACATGGTGTTCGCGGCGAAATGCTGCTCCGAGTTCATCGGCTACTCCACCTCGCCCGGCCCGACCGGACCGTGGACGTATCGCGGCACCATCATGCCCTCGGAGGGCAGCAGCTTCACCAACCACGCCGGCGTCGTCGATTTCAACGGCGGCTCGTACTTCTTCTACCACAACGGCGCTCTGCCGGGCGGTGGTGGCTTCACCCGGTCGGTTGCGGTGGAGCAGTTCAGCTACAACGCCGACGGCACCATTCCGACCTTCGACATGACGCCGGCCGGGGCACCGCAGGTCGGCACACTCGATCCTTACGTCCGCCAGGAAGCCGAGACCATCGCGTGGGGCAGCGGCATCGAAACCGAACCCTCCAGCGAGGGCGGGATGAACGTCAGCTGGATTGAGAACGGCGACTACGTCGAGGTCAAGGGCGTGGCATTCGGCGCCGGTGCCGGCTCGTTCACCACCAGGGTGGCATCGAACACCGGGGGTGGCCGAGTTGAATTGCACCTGGACAGTCCTACCGGGCCAACGGTCGGGACCTGCACGGTGTCGGGCACCGGAGGCTGGCAGAGTTGGAGCACGGTCTCGTGCCCGGTGACCGGTGCGACCGGGACCCACGATCTGTACCTGAGCTTCGCCGGGGGCAGCGGGTACCTGTTCAACATGAACTGGTGGCAGTTCACCGCCGGCCCACCCGCCTTCTCGTCAACCGCCGTCGCCCAGCACAGCGGGTACTGCCTGGACGACCCCAACCAGAGCACCGCCGACGGCACTCAGTACCGGCAGTACACCTGCGGCGCCGGTGCGGAACAGCGGTTCGACTTCCGCCCGGTGCCAGGGGTGGCGGACACCTACTTCCTGGTGAACCACCACAGCGGCAAGTGCCTCGACATCGGCGGCGTCTCCAGCGCCGACGGCGCGGCGGTCCACCAGTGGACCTGCCACGGCGGCACGAACCAGCAGTTCACGCTGCGGCAGGTCGCCGCCAACGACTACCAGCTCGTCGCGGTGCACAGCGGCAAGTGCGTGGACGTCAGCGGGATCTCCACCGCCGTCGGAGCGCTGGTCCACCAGTGGACCTGTGACCCCGCCAGTGCCCTGGCCACCAAGAAGAACCAGGTCTGGCGCCTGACCGGCAGGAGCTGAACCAACACAGGGCAGGCCCGTTTTGCGAACTCCGGGTGTCCGCCGGGATGAGGAGATCGTCCAACTTCGCTGCCGGCCAAGGGGGTCGACGCAGAGCACCACCTTGCTGCAGGACCGGCTCGACGCCCTGGCCACATGACCGCCACCTCCACCACGGGAACCAGGCCCTGAAGCAGGACCGCACCCGACGCACCCGCCAGGTACTCACCGCGATCCCGGCGTCCGGCTGACGAACAGCACGGCGGTCCCTGGACTCGCTGTCCGGAGACCGCCGTGCTGCGAGCTGGGTCCCGCGGGAACCCGGCCCCGGCAGCCCGGGGGCTTGGCTGGCCCACCTCGGCACAGGCCACAGACGGCTCGGCCCCCTGCTTCCCGAGTGAGGCAGGGGGCCGAGCCGGCTCCGCCGTCAGGTGAGCGGCTGAAGCCGTTCGCCCTGGACGGCCTGGTTGTGGTTCATCGCGGAGTCCTCGCGCGGTGATTCCCCAGCGGCCCGGAACGCCAAGTCCAGGTCGACGACCCGAGCCTTGTTGTTCCCAGACCGCCGACGCCGACGGCCCGGCGCGCATGCCACGAGGGGGTGGCGTTGCTGCCGGGCCGTCAGTCACTCACGCGGTCTCACTTCCCGTGCAGAGCCCTGCGGCGACGTCCGCGAAGCACCAGGATGCTTCCGGCAGCGACGGCCAGCAGGCCACCGACGGCGCTGTACGTGACAGCGTTGCCCATCCCGGTGGAAGCCAGGCCGCCGGACGTGCTGCTCGGGCTCGGGTGGCTGACGGGCACGCCCTTCTCCGCCTGCGCACGGCTGCCGGTCGTGCCGGACGCGGAGACCACCGGGGTGGTGGCGGTCGGCGTGACGGCGGTCGGCGCGGGGACGGGCGACGGCTTGTCAGCGACGGCAGCCTTCGACGCGGGCTTCAGCTGAAGAGTCGTGATCGAGTACGGCGGCAGCGTCTGTGCGACCGCCGTGCCCCGCTCCGCCGTCGTCAGGGCGGTGCCTTCCTTGGCGTACGAAACGGTCGTGACCGCCCCTGCGGCCGGGGTGAATCCGGTGTACGAGAGCGACACCTCCGCCGCGTTCTGCGGGCTCTTGTTGATCAGCATGACGTTCAGACCGCCGTTGCCGCTCCGCACCGCGTGCACAGCGACCGACGAGTTGCCCGAGGACGACTTGACGATGGTGTCGCCAGGCTGCGCCAGTGCGGTCAGCGAGCGGATGCCCCAGTAGGTGGGGAAGGTTGTGTCGCGCGGCGGTTGGCACTTCCCCCCGGCGCAGGTTCCAGCGGAGAGAATGCCCCCGTCCTGGTAGTCGGTCTGGCCGTTGACGGTGGTGGGTGCTTGGTCCGTGCCGTTGTGCAGGTTCCACCAGTCCACGTGGGTGGCACCCTGCTCGAACCAGGTCATGTAGGTGTCCGGCGCGAACAGGGCTGCGGCCTGGCTGGTCAAGGCGGGCGAGCCGACGGCGTCGGTCTCGGTGACCGCGATCTCCACCGAAGCGGCCCGCGAGCCCGCGTACCTGGCGATCAGCGAGCGCAGCTCGGACGTGGTGGCGGCGATGTCGGAGGGGGTGTTCAGCAGGTCGGCCGTGGTGGTGCCGCCCGGGTACCAGTGGACGATGACGAAGTCGATCGAGCTTCCCGCGAGGGAGAGCACCGTGTGGTTCCAGTCGGCGCTGTCACCGGGAGCCTTCTCCTTGTCCGGCCAGCCGCCGGGGGTGGTGAGCACCGCTCCGATCTTCACCGTCGGGTCCACGGCCTTCATCGCTTTCGCGTAGGCGACCAGGTTCCTCCCGTACTCCCTCGGGCTCTTGTCGGCGTGATCGTCCCTTTCCCAGCCCTTGCCGTTGCCGTAGTGCCCGTTGCCGTAGACCTCGTTGCCGATCTCCCAGTACTTCACGCCGTAACCCTTGTCGACGTTGGCGTACTTGACCCAGTCGGCGGCCTCCTGGACGGTGCCTGAACCGTAGTTCACGGTCAGGATCGGCTGGGCGCCGACCGTCTTCGTGGTGGCCATGAAGCGGTCGAAGTTGGTGTTGGAGGGGATCCAGCCGCTGCCGTCGCCGGAGGTGTGGGTCTTCCAGTGGTAGTCGTCCGCGCCGGAGCCGCCGGGATAGCGCAGCTGCCGAACTCCCGCGGCCTTCATCAGCGATGTCACCTGGGCGTCCCCCATGTGCTCGTCGCCGAAGCCCGTGTTGAGGCCGACACCACTGCTGGGCACCGTGCCCAAGGAGGTACCGGCATCCACACTGATGCGGACGGTGGGCTCGGCGCCCGCGCTGGGCGCCAGGGCGCCGACACCGGCCGAGGCGGCGAGCATCGCCACCGCCCCCACGGCAAAATGCCGGAGTGTCCGGCTACGGCGGGGCGTGCGGCCGCCAGGCCTCGGCTGCTCGGCGGATCGCGGGTCGTCTGGTGACACGTGGGGCTCCGATCGGGTGCTGACATGGATGGCGTAGCGCCGCTGACCACGGCTCGCCCTCGTCGGTACACACCTAAGTGGCCACTCAGAGCGGAAAGGTTGCCGCGGTCTCAATCGTTTTCTGCCGAGACGCGGTCGTACCCTTTTCGCCCGAAGCCAAGCGCCAGGACGCCCGCGACCTCACCTCCGCAGCCGCCCTCACCATCGCCGTCGTCGGCCGGCACCGCTGGACGACATCGCGAAGGCCCACGACCACGTCGACGCCGGCGGCGGCCACGGCCGCATCCTGGTCACCATCCCCCGATAGCGCAGCCTCGGAATCGAAGCTCCGGATGTTCAGGGCGACTTGCGAGGTCACCAGGAGAACCGGAGCTTCGTTGCGTGGGTGACGACTCTCCTGCAGATCGTCATCCTGCCGTGACCAGCGACGCCATCTGGCCAACCGGGCGGTGAATCAGCCCTGGAGGGTACGTCAAGACTGGTGCAACCGGAGTTTCCCACAGGGCAGTTGAACAGGTTCGACTTGAGCTCGGCCTGGACGCGTTCGACGGTGCCCGCTTCGAGCACTGTCTGCGGAGCCGTAGGGACGGTGGCATCGAGTTCACGACCGTGGCGGCCGTCGGTGACACGGCCGAACATCGGCGCGCACTCTACGACCTGGACAGGGCGTGCTCCGCCGACATCCCGCGACGCAGGGAGTTCTACACGTTCGACGCTCACCTCGCCGAGCGCATCGACACCGCGACCTACCGCCCCGAAGGGGTCGTCCTCGCGCGGGACGGCGGGACGTCGCGCTGGCGATGAAGCTTGTGGCGATCAGCTTCGCGAGCTCGCACGGCGTGCACTGGATGCCCCTGGTGGCAACGCTGCGGCCATCGGCCTGGGTCGGCGGCTGGGCTTCGTCGAGGCCGACGTACCCGTCGGATGCCGGATCGGGCCTGGCCGCGATTTCCGGTCGGGCCGCAGGATGACCTTGCGCGGGATCTTGACGCACTACTCGGGCTGACCCATAGTGATGGCCATCGAGCCGCCTTCAGCTAACGCATGACCTCGCCGACTGGATTGTTAACGCTAACATCCGGTCCCGCTTCCACCGCCCCGCACCCCCGACGGGCTGGACTCCACCACGGAACGGGTAGCAACCTCCCGCCCCGGGACGCAGCGTCCGGCGACAACCTGCGGGACCCGTTGCATCCCGTGGTCCGGCCGCCCCCGCCCCGCACTGCGACGGTGCATGCCGTGACCGCCGAGAACGTCCGCCCTCCCCCACCCACCCTGGAGCGCACATGACCGCCACAACCGGCCCCGGCCCGCACCCCTCGCGCCGACTCTTCCTCGGTATGGCCGCCACCGTCCCGCTGGCCCTGAGCGGCACGCCGGCCCTGGGCGCGCGGCCCGCCTACGCTGCCGACGCGGCGTACGTCATGGGCTACTTCACCGAGTCCGCTGCCTTGCTGGACGCCAACTACGGCCTGCACCTGGCCGTCAGCACCGACGGCCTCAACTGGATGCCGCTCAACCAGAACAACCCCGTGGTGACCCCGACCGAGGGTGCGGGCGGCCTGCGTGATCCGTTCATCATGCGCAAGCAGGACGGCGCCTTCGTCGTACTCGCCACCGACCTCAAGGGCTTCGACTGGGGCTACAACAGCCAGTACATCCACGTCTGGGACTCCGCGGACCTGCGCACCCTCACCGGCTACCGACGCCTCAAGCTGCACGACATGGTCACCCACAGCTGGGCGCCCGAGTCGTTCTGGGACGCAGGCCGGGGCGCGTACGGGATCATCTACTCGTCCGTCAATGCCAGCGGCCACGGCGTGATCATGGTGAACTACACCACCGATTTCCAGACGGTGTCGTCCCCGCAGGTTCTCTTCGATCCCGGCTACGACATCATTGACGGCACCCTGGCCGTGGGCGTCAACGGCGTCAACTACCTCTACCACAAGAGGGATGAGACCCTGGTCGGCGCGCGGTCGACCACCCTCAATCCGGGCAGCTTCACGCCCTTCAGCACGGCAGCCGCTCACGGTGCCACCGAGGCGCCTACCCTGGTGAAGTCCCTGACCTCCGGATCCTGGTACCTCTGGGGCGACACCTACTCGCCGAACGGCGTCTTCTACGCCTGGCAGAGCAACGACCTCGCCGCCGGCACCTGGACCCCGCTCGACCAGCGCCTCTACACCCAGCCGCTCAACTCCAAGCACTGCACCGTCGCGACGATCACCACGACCGAGTACGGCAACCTCGTGGCGGAGTGGGGCAGCCCCGCCTGGAACCGGCTGAAGTCCTACAACTACCCCGACCGTTACGTCCGCCATGCCAACTCCGTTGCCCGGATCGATGTCTACCCGTTCGACCCGTACACCGATTCGCAGTGGAAGCTCGTGCCCGGCCTGGCCGACAGCGCGGGTGTGTCCTTCCAGTCGGTGAACTTCCCGACCCGCTACCTGCGGCACTACAACTACGACCTGCGGCTGGAAGAGAACGACGGCACCGCGACCTTCGCTGCGGACGCCACGTTCCACCGGACCGCCGGACTGGCCGACTCCGCCTGGTCGTCGTTCCGATCGCACAACTTCGCGACGCGCTACATCCGGCACACAGGCTACGTCCTGCGCATCGACCCGATCTCCACCACCACGGACAAGGCCGACGCCACCTTCCACGTCGGCTACTGACGGAGGGTCGGCTCGGCCGCTGGCTTCACGACCGTCAGGAAACGCCGGCCCGGTCCCTGACGTGGTCCTACCGCCCGACCGCGTAGCCTCCGCCCCAACGCGCAAACGTCCAGCGCCGGTTTCGTGGGTTCGGCGTGCGCGGAGCCGCCGGAGCTGGTTGCGCAGCCGCTCGGTGCGAACAAGACCACCAGGCTCGGGGCTCCCGGCAAGAAGCCGTATCGTGCCGGCCTCCGGGAACGCGTCATGTCCGGCCCCTCTCGTCGAGCCGGTCGTCGGGGCGTCCTGAGACGGAGGCGCGCGGTGCTCAACAGACCTTTACAAAAGGCCAGGTGACGGTACGGCACCTCATGGTGGAGGTCAGCCCAGTGCGGCCTTCCTGAAGATATCTATGGTGACGGTCCATTCCAGCTGCCCGTAACGGTGCACACGAGCCGGAGCATAACCCGGTCGACCGCGGGTTCGGAGTCCTCGGTTGTCGCTCACCGCCCGATCGCTCCTCGCCCTAGGCGGGCGGCCTCCCCCGGACAGAACGCCGAGTAGCCCGGTTGCACCAAGCGGCTGGTCTCCGATGGAGGCGAAGGCCAGACCGGAGGCGTCGGCGGCGAGCTCGGTGGCGACCTCGCAGCCGACGGCCTGGGTGAGGTCGGGGTCGTCGATGTCGTGGAGGGAGCAGCAGCCTCTGGACACCACACGTCGCCATCCCGGCACTCCCCCGGAGGACAGCGGGTGAAGACCGTGGGTGAGCCATCGGGCACCACCCGAACAGCACCACCCGCTTTCCCCCTGACGGCATCCCCACCTCGTGCCCGCTGTCAAGGGCAGGCCACACGTCGAGGCGTCATGTGAGGTGACCCGTCAGCCGCCGACGTGGATGCGGGGCCGACGGGCCGGGTCGGGTTCGTTCTTGCGGATGATCTCGCGAGTGACGGGTGCGGTGTCACCGCGACCCAGGAGGAAGTAGCGGAACATGTGCTTGAGCGGGCTGCCCTCGGCCCAGGCGAAGTAGCAGTGCGGCTGGACGCCTGTGGTGTCGCGCAGGGCGAGCAGGATCGCGGCGATGGCGTTCGGCGCCGCCGGGGCCTCGGCGCGCAGGATGCGGTAGCCGTCGACCTCGGCACCGTGGACGGTGAGGGTCTCGCTGAAGTCCGAGGGGTCGACCACGTCGATCTCGAGAAAGATCACGTCCGCGCGACCGGGAACGGGGTTGGTGCCGCGTTGTTCGAGCTCCTTGTCGGCGTACTCGGCGCGGTCACCGGCCTGGCGGCGGTTGGCGATGATGTTGATCGCACCATCGAAGGCGATGGTGTCGGTGATGAACCGGCGGGCGTCGGCGTCGAACACCAGCCGGTCGGCGCGCAGTTCGGTGGTGCGTGACACGCGGGAGATGAGCGACACCGCGATGATGCCGGCGATGAACATGCCGGAGATGGTGATGCCATCGGGCTTGTCGACGATGTTCGCGATCAGGGCGTAGAGCAGGATCGCGGTCAGGGCTGCGAACCCGGCGGTGGCGGCGCGTCGGTGTCGACGCAGCGCGGAGACGGTGACGGCGAACGCGCCGGAGACCATCATGGCCAGAATGCCGGTCGCGTAGGCGCCGGCCTGGGCATTGACGTCGGCGTCGAAGGCGATGGTGATGACGATGCACAGCGCGGTGTACACGAGGACGACCGGGCGCACGGCCCGTCCCCACTCGGGGGCCATGCCGTAGTCGGGCAGGTAGCGGGGGACGATGTTGACCAGTCCGGCCATCGCGGAGGCGCCCGCGAACCAGAGGATCAGGATGGTGCTGATGTCGTAGACGGTGCCGAACGCCTCGCCGACGTGTTCGTGGGCCAGCCAGGCCAGCGCCCGGCCGTTCGCCGCGCCGCCCGCCTCGAACTCCTGATGCGGGATCAGGACGGTGGTGACGAAGCTGGCGGCGAGCAGGTAGACGCTCATGACGAGGGCGGCAGTGGTCAGCAGCCGCCGGGCGTTGCGGATCCGCGAGGCGAGCCGCTGCTCGTCGTCGGCGCCGTCGGAGGCGATGAGCGGCATCATGCTCACCCCCGTCTCGAATCCCGACAGGCCGAGCACGAGCAACGGGAAGGCCAGCAGTGCCGGGCCCGCGAGGTCACCGAACCCACCGCCGCCCTCGGCGAGTGTGTGCGTCCACGCCGACCAGGCCCCGGGCGTGGTGAACACCTCCACCACACCCACGCCGATGGTCACGGCGTTGAGCAGGAGGAACACGGCGACCAGCGGGATCGCGACGCTGACCGCCTCGCTGAACCCGAGCAGGAACACCCCGCCCAGCAGCAGCAACAGCCCCACGGTGATGGCCACTTCGTGACCGTGCAGAGCCTGGGGGAAGAGCGGGTTCTCCACCACGTGTACCGAGGCGTCCGCCGCCGACAGCGTGATCGTGATGATCCACGAGGTGGCCACGAAGCCGAGCAGGACCAGGACGAACAGCTTCCCGCGCCAGAACGGCAGCAGGTCCTCCAGCATCGCCACCGATCCCGCGCCGTTGGGACTCTCGCGGGCCACCCGGCGGTACATCGGCAGCATCCCCAGCAACGTCAGCGCCACGATGAGCAGCGTCGCGAGTGGCGAGACCGCCCCGGCCGCCAGCGCGGCGATGGCCGGAACGTAGGCCAGGCTGGAGAAGTAGTCCACACCCGTCAGGCACATCACCTTCCACCAGGCATGCGGCCGCGCGTTGCCCTCCCCCGCAGCCGGCCCCACCGGCTGCACCCGGTGCCGCAGCAGCCACCCCGCCAGTGGACCGGTCGGCTGCGAGCGCAGGGCGGGACTGTCCACCACCTCCGGCACAGCCAGCCCATCCACGACCACCACCCCCATGGGTGCCGGCGCGTTCACGTCGTCCATCTCCCTCAACCCCTTCTCCCGCCCCACCAGACAGGGCACACCCAGCTACCGGCACCGCGCTCACGGCACGCAACGAGGACCGAGTATCCGACCTCCCAGCTCTCCCTCCCGCACCGGGGCACAGTTCGGCGCCGCAACGCCTGGGCCTTGTGCCCCGCTCAACGCTCCTCACTCGCCAGGACCACCGGTCCGGAGAATCGACGATCTTCGCCGGCAGGGACGTCGTCGCTGCTCAGCTGTGGCACACGGAGGGGTCGGTGGCGGGTGTCGCAAAGACGGCAGGCAGTCGGTCGATCAGAGCTCCCCATCGCGCTCGACTTCCCGTGGACTGCCGCAACCGCCCGTCCTTCGTCCGGCGGACAGACAGCTGCCGGCGACAGACCGGGGCCGATCCAGAGTCCCGTGTGCGGGATCAGCGCGAGCGGGGAGGCGGGCCCTGGTGGCCACAGCGGGCCGGGACAGCATCTGGAGCCCGGCAGCGGAAGACTCCGGCCCGGGACGTGGACCAGGACCCCCCGTTCCGTGCGGGTCGGCGGCGCAGCATGGCGTCGGTCCGCCGTGGAGCGCTTTGATCACTGCGCCCTCGCAGCGGTACATACTTGCTCCATGCTCGACATCCCTGGGGAACTGATGACCGCGCTCGACGCCTTCGTGCGAACACTGAGCGAATGCGGCTACCCGGGCTGGGCCCGCAGGATGGAGCGCGGACGATCGAAGATCGCGGCGGGGGACGCTCAAGGACTGGACATCGTCCTGAACGCGTACGGCGGCACTGGGAGCCTCAACGACCTCCCGTTCGCCGACGACCACCCCATCAAGGTGTTGAGCGCCGAGGTACGTGAGCGGTGCGCGGCCGTCCGCACCCAGCTCCACCGGACCGAGCGGACCGAGACCTGACGCCCTGCGGCCGCGCCGGCCCGAAGTCTTCGCCGGCCCTGCCTGGCCGCGGCCAACTCCCGGGGGCAGTGTGTCGTCAGGTCCTGGCCGGGTGGGTGTCGGCCTGGGGGCCGTACCAGTCCAGGCACAGGACGGTGGCGTCGTCTCTCACGTTGCCCGCGCAGGCGGTGGTGACGGCGGCGACGAGGACGCTGACGACCTCGCGGGGGTGGTCGGTGGAGGTGTCGAGGAGGAGCTGGGGCAGGTCGACCTTGTCCGCTTGGCGTTCCTGCATGCCGTCGGTGTGCAGCAGGAGGCGGTCGCCGGGCCGCAGGTCGAGGTCCTGGACGCGGTAGGGGCCTTGGCTGTGAACGCCGAAGGGCAGGTTCGCCGACAGGCGCAGTTCCTCGACCACGCCGTCGCGCAGGCGTAGTGGCCGGGGGTGGCCGGCGTTGACGAGTTGGGCGCCACTGCCGTCGAGGGCGATGCGCAGGAGCTGGCCGGTGGCGAGGGTCTGGCGGCCGTGGTCGAGGAGCGCTTGGTGGGTCTGGCGGGCCTGTTCGGCGAGGTCCTCTCCGGCGCGGCGGGCGCCGCGGGAGGCGTTGACCAGCAGGGTGGCCATGAGTGCGGACTCGACGTCGTGGCCCATGGCGTCGGTGATGGACAGGTGCAGGGTGTGGTGGTCGAGGGAGTAGTCGTAGGTGTCGCCGGCGATGTCGGCGGCCGGGACGAGTGCGCAGGCGAGGGCGAACTCGGGGGCTTCGCAGGAGGGGGCGGAGGGCAGCAGCTGGCCCTGGATCTCGGCGGCCAGGCTCACCTCGGTGGTGCGGTTGCCCCAGTGGTAGAGGTCGGTGAAACGCCGGTCGGCCAGGATGATGTACGCCAGCGCGTGCGCGGCCTCCTGCACCTGCTCCAGCACGTCTTCGGTGACGTGGGCGACGAACAGCTCCAGGACGCCGATGGTGTCACCGCGGTGGGTCACCGGAGCGAGGACCCGCTGCTCCTGCCCGTCCTCCGCTACGACCACCGGCTGCTGGGTGCGCAGGACCCCGTCGTAGACGCTGTTTCGGGCGAACGGAATCTCTTCCGCGTGGCGATCGCGGTAGGTGGAGGCGGTGTCGTTGACCCGCAGCAGGCGCTGTCCGACGGCGTCGACGAACAGGAACGACACGAACCGCGCCCCGAACCGCTTGCGCAGATCGCGCGCCACCAGGTCCAGGGAACGCACCGGCGCGACAGTCTCCCCCGCCGCCAGCACCCCGGCCAGACCGATCCGATCACGCACCACGTCAGCCTTCATGGACCCGAAGCTACCCGAAGCTACCGGCCTCCCGAGCCTCCCGGTAGCCAGGACGGAGACCGGCCCGCACGCGGCGCCGCCGTCACACCGCCGATGACCCCGCGTCAGACTCACCGGGCTCCTCGGCAGGGCCGATGGGCTCAGGCGCGGGCCGCAGGACCCCGCCACGTTGGGTGTCGAATCGCGTACGACCGGGTGGGACCCACAGGTGCGTCGGCCGGGAGTTCGCAGGCCGTTCAAGGGGGCCGTGGCGAGCAGGTCAGCCGGCGCCACTTGTCCGGTCGACACCAGCAGCCGTTGACAGCAGCGCCAACCGGTCCGGGGTTGCCACTCCGCCAACTGCTCCGGCCACCTGCGGCCACCTGGAACCGCTACGGGACCTGACCTGCTCGCTGCACCTGATGCCGGGCGCGTCTACGAGGAGTCCGGAGCCGACCCAGGCGAGGGTCGTCCGCAGACGTGCCGCCACCGATTCACCGGTGGCGGCCCGGCTGCTTGCCGTGTCGGACGCCGCCGGTCACCCGCCCGGGGCGGCATGGGTGGAATTCGCCGGCCACAGGTGACCGTGCCGGGTGCCGCCCCCCGGAAGGGCCGGTCCAGGCTGGGGTGCAGCTGGTCAGGAGGCTGCGGCCGACACCGGGGGCCGAAGGTACCGCGCAGACACAGAACCCCAGAATGCCGCGCCGCCGACACCGAGCCGATGGCCGTGTACATCTGCGCACAGGTGGGGCGGGTTGCCGCAGCAAGCTTCGTCCTGCCCACTGCCGGGCGTCGGCAGGTCACGCTGACCGCCCGGGTTCCCTTCGCGGCCACGGCGTCCGGGTCAGGTTGCGGAGTAGCTGAGGTCTCCGATCGTCCAGCTGCTGATGTCCTCGATGGCGATGCGGTACATGCCACCGGTGTGGGGCAGCCCGAAGTCTCCCTGCAGGATCTGCGCCCGGTGCAGGTGAAGATGAGTGGGCCGTGCAGGCGCGCCCTCTGTGGGTCGGGCGAAGAGGGCGGCGAACGGCTTCAAGTGGTCCGAGGCTTCGAGGACTTCCGCCACTCGCTCCAGCCACAGGGCCACCGGCGCGAGCCTGCCGGTGATCACCGCTCCGGGGACCACCACGGTCAGGGACATCTGGTTGCTGTGCTCGGACTCCACCATCGCGGCGATGTCGACGAGCAGCCCGTCAGGGTTCGACATGACGGACAGGTTAGGACACAGCGGTCGCGGACGCGACACCCACCCCGCTCAGCAGCGTCCGGCCCGGACGCCCCGCTCCAACCCGGAGCGGTGCGCGAGGAGGGGACCGGCGGCCGGCGTGCACAGTGATCCCGGTCGGCGGCAGTACAGCTCGAAGAGGGCAAGGGCGGACAAGCAGCTCATCGAGGTCGGCGCTCTGGGAGCGGCTCCTCCGGGACCGAAAGCCCCTCCCCTCACGGACGACAGCTCCGCCTGCGACCCCCTGCCGGCCTCGCCCCAGCCAGCCCGGGGCCGGCCCGAGCTGGCACAGAGGCTGGGCCGGGACGTGCCGGCGGATGGTCAGGCTCTTCCCGCTCACCTGGAGAGGAGATCGCCGATCTCCATCGCCTGTGGCAGCAGCGCTGAGGGCCCGCCGGGAACGAGCCCGTGGGCCGAATGGGGGTCTCGTCAGAGCTTGAAGAGTGCGGCGTACGGCTGGGTGATCCGCCGCTGCTGTGAGCCGAAGTCGACGAGGACCGCGATGTCGCTGTCGGCCTCGACGCCGATGGCCCGGCCGAGGCCGTACCGGTCGTGCGAGACCCGGTCTCCCACCGCGAACCGCTTGCGCGGTGCTTCGACTCGGACTTTGAAGGGACTGGTGGGCAGGTGGCGCCGGGCTACTGATTTCGTCATCCCTTCCAGTATGCAGCGAAAACCACAAATTGACCCCGCCCGGAAGTCCGCATTCCACCAGCCCTGGTACAGCGAGGAATCTCCACCGTTTCGGGCGGCAAGCCGACGGAAAACCGCCTGCGGGACAGGGCCGGGAGCACGGCGCGCGCAGCGGCCGTGCCGTGCCCGCTCCCCGCGACCCGGGCAACCGGGACAAGCGATTGATCGCCAACTTCCCCGCCAGGATGGCTAGTTAGTACCATAGGGGCAGCGAGAAACCCGTCCGCAGGGTGGGGCTCCAGCGCCTCCGGGGGAAGATTTCTCACCACTGTGAGCTGCGGCCTGCTAGAGTCTCCTTAGTTGCAGTAGTGGTTCCCATGAACTTTGTGTGCGCCTGCTGATGTATCGCAGGCGCATTTTTGTTTCCCGGCAGGTTTTCCGGGTGGGTGCTCATCGCGGCGACTCGAAGCGGGCACTGTGCACGCTTCGGACAGCCCCTTGAAGGAGATTTCTTTATGGCTAATGGCACTGTGAAGTGGTTCAACGCGGAAAAGGGCTTCGGCTTCATCGAGCAGGAGGGTGGCGGTCCTGACGTGTTCGCCCACTACTCGAACATCAACGCCAACGGCTTCCGTGAGCTGCTCGAGGGCCAGAAGGTCGAGTTCGACGTCACGCAGGGCCAGAAGGGCCCGCAGGCCGAGAACATTCGTCCGCTGTAGTTTTTCTGCCACGGCACCCGCCCAGCAGCGAGGGGCCCGCACCGCGTACACGCCCGGTGCGGGCCCCTCGGCATTGCCCCACGATCAACCCCTGGCCGTCGAGGCCCCCTTGGCTCCGCCACCGGCAGCCGTCCCCACGCGAGCCGCACAGCGCCGCGTCCGGATCGGCGCCCTGCCGTGAGATCTCACGGTTCGAGGATCTGCGCTCCCGCCCCCGTGGTGAGCGCCGACCGCAGGTGACGTGCCGCACGGTTCTACCGTCCACGCTCCGCCCCGTCATACTTTTCGGCCCGCTTCCCTGCGGGCTCCGCCGGCGCCTCGCGCTGCGGAGCCGCGTCGTGGCGTGCCGCCCAGGAAGGTTTCCCATGAACCGCTCCAGCCGCTCCTCGTACCAGAACACCAACTCCCGCTCCGCCGCCTCCTCCCGCTCCGGCGGCGGCACCGGCTACGGCTCCCGCTCCGGCGGCAGTTCCTTCTACGGCGACCGCCCGTCCGGCGGCCGGAGCGGTCGTCAGCACTCAGGCCCGCAGGGCGAGTTCGCGATGCCGGTGAGCACCACCCCGGCGCTGCCGCCCGTCGCGTCCTTCGAGGAGCTGGACATGCCGGCGGCGCTGGTGTCGGTGCTGACCCGACAGGGCGTCACCTCACCGTTCCCGATCCAGGCCGCGACGCTGCCCAACTCGCTGGCCGGCCGCGACGTCCTCGGCCGGGGCCGCACCGGCTCCGGCAAGACCATTGCCTTCGGCCTCGCCGTGCTGGCCCGCACCGCCGGGCAGAAGGCCGAACCCCGCCGCCCGCTGGCCCTGATCCTGGTCCCCACCCGGGAGCTCGCGCAGCAGGTCACCGAAGCCCTCACCCCGTACGCCCACGCGGTGCGCCTGCGGATGGCGACCCTGGTCGGCGGGATGTCGATCGGCCGCCAGGCCCAGGCACTCAACCGCGGCGCAGAAATCATCGTCGCCACCCCCGGCCGGCTCAAGGACCTGATCCAGCGCGGCGACTGCCAACTGGACGGCGTCGGCGTGACCGTCCTGGACGAGGCCGACCAGATGGCCGACATGGGCTTCCTGCCGCAGGTCACCGAGCTCCTCCAGCAGGTCGCCGAGGGCTGCCAGACCATGCTGTTCTCCGCCACCCTGGACCGCAACGTCGACCGCCTGGTGCGCACCTTCCTCAAGGACCCGGTCACGCACTCGGTGGACCCGTCGGCAGGCGCGGTCAGCACGATGGAGCACCACCTGCTGCACGTGCAGAGCAGCGACAAGAACGCCACGATCGCCCACATCGCCTCCCGCGACGGCGGGGTGATCATGTTCATCGACACCAAGCACGGCGCGGACCGCCTGGTGCAGGACCTGCTCGCGAACGGGGTGAAGGCGGCCGCCCTGCACGGCGGCAAGTCCCAGCCCGAGCGCACCCGCACCCTGGAGCAGTTCCGCAACGGCCAGGTGACCGCGCTGATCGCCACCAACGTCGCCGCCCGCGGCATCCACGTCGACGGCCTGGACCTGGTGGTCAACCTGGCGCCGCCGAGCGACCACAAGGACTACCTGCACCGGGCCGGTCGCACCGCCCGCGCGGGTGAGTCCGGCACTGTGGTCACCCTGGTGCTGCCCAACCAGCGCCGGGAGATGGCCCGCATGATGACCACGGCCGCCATCACCCCCGAGTCCACCCGGGTGCACTCCACCGACGAGGAACTGCCGCGCATCACCGGTGCCCGGGTGCCCACCGGCATCCCCACCGTGATCGCCACCCCCGTCGTCGAGCGGGCGAGCCGCAGCGCGTCCACGAGCCGCAACCGTCGGCGCCCCTCCACCGGCCGCCGCACCCAGACCGTGAGCAGCCGTCAGGCAGCGCCCGTCGCCCTCGCCGCGTAACTGAGCCAGGTGTGCCCCGCTCCGCCGCGCGGAGCGGGGCACGC
The DNA here is from genome assembly GCF_044766665.1 of Kitasatospora sp. NPDC101801. Lineage (NCBI taxonomy): Bacteria > Bacillati > Actinomycetota > Actinomycetes > Kitasatosporales > Streptomycetaceae > Kitasatospora > Kitasatospora sp. NPDC101801. Next base: position 49,001 of record NZ_JBIWML010000049.1, read on the forward strand.
CCACATCCCCGAGGCTTACGGCCACCACCGGTGGCGACCGCACCGGCGCCCCTGCCTGCCGAATTGCCCCGCGCCGCTACCTGCGGCCCCGAATGCCGCCGTCACCGGCGGGACCAACCCGAAGGAACCGCCCGTGACCATCGCCCTCGAACGTCCGACCACCACCGCCACGGTCGGCGACCTCATGAGCCACACCGAGCTGCAGATCAGCGACGACGCCACGGCCGACACGGCGATGGACATCCTGCTCAGCTCCGGCGCGGACCACCTGCTGGTCCGCGACGAGGACGGCCGCTGCGCTGGCTTGCTGACCCGCCTGCACCTCGCCCCGTTCCAGGCCCGTTCCTGGTACACGGAGCGCACCCCGGTCCGCGACATCCTCCACGACCGTGCCCCGTTCGCCACCGCCGACATGCCCGCGGCCTTCGCGGTCGCCGCCATGCGCTCCCGCGGCCTCGACGCATGGCCGGTCATCGACCACGACGGCCACGCCATCGGCCTGCTCACCGCATAACACCCGAGACGGGTCCGCCCCTGCCCGGCCGTGGCAAGCTGACACAGCCGACCGGCATACCTGGAGTCCGGTGAAGGGGGCTCTCCCCAGGGCCGCCACGTGTCGCCGGGGCCCCTCGGCGTCGGACCGGCCGTCGCACGACTACTGCGTGTAGGCCGCACGCTGGGTCGAGAGACGCGAGGGTGGGGCACCACAGGCGGGCGCAGGCCGGGCCACGACGATCCGGGGACCAGGGTGAACCTGATCCACACGATGAGCGTCGACGTCGCAACCGCCCGCTCCACCGCCTCCGTCGCGAGCGCACGCGAGAGCACCCGCCCGTCCCTTCCTCCACGCCCTCGCCCACCCCGTCAGCACGGCGGCGGCATCCGCACCCTGAGGGTACGAACGGGCCCGGTGTGATTGGGGCAAGGTCACCGGGGCAGGCGCTGCGTATGAAACTGCTGACACCTCCCGGGGTCTATCCGCCGCAGGGCGACAGTGCCCTGCTCGCCGAAGCCCTGGGCGAGGAGCTGACCCGGCGCAGTCCGGAGCGGCGCGAACTGCTCGAGCTGGGCACCGGAAACGGGGCCTTGGCCGTGGTGGCGGCCGCGCACGGCGCCCGGGTCACGGCGGTGGACGTCTCCCGCCTGGCGCTGACCACCGCGTGGGTCAACGCGCGGCTGCGCGGCCGTCGGATCCGGCTGCGGCACGGTGACCTGACCGACCCCGTCCGCGGGCGTGTCTTCGACGTGGTCATCAGCAATCCCCCGTACGTCCCCGCGCCAGGCGCGGCGGTGCCGGAGCGCGGCCTGGCGCGGGCCTGGGACGCCGGGCCGGACGGCCGGTTGCTGCTGGACCGGGTCTGCCGTCAGGTGCCCGGCCTCCTGGCGCCGGGTGGGGTGCTGCTGCTGGTGCAGTCCTCGCTGGCGGGCACTGCGGCCACCGTCGACGCGCTCGTCCGAGCGGGGCTGGAGACCGAGGTCGTGGCACGCCGTCGGCAGGAGTTCGGCCCCGTCATGTCCGCCCGAGCCGGCTGGTTCGAGCAGCAGGGGCTGATCGCCGCCGGTGTGCGGGACGAGGAACTGGTGGTGATCCGTGGCGCCCGCCGATCCTGACACCCACGGCCGTGGCATCGCTGGACGCGACGCGGTGCGCGTCCGGCTGACCGAGCACGGCCCGATCCTGGTCGAGGGCCCGGTCGAGATTGTCCTGCCCGACGGGACCACCGCGCGTTCCGACCGCCCGACGGTCGCCCTGTGCGCCTGCCGCCGCAGCAAGTGCTACCCGTTCTGCGACACCAGCCACCGCCGCCACTCGCGCGGCCCGTCAGCCGGCCCCACCGGAGGCGACGCTCCGCAGTGAACTGTCACCCCGCCGCCAGTGCTCCAGCAGGTGGGCAGCGAACCGGTCCTCGACCAGGCCGGTCGCGGCGATGCCGAAGGCGATGTCATCCTCCAACTCCGGCTCGCTGAGCAGTAGTTCGCGGATGACCCCGTGGCGCACCAGTTGCTCGTGCACGGCGTCCGCCTCCACGTGCTCGCGGTAGAAGAGCGTCCCCGCCGGCCCGGCCCCCAACCGCTCGAACGCCTTGGCGAGGCGGGCGGATCCGGGGGACGAGGTGATCTCCACCGTCGCGAACTGGCCCACCGCCGCACCGCGTAGCGCCCGGTGCAGGCCGAACAGCGACATCAGGTTCACCACCGCCAGTGCGGGCGCGGCCGCCACCTCGGCGTAGTGCCCGTAGGTGGGTTCCAGCCCGAAGTCGGCCATCATCTCGGCGAACAGCAGCGAGTGCGCGCGCTCTGCGCGGCCGGCCCCGTACTCGTCGAACTCGACGGCCACGTAAGCTGCTTGGGCCGCGCCCACGAGTCGGGGGATGACCCACGCCTGCGGGTCCGCCTCCTTGAGGTGGTAGAGGGAGCGGTGCATCAGGTACTCCTGCGCCTGCCGGCGCATCCCCTCCTCGAGCAGGAAGTACGAGGGACCGCTGCCGTCGACCGGTTCGACGAGCAGCTGCTCCAGGAGCTCGTGCAGCGACGGCCGGTCCCCGGTCCGCGCCCGCAGCTCCGCCAGGAACGGCCGCTCCAGAGCGCGCCGCAGGCGGAGCTGCGCCGGGTGCCACTCCCAGTCGGCGTCCACGGCGGCGAAGCCCCGGTAGTGGAGCTCGTAGCAGAGGTACAGGGCGAGTTGGTGGTCCTCGCTCCAGCAGTCCTGCTCGGCCGGGACCGGGCGAAGAGCGGCCTCGTGGTCCTCGGCCGGGTCCGTCCGCAGCAGGGTGATCACCGCGCGGGACAGCGGGCCGCGGGCGGTCGGGAGCTCGGGGCCTCGGTGGGTGGGGGTCATGAGGGCTCCTGGTCGAGTTCGAGGGTGCAGCATTTGGCGCCGCCGCCGGCCTTGCGGAACTCCGAGACGTCGACGCCGATGGGGTCGAAGCCACGGGCGGCCAGTTCGTCGGCGAGCCGCCCGGCGGTGCCGGGCAGGACGACGTGGTGGCCGTCGCAGACGGCGTTGAGCGCGAATTCCTCGGCTTCCTCGCCGGTGGCCTGCAGGGCGTCGGGGAAGAGGGCCGACAGCGTCGCACGGCTGGGCGTGTCGAAGGCCGCCGGGTAGTACATCACCTGGTCGTCGGAGAGCACGGCCAGTGCGGTGTCGAGGTGGTAGAAGCGGGGGTCCACCAGGGTGAGGGTGACCACCGGCAGGCCCAGCACCGTCCGCAATTCGTTGTGAGCGGAACGTTCGGTGCGGAAGCCGGTGCCTGCCAGCAGCATCCGGCCGGCGGTCAGCACATCACCCTGGCCCTCGTTGACCCGGGTGGCGGTGCGCACGCGACGGTACGGGTGCTGGGTGAACCACCTGCGGAAGTGCGCTGCCTCGGGCGCGCGTTGGGGGTACTTGAAGCGGGAGACCAGCACCGTGCCGTCGACGATGGTGGCGGCGTTCGCGGTGAACACCATGTCGGGCAGCCCCGGGCGCGGTTCCATCACGTGGACGGTGTGACCGAGTTTGCGGTGCACCGCGAGCAGTCGCTCCCACTGTTGGACCGCGCGGCGGGTGTCCACGACGGCGCCGGGGTCCATCCAGGGGTTGATGGCGTACTGAACGCCGAAGTACGTGGGCGGGCACATCAGGTAGTGCCGACGGCGGGTGGAGGGGTGCATCGAGCGCTCCGCTGTGATCGGGTCCCGGGGGGCAGCTACCTCGGCGGGCATTCTTATTCGGCACGGGCCCGGCTCCCGGGCACGGGCCCGGCTCCCGGGCACGGGCCCGGACAGACCCCGTCCCCGCGCCCGGGGCCGCAGGTCAGCGGTCGCCCTTGAGCCTGTCCGTGACCTTCCCGGCCGCGTCCTTGACGTCGTCCGCGGCCTGCTTGACCTTCGCTCCGGCCTGGTCGCCCTGCCCCTCGGCCTCGAGCCGGTCGTTGCCGAGGGCCTGGCCGGTCTTCTCCTTGGCCTTACCCGTGAGCTCCTCCGCCTTGTGCTTCACCTTGTCCGAACCGCCACTCATCGTGCTCTCCTCTCGCTCGGTGCCCCCTCGGCGCTGCTGCCCGCTCCGGCACGGATGTATGCAGCCCGCCGGTGACTCCTGTCCCTACCACCGGGGGCCCGACCATCACCCGGACGAGCTGTGGGAAAGGGCAGGTCCAGCGGGATGATCCCGGCCCGGCCGGGCAGGCGCCCCAGTGTCCCCAGCCGCAACGAGGAGCGAGGGCGCCATGAGCAGCGATCAGTTCACCCCGCAGGACCCGGTCGGGCAGCACCCCGGGCCGGACTTCGCCGAGCAGAGCCAGCCCTACCCGGGCCGCAGCGACCGGATGGAACCCGAGCCCGACTACGGCGAGGCCACCTACCGAGGCACCGGACGCCTGGCGGGCCGGGCCGCACTGATCACCGGCGGCGACTCCGGCATCGGCCGGGCAGTGGCCCTCGCCTACGCGCGGGAGGGCGCAGACCTGCTGTTCTGCCACCTGGCCGACGAGGAGGACGACGCCGCCGAGACCGTCCGGCTGGTCGAGTCGGCCGGGCAGCGGGCCGTGGCCGTGGCCGGCGACGTCCGGGAGGAGGGCATGTGCGCCGAGCTGGTCGAGCGTACGGTCGGTGAACTCGGCCGCCTGGACGTGCTGGTGAACAACGCCGCCTACCAGATGGCCCGGGAGGAGGGCCTGGCGGCGATCAGCACCGACCAGTTCGACCGGGTGATGAAGACCAATGTGTACGCGATGTTCTGGCTCTGCCAGGCGGCGCTGCCGCACCTGCGGCCGGGCTCCTCCATCATCAACACCGCGTCCGTTCAGGGTTACCACCCCAAGCCGCACCTGCTCGACTACGCCACCAGCAAGGGCGCGATCGTCACCTTCACCCAGGGCCTGGCCCGCCAGCTCGCCCCCGACGGGATCCGGGTCAACGCGGTCGCCCCCGGCCCGGTCTGGACTCCGCTGATCCCGGCCACCATGCCGCCTGACCAGGTCGCGGCCTTCGGCCGGCAGTCACCCCTCGGACGGCCCGCCCAGCCCGCCGAGATGGCCCCGATCTACGTTTTCCTCGCCTCCCAGGAGGCCGGCTACGTCACCGGCGAGGTGGTCAACGCCACCGGTGGCAACCCGCTCCCCTGACCGCGGATCTCCCGGGTTCGCCGCACCTTCTCGGAAGGGCGAGGAAGAATGACAGGGTTCGACGCCTTCGTGAGCTTGTTGGACTACCCCGTGTACGTGGTCACCGCCACGACCGGGGAGGAACGCGCGGGCTGCCTGGTGGGCTTCGCCAACCAGTGCTCCCTGGAGCCACCCCGGTTCACGGTGTGGCTCTCCAAGGCGAACCACACCTACCGCATCGCCCGGAGCGCGGAACTGCTGGTCGTACATCTGCTGCCTTCGCACCGGCACGACCTGGCGGAGCTGTTCGGAGGTGAGACCGGCGACGAGACGGACAAGTTCGGCCGAGGGCCCTGGAGCCCGGGACCGAACGGTACGCCCGTCCTGACGGAGGCACTGGCCTGGTTCGCCGGTCGCATCGAGCACCGGGCGGACTGGGGGATCACGTCGGGCTCTCGCTCGCGCCGATGACGGCAACGGCTCGCCCAGGCGGAACCCCGCTCGCTTTCCAGGAGGTCCGTGACATCCGCGCCGGCCACCCCGCGTGAGACGCGCTGCCCGGGCTCGTCGTGCCGCCTTGCCCGGGGCCGCTGATCAGGGATGTTGCAAAGTCCGGGGATCTTGTAGGTGTGCTGGTCAGGCGATGCCGAGGAGGTCGAGCGGGCGGCTGAAGGGCTCGTAGGAGGCGTG
>NZ_JBIWML010000050.1:0-46927 GCF_044766665.1 Kitasatospora sp. NPDC101801
CCCCGACGGTGCAGCACATGCACCTGCCCGTCCCCAGCCGCCAGCTTGTCCGCGATGTCACCCGTACCATCCGGACTGTTGTCGTCCGCCACCAGGACATGCGCCTCCGGCACCGCCGCCCGCACCCGGGCAGTGATCCGCTCGACGTTCTCCGCCTCGTTGTACGTCGGAATGATCACCAACACCTCACCGAGATCGGCGAAGGAGCTCTCCAGGTCAGCCGTGGTCACGCTTATGCCTTTCTCACCAGCAGAGACACCCGCAGACCCGGCACGATCTGGATCTGGGTGGGGACGAACGCGTGCTGCAGAGCTGCGGTCTGGTCGCTCGGCAGTCCCTGGTAGGGGCTGTCGCCCGCGTCGATGGTAACGACCCAGATCCGGGGCGTGTCACCGACGCAGCGCTCGGCCACCGGGCAGGGGATGTCGTAGAGGTCCTCGGCCCGGGTGGCGTCCCGTTCGATCATCAGCGGGATCGGGCGGACCGAGTCCGGCAGGTAGAAGGAGAGGCCGGGGCCGACCATCGCCCAGGCCTGGGCGCCGCCGGTCACGACGATCCCGTCGCCCGGCCGGTAGCCCGCCGCGATCACGTCGGCGCCGCCCGCGAAGTCCCGGTCGCCGTGGGCGAACACGGTGCGCTGCTGCTCCTGGAGGGGTTGGCCGGCCAGCAGCGGGATCGCGACCAGGGCCAGCGCCGTGCCGACGGCCAGTGGACGGGGTGCCGCTGCCGGCCGGCCCAGCAGGTCCGCCAGGGCGCCCAGGCCGCCACCCGCCAGCATGGCCAGCGCGGGCACCGTGAAGAGCAGGTAGCGGTCCAGGAAGTAGGAGGACGTGCCCTGCGAGGCCTGCCAGACCGCCAGCACCGGCAGCACGGCCAGCAGCAGCGCCTGCGCCGCGCCCCGGGTGAACCGGGGGTGCAGCAGGGCGACCACGGCGCAGGCGCCGAAGAAGTACAGCAGGTCCAGCGGGGACAGCAGGCTCCGCCAGAAGTAGTGCAGCTCCAGCTCCGAGGGCTTGGGCAGCCAGCCGAGCTGCCGGCCCGCCTGCCGGTCGCCGTACACGGCCACCGGGACGGCCGGGGCCAGAGCGACCAGTACGGCCAGCGGGAAGTGCCAGAGCACCCGGGCCGCGCGCGGCTCCCGGTGGCGGGCCCACCACTGGGCGAGCACCAGGAACACCTGACCGACCAGGCTGCTCAGCGAGACCAGGTGGCAGCAGCCGGCCACCGCCATCGCCAGTGCGTACAGGGACCAGCGGCCCACTCCGGGCCGGTCCAGTGCCCGGAGCAGCAGCCAGCAGGCCGCCGCCACGGCGCAGGTCACCACGGCGTAGGAGCGGATCTCCTGGGCGTAGCGGGAGATCAGCGGGACGGTGGCCAGCAGCAGCCCGGCGGCCAGGCCGGCCGTCCGGCTGCCGAACAGCCGCCGGGCGGCGAGCGCGGTGAAGGCGGCCGCTCCGGTCATCGCCAGCGCGGAGGGCAGCCGGAGGCTGAGCACCGAGTCGCCGAACACCGCGGCCCAGCAGTGCAGCAGGACATAGTAGGCGCCGTTGCTGGCGTCGACGTTGGCCAGCATCCCGAAGAGCTGGTCGAGGTCGCGGGTGGCGGCGCTCCAACTGGAGATCTCGTCGCGCCACAGTTCGGGGCGGGTGGTGTGGCGCAGACCGACCAGCAGCATGGCCAGGGCAGGCCACAGCCAGACGCTACGGAGGAGGTTTCTGAGGTGACTCAAGATCTGATCTGATCATCCGTCTGAATGGTGACTAATCGAATTCAGCCTAGCGCCCGGATGATCAGTGTAAAAATCCCCTCCGCCGGCTCCGCGTTCGCCCTGTTCAGCCGCTCCCCAGCCGACGGTTGCGGGCTCGGCGGTCCGCCGTCCGCTGTTCGATCGGACGGTCCGTCAGCTCGCCCAGGGCGGCGGCGATCGCCCCGGCCACCCGGTCGGCGAAGGCATCCGGTTCCTCGGCGGCGTCCGGCCGCTCCGGGACGATCCGGTCCACCAGACCGGCCGCCAGCAGGTCGGTGGCGCCGATCCCCTGGGAGCGGGCCAGCTCGGCCGCGTGCGCGCCGTCCCGGTGCATGATCGCCGAGGCGCCCTCGGGCGGCAGCGGGGCCAGCCAGCCGTGTTCGGCCGCGAGCACCAGGTCCGCGGGCAGCAGCGCCAACGCGCCACCCCCCGAGCCCTGGCCGAGCAGCACCGAGAGCACCGGGGTGCGGAGCGCCACCAGGGCGCTCAGGCAGCGGGCGATCTCCACCGCCAGGCCGTCCAGCTCGGCCTGGGCCGAGAGTTCGGCCCCGGTGGTGTCCACCAGGGTGACCAGCGGCAGTCCGAGCTGTTCGGCGATCCCGGCCGTCCGCCGGACGGCGCGCAGGTCGGCCGCGGTGAACGGGTGTGCCGAGCCCGGGCGTTGGCCGACCAGAACGGCGGGCTGTCCGCCGAATCTGACCAGCGCCCGGACCAACGCCCGGTCCGGGGCGGCCAGTTCCACCCGGCCCGGGTCGGCGGCCGCCAGCACCGCGTCCGTCCCAGGCCGTCCGGGCAGTCGGCTGAGGCCGACCGACTCCCAGGCGTCGGCCGGAGCCGGGGAGTGCGCGGGGCCTGCTGCGGGGGCCGGTCCGGCCGGGTCGGCCAGCACCGTGAGGGCCCGCCCGACCACCTCGGCCAGCTGCTCGGGCGGCACCACCGCGTCGATCAGGCCGCGCCCGGCCAGCGTCTCGGCGAGCTGGACCTCGGCGGGCAGCTCGACCCCGCGCAGCTCCTGGTGGGCCCGGGGACCGAGGAAGCCGAGCCGGGCCCCCGGCTCGGCCAGCACCAGGTGGCCGAGCGTGCCCCAGGACGCGAACACCCCGCCCATGGTGGGGTTCCGCAGGTACGTCAGGTAGGGCAGCCCGGCCTCCTGGTGGGCCAGCACGGCGGCGGAGATCCGCACCATGCAGAGGAAGGCCGCGGTGCCCTCCTGCATCCGGGTGCCGCCGGAGACCGGCAGGGCCAGCAGCGGCAGCCGCTCGGCGGTGGCCCGCTCCACCGCCCTGGTGATCCGCTCGGCGGTGGCCACCCCGATCGAGCCGCCCAGGAAGCCGAACTCCGAGACCACCACCGCCACCGGCCGGCCGGCCAGCAGGCCCCGGCCGGTGGTCACCGCCTCGTCCAGGCCGGTCCTGGCCCTCGCCCTGGCCAGCGTCGCCCCGTACGAGGGTTCGTCCCCGTCGTACTCGACCGGCTGGTCCCAGCAGCTGAAACTCCCCTGGTCCAGCAGGAGCCCGATCATCCGATCCGCCGTCAACTCACCCTCCCCGGAAAGACCCGTCATCGGCCTAACCTTGCCCGATAGGTTCGCCGCCGTGGCCGAGGAAGAGCGTGTTGACGATCACTGTTGGTCCACCACCCGGGCCTGGGTCACCTCGACCCTGGGGGCGGGGGAGCGGATCGGGGCGGTGGAACGGCTGCGCGGGGGCTGGACCTCCGAGATGCGGCGGCTGCGGATCGACCGGCCGAACGGCGGGCCCGCCGCCGGGCTGCGCGCCGTGGACCCGGCGGGTCTGCACTGCGACCACCCCTCGCTGCTGATGACGCTGCTGCCCGGCACGGTGCGGCTGGACGACGGGGAGGCCGGCGCCCGGGCGGAGCTGCCGGCCCGTCAGCTGGTGACCATCCACCGGACCGCCGTCGCCGCCCGCCCCCGGGAGTACCAGCCCTGGACCGGGCCGGAGCGGGTCCGGATCCCCGAGGACACCGCCCGTCCCGAGCTCTGGGAGCGCGCGGTGCAGGTGATCCGCCGGGACCCGCCGCCGTACCGGGGGACCTGCACCGGGACTTCCACCCCGGCAACATCCTGTTCAGCGGCACCGGCGCGGAGCTGCGGATCAGCGGGGTGGTGGACTGGGCGGAGACCTCCTGGGGCCCGGCCGACCTCGACGTGGCGCACTGCTCCACCGCGCTGGCGCTGCTGCACGGCCCGGCCGAGGGCCTGCGGTTCGCCGCCCGCTACACGGCCGCCGGGGGTGTCCTCGACCCGGACCCGGAGGCCCACCTGTACTGGCGGCTGCTGGACGCCCTCGCCTACGCCCCCGACGCGCAGCAGGTCGCCACCCCCTGGCGCGAGCTGGGCCGCACCGACCTCACCCCGGCCGTGCTGACCGACCGTCCGGAGGAGTACCTGGCAGCCCTGCTGGTCAGCCCGCGGTGATGAAGCCCTGCTCGATCAGCCAGTCCCGGGCCACCTGGCGGGGGTCCTCGCCGTCCACGTCCACCTTGGAGTTCAGCCGCTGGGCGACGGTGTTGTCGAGCCGGGCCGAGACCGGGTCGAGCAGCTCCGCCAGCACGGGGTACTTCGCCAGCGTGGCGCTGTGCAGCTCGGGGGCGGCGTTGTAGTTGGGGAAGTAGTGCCGGTCGTCCGCCAGCACGCTCAGGCCGAGCGCGGCGATCCGGCCGTCGGTGCTGTACACGTCGCCGAGGATGCAGGCCGAGCCGTCGGCGACGGTGGTGTAGACGATCCCGGCGTCCATGGTCCGGATGTTGGAACGCGGCACCGTCATCCCGTACGCCGCCGTCACCCCCGGCAGGCCGTCGTCCCGGACGCTGAACTCGTTGTCCACGCAGAGCGACACGGCGGACGGGTCGCGGTGCGAGAGCTCCGCCAGGTCGGACAGCGTGTGCAGCCCGTGCTTCGCCACGTTGGCGGCGTTGCCCGCGAAGGCGTAGGTGTCGTTCAGCGCGGACTGCGGCAGCCAGGTGACGCCGTTGGCCAGGTCGGCGTCGTGCACCGCCTGCCACTGCTGCTGCGGGTCGGTGATCGGGTCGGTGTGGCCGAGGTAGGTGATCCAGCCGGTGCCGGTGTACTCGTACATCGCGTCGGCGGTGCCGGAGACGATCGCCTGCCGGGCGCCGATCGAGCCGGAGATGTTGGTGCGGTCGGTGACCGTGGCCCCGGCGGCCGTCCAGACCAGGCCGATCATCTCGGCCAGGATCACGTTCTCGGTGAAGTTCTTGGAGGCGATGGTGAGGTCGGCCCCGGCCAGTGGCCGGCCCTGGCCGAGCGAGCCGGGCAACACGTCGGCCGGGATCACGCTGCCGCTGTGCAGGCCGCAGCCGGCCAGCAGCAGCGCGCCCACCACCGCCAGGGCCGCCGACCGCCTCACCGCCCGACCTCCAACCCCTTCGGGCTGAGCCGGAGTTCGGCCAGCGAGGCGAGCCAGTCCACCAGCAGGGCCAGGCAGACGGTGAGCACCGCGCCGACCACCAGCACCCTGGTCCGCTGGGTGGTGATGCCCGCCGTGATCAGGTTGCCGAGACCGCCGCCGCCCGCGAACGAGGCGAGCGTGCCGGTGCCGACGTTCAGCACCAGCGCGGTCCGCACGCCCGCCAGGATCAGCGGCACCGCCAGCGGGAGTTCGACCCTGGCCAGCACCCCGGGCGAGGACATCCCGATGCCCCGGGCGGCGTCCAGCAGCGCCGGGTCGATCGCCCGCAACCCCGCCATGGTGTTGCTGAGCACCGGCAGCACCGCGTACGCGACCATCGCCACCAGCGCGGTCCTGGCCCCGATGCCGAGCCAGAAGGTGAGCAGCGCCAGCAGCCCGATCGCCGGGGTGGCCTGGCCCAGGTTGGCCAGCACCACCGCCGCCGGTGCGGCGGGCCGGGCGAACCCCCGGGTCAGCAGCACCCCGGCGGGCAGCGCCAGCAGCAGCACGAAGAAGGTGGAGACGGCGGTCAGTTCGACCTGCTGCCAGAGGTAGAGCCGGACCTGGCCGCCGTTCAGCGCGTTCCGCTCGATCGAGTCCAGCGGGGCGTTGACGATCCACAGGTAGGTCGCCAGCAGCACCCCGGCCAGCACGGCCGGGGTGGTGAGCAGTCTGCCGCGGGTGATCACCGGCCCTCCAACTCCGCTCGGGTGTGCGGCTGCTGGTGCTCGGCCAGCTCCTCGTGGCCCTCCAGCGCGGCCAGCCGGTCCGCCTCCAGCAGCTCGTGCACCGAGTTGAGCAGCGTCTCCATGTCCACCACACCGAGGTACTCGCCGCGCCGCCCGGTGATCGGCACCCGTCCCGAACTGTCCGTCAGCACCGCCTCCAGCGCGTCCCGCAGGGTGGCGTCCCGGCTCACCGTGTGGGTCACCGGCGTGCCCGCCCGGGCCAGCGACCCCCGGGCCCGGGCCAGGTCGCCCCGGCGCAGCCACTTGTACGGGCGGCTGTGCCGGTCCAGCACCAGCAGCTCGCTGACCCCGCCGATCCGCAGCCGGTTGAAGATCACCTGGAGCGGCTCGTCGGCCGAGACGGCCGGCCAGTCGGCCACCCCGACGTCCCGAACCCGGGTCAGGTTGAGCCGCTTCAGCGCCGCCCCCGCCCCGACGAAACCGGAGACGAACTCGTCCGCCGGATTGGTCAGGATCGCCTCGGGGGTGTCGAACTGGGCGATCCTGGACTGCTCGCGCAGCACGGCGATCCGGTCACCCAGCTTGATCGCCTCGTCGAAGTCGTGGGTGACGAAGACGATGGTCTTGTGCAGCTCGTGCTGCAGCCGGATCAGCTCGTCCTGCAGGTGGTCCCGGGTGATCGGGTCCACCGCGCCGAACGGCTCGTCCATCAGCAGCACCGGCGGGTCCGCCGCCAGCGCCCTGGCCACCCCGACCCGCTGCTGCTGCCCGCCGGAGAGCCGGCGCGGGTACCGGTCGTGGAACTCGCGCGGGTCGAGCCCGACCAGGTCGAGCATCTCCTCGACCCGGTCCTTGACCCGGCGCCTGTCCCAGCCGAGCATCCTCGGCACCTGGGCGATGTTCTCCGCCACCGTCAGGTGCGGGAACAGGCCGGAGGACTGGATCGCGTAGCCGATCCGGCGGCGCAGCTTCACCGGGTCGATGTCGGTGACGTCCTCGCCGCCGATCCTGATCCGGCCGGAGGTCGGCTCGATCAGCCGGTTGATCATCCGCAGCGTGGTGGACTTCCCGCAGCCGGACGGGCCGACCAGGATCACCGTCTCGCCCGCCGCGATCTCCATGCTGACCGAGTCCACCGCCGGGTTCGGGCTCCCCGGGTAGCGCTTGGTCAGCTGCTCCAGCTCGATGGTCGCGCCGGTGACGTCAGCCATGCAGTCCTCGCGATACCGTCAGGCGCCCCAGCAGCACGAGCGCGGCGTCGAAGAGCAGCGCGAGCAGCACGATGCCCAGGGTCCCGGCCAGCACCTCGTTCAGCGCGTTGGCGCTGCCGAGACCGGCCAGCCCGGAGAAGATCTCGTTGCCCAGCCCCGGCCCCGAGGCGAACGCCGCGATCGCCAGGATGCCCATGCTCATCTGGGTGGAGACCCGGATGCCCGCCAGGATCACCGGCCACGCGATCGGCAGCTCCACCTTCAGCAGCCGGGCCGCACCGGTCATCCCGATCCCGCGCGCCGCGTCCACCAGCGCCGGGTCCACCCCGCGCAGCCCGACGATCGCGTTCCGGACGATCGGCAGCAGCGCGTACAGCACCAGCGCGGTGACGGTCGGCGGGACGCCGAGGCCGAGCACCGGGATCAGCAGGCCCAGCAACGCGTACGAGGGCAGGGTCAGGATGGTGCCGGTGGTCAGCACCGCGATCCGGCCGCCCCGGTCGCTGCGGTAGGTCAGCGCCCCGATCGCCACCCCGGCGAGGGCGGCCACCAGCATGCACTGGAAGACCGCGCTGGCGTGCTGGAACGCATCCGAAAGCAGCTGCTCCCGACGGCTGCTGACGAACTCCCAGAAATCCACACCCCCATCACACCCCGTCAGGCGCGACCCCACCTCCCGGCTTGCCCCATCCGGGGCCGGGGCACTTGCGCTCGGGGCTCGGTTGTCGTGCGGCTCCGCCGCGTGGGCGGCGACGACTTTCTGGCAGGTGGTCCGGAGGAGTCAGGGGCTCGGGGAACTGCGACGCCGGCCGCGTAGAAGGTGATCGTCGCGTAGGTGGTCAGGCACTTTCGCAGTGACACCCGCCGGCCACGAACCGTCGCCGTTCCCCGAGCCCCTGGACCGTAGGACCGAGCGCCCTGCACAAGGCTGAGCTAGCCGAGGGTGATCCGGACGGCGGTGGCGGAGGCCACGCCGAGGAGGGCGCCCGCGATGACGTCGCCCGGGTAGTGGACGCCGGTGTGGACCCGGGAGTAGGCCACGGTGGCGGCCAGGAGGCACAGCGGGACGGCGGTCCGGGGCAGTTCGGCGCCCACCGCGACGGCGAAGGCGAAGGCCGAGGCGGAGTGGCCGGACGGGAAGGAGGCCGAGGTGGGCATCCGCACGTGCCGGGCCTCGGGCACCAGCGCGCCGAGCCGATCCGGCCGCTCCCGCCGGACCAGGTTCTTGCCCAGCAGGTTGGCGGACGCCGAGGCGACCCCGATCGCGGCCACCCCGAGCAGCGCGGCCCGCCGGGCGCGCCCGCCGCGCAGCGCCAGCAGCCCGGCCAGCGCGAAGGAGATCTTCGAGTGGTTCGCGGTGTGCGAGAGCCGCCGCATCGCGCCGTCCAGGGACGGGGTCGGGGTGATCGCGATCGCGCCGTACACCGCCCGGTCCAGGGCTGCCAGGTCCAGCACGATCGGTCCGGCCGTCGGGCTACGCATCACTCGCCACTTCCTCTTCCGTTCCGGTTCGGTCATCCTCGCGCACCCGCGCCGCGATCAGTGCCCCAGGGCCAGCCTGCCGACCTGTCGCCAGTTCCGCAGCGGGGCGACCGCCGTCGCCCCGGGGCGGTCGCGCGGCACCAGCACCCGCAGCGCCCCCGGCCGGATCTCGCACCGCACCGGGGTCGGCAGGGTGAGTGCCTCGCCGTCCACGGCCACCGGGATCTCCTCGGTGTCGGCGGTCACGGTGACCTGCCGGGCCGTCAGCACGGTCAGCCCCTGGGCCTGTTCGCCGCGCAGGGCCAGCTCGGCGGCCTGGGCGGCGCCGTCCACCCGCAGGCTCAGCACCCCCAGGCTGCCGCCGTCCAGCCGGGGGCGGCTGCCCGCGCCGAGCAGGTCGCCGGTCTCGTACGGGTTGTTGCTGATCAGCAGCGCCTGCGGGTCCGCCAGCCGGGTGTCGTCCGCCTGCGCGGTGAGCCGGGCGCCGAGCTTGTTGGCCAGCAGGTCGGGCAGCGCGCCGAGTGCGGTGGCGGCCTTGGCGTCCCGGTACTCCGGGCTCTGCACGATCTCCGCGTACGCGCCGAAGGAGACCGTGTTGACGAACGGCCGGTCGGCCACCGACCCGAGGTCGATGCGCAGTTCGGTGCCGTCGGTGAGGGCGTCCAGGCAGCGGGCCGGGTCGTTCCGGTCCAGGCCGAGGTCCATCGCGAAGTGGTTCCTGGTGCCGGCCGAGATCACCAGGAAGGGCAGCCGGTGCTCGGCGGCCACCGCCGCCACCAAGGCCTGGGTACCGTCGCCGCCCGCCACGCCGAGCAGGTCGGCGCCGTCCTGGACGGCCTGCCGGGCCAGCTCGCTGACGTCCTGTCCGTCCAGCAGCAGCACCCGGGCGCCGAGCGCCTCGGCCTTCGCCACCAGGTCGAACTTCTCGACCTTGCCGCCGCCGGACTTCGGGTTCATGATCAGCACCGGCCGGGCGGGCCGCGCGGCCGGGGTCTCCCGGACGGTCCGCTCCTTGCGGTCCTGCCGCAGCGCCTCCGCCGCGGCGGTCATCGCCCCGGTCCAGAGCGCCACGGCCAGCAGGGAGGCCACGCCCATCCCGCTGTCCACCAGGAAGCCCAGCACCCAGACCGGTGCCGCCACCGCGAGCACCACGCCGAACAGCCGGGTGGCCCCCCGGTGGGCCAGTGCCCACCAGACGCCGGCGGCCGCCACCCCGAGCCCGAGCAGTCCGACCACCATCACCCCGATCCCGCGCAGCCCGACCAGGGTCACCAGGACCAGGACCGCCGCCCCGGCACAGCCCACCGCCACCTGCGCCCACCGCTGTGCCCGCACCGCACCCTCCACCGACCGACCCATTTCCCGGCTCCCTCCCGATCCTGCCCCAACCCCATCAGCACCACCCGCCCGCCACGACGCCGGGGTGACATCTCGTCGGTTCCCGGCACGCCCTGAATGGGCGTGGCCTGTGGCACCGTCAGGACCGCCGGGTCCAGGATGGCCTGACAGCGGCACCGAACGGCTGCCCGTCATTTCCGGCGCCAGTCCTCCCGGTGCCCATCCGACCGATCGGAACGCGATGACCGACCAGCACAACGTCGTCCTGCTCGCCTTCGCCGACCCCGACACCTGCCGGGCCGCGCTGGAGCCCGCCAAGCACCTGCCGGGCCTGCGGCAGGCGGCGGTGCTGGAGCGTTCGACGGACGGCCTGCTGGAGATGGGCGACAGCTTCGCCCGGGGCGCGGGCGTGCCCACGGTAGGCTCCAGCGTGGTCGGCGGACTGATCGGGATGCTCGGCGGCCCGGTCGGCGTCTTCCTCGGCTTCGCGGCCGGGGCCGCCCTCGGCAACGCCGCCGAGCAGGAGCGCGGCGCCACCGGCGGCGCCGGGCTGATCGTGCTCGGTCCCCGGGTGGCGGACGGCACCGGACTGCTGGTCCTCGACATCAAGGAGGAGTCCCCGTCGCCCGTCGCGGAGTTCGCGACCGAGCACGGCGCGACCGTGGAGCGCCTCCCGGCGGAGGACTTCGCGGAGCAGGTCAGGGCCGCCGAGGAAGCCGCCGAATCCTGACCCCCCGACGGGGCGTGGGCCGGGAGGCGGCGGCGGAAAGAGCGCGAGAGCCGGGCGCACGATCCGCTAGTCTGTTACCGGTTACGCCTCATTAGCTCAGGGGATAGAGCACAGCTCTCCTAAAGCCTGTGTCATGCGGCCCTAGGAGCCTCCCCGGCCAGAGAACGTGCAGGTCAGAGGCCATGTAACGCGTAGTTACCGTCGTCAGAGCGCTCAGCGCCCGGATTTCGCCCGGATGACAACGAGAGAGATCAGGCCGCCTGTTCGAGTTCGGCGAGCTCGGCCGCCAGCCTTGCCGCCTCCGCGGCAGCCTCTTCGGCGCGCTTCCGTGCCTGGGCGAGGAGGGTCTTCCTCTGCTCGTCCATGCGGTCGGCAACCTCGTCCAGGCTGTCCGGCCACAGATGCCCGTAGACGTCCAACGTCATCGTGGCGGTCTTGTGGCCGAGCATCGTCTGCACGATTTTCGGGTTGGCGCCGCTGGCGATGGCGAGGGAAGCCGCGGTGTGCCGGAGCTTGTGCGGCGTGATCCCCATGCCGTCCAGGCCAGCTGCGGTGATCGCCTTGTTGAAGACGCGGCGAACGAAGTTCCTGACCATCACGGTGCCGCCGCGCGGAGCGGTGAACAGAAGCTCCTCGCCATCTCGCCCCTCCACGAGGGCTATCAGCTCCTTGGCGAGGAATGCGGGAATGGGCACCGTACGGCTTGCATGGGTCTTGGTCGTGCTCAGGTAGAGCTCGTGGTCGTATGCCCAGGCTTCCGAGATTCGGACTCGCCGCGCTGCCAGGTCAACCCGCTTGATGCGGATCGCCGTCGCCTCGCCCCAGCGCACGCCCGTGTATGCGAGGAAGAGGACCAGCAGCCGGTATTCGCCAGCAGCATTGGCCAGAGCCTCCACCTGAAGGTTGTCCAGGTACACGTGCTCTTTCGGCTGGTGCTTCGGCAGCGGCACGCCGATCGCGGGGTTGAAGGCGATCCTGTTCGACCGGACCGCGTACCCGAGGACGCTCTTCAGTACGAGGTGGATCTTCTTCAAGGCAGCCGGGCTGAGCGGCTTCTCCGCCTCCGTGGACTCCTTGAGTAGCTGAGACATCCACTGGGCGATGTCGTCAAACTGTATGCGGGAAACAGGAGTTGTGCCCCATCGTGGGAGGACGTGCTTGTCCAGGACCCCCCGGTAGCGCGCACGGGTGGAGCGCGCCCAGTTGATCTGAGCGGTGTACCAGTCCTCTGCCACTGCGGCGACGGTGGCGCGGCCGGCGGCGGGGTCGCGGTAGCTGCCATCGCCAAGTCGCTTGGCGATCTCGTCTCGGTAGTCGTCCGCCATGCCCTTCTTGCGGAAGGTCTTCTGGCGTTCGTTGTTGCCTTGGTCATACCAGCGGACGCGGTAGCGTCCCGGGCCCTGCTGCTTGTTCTTCTTGGCCTTCTCCAGCGCCTCTCTGTAGTCGGGCTGGTCGTTGCGGTCTTCGATCCATACGCGGGCCATGGGCTGCACCTTGCTTTGATATATGCATGACAGGGAATTTGGCCCTCTTGCCAAGTACGACGGGGGAGCAGCGTGCTGCTCGTCCTGGCAAGGGGGGTGGTTATGCGCTCAGTGCGGCGGATGCATCATCAGACACCGCACCTCTGTACTGCTTGGCACTGCTGCGCCAGCGGGCATCCGGGGTGATCGGCGCCCACCTCGGTAACTCTCGTCCAAGGCTGCCGCCGCAACCGGTAGCATGGCCCGAGGGCGACCGCATGCGGACGCGTCCATGCTTCGCGCCTGTCTCGCAGGGCGAAGGTGCAAGCGCCCGTAGCTCAGGGGATAGAGCGTTCGCCTCCTAAGCGAAGGGTCGCAGGTTCGAATCCTGCCGGGCGCACAGCGGTACTGAGGGCTGGGCCGATCAACCTCCAGAGGTAGTCGGCCTGGCCTTTGTAAGGCGGCTCCCATCACCTGGTTCAGGCCAGGGGGATCGGCAAACTGCCTGGTCAGATGGCCTCCTGTCGATACGACGGGGGGCCTTTGCCGTTGCAGCACACATCGGGCCGCAGGGGCGCGCAGTGACAGCGGACCCTCGACATTCGCTCGCGTGATCGTGATGGCAAGCCTGGTTCCGAGATGCAGCAGCGTGTAGGTCGAGCGGCCAACCGGCTGGGGAGCTGCGGCGGTCCGAGCCGGGGGGAATCGCCGGGATTGTGGAACAGTGTCAATAAGGCGGTCGAGCGACAGCGGCACCCAGTTGTGGGTGATGTCGCCTTGCGTGGCCTGCACGAGGAGCCGGGTGGGCAGGCTCAAGCTTCGGCGAGAGCCTGTCTCGTCGCGCCAGTAGACGCGGCAGCGGGCCGGCGGTGTGCGGCCAGTTGCACGAGCGCGCGTGACGGCCAGCTGGTAGTCCGCGTGCTTAGCGCGATCCTCGGTTCGAGCGGGGAACATGATCTTCTGCCAATCGTTGAATCGTGCATGCCATATCGTGTCCTCTTCTCTGCCCGTGCGGGTGCGGGACCGGTTGGTCTCGCAATCGGGTTCGCTGAACTGGCGTCGCGGCCGTGCCGGACGCCGGGGTGACGCAGGGCCTACTTGGGGCCGGTCTCGCCCGGTCTGAGTAGGGCGGCAAGTTCCTCCGGGCTCGCGCCCGATTGAACCGCAGCGTTGATCTTCTCCAGAGTCGCTGCCATCTCCGAGTTGAAGGACTCCGACAGGGCGGCGGCCCTGTCCTGGAGCACCGAGCGGGTGAGGTCGGCGATGGCCTGCTGGCCGTCGTTGGCTGGCATCCGCTGGAGCGCCGCCGAGTAGAACTGTCGGGAGTCGCTCTGGGGCAAAGCCTTCTGCCCGCAGAACCACTCCAGTAGCAACTCGGCGTCGCTGACTGCCAATTTGGGAGTCAGCTGGAGCGTGGTCCCTGGCTCGGAGTTGTCGGGCAGGCCCAGCAGGTGGACCGGCGCGATATCCAACACCACTGCCAGTACGACGAGTTCGTCAATCGACAACTCGCGCTTTCGAATGCCTTCCGAGTCCCTCCGGCCGGTTTCGATGTTGCTCAGCGCAGCGGACGTCAGCTTGACCGCGCCGGCCGCGCCGCAGGCGTCGGCAAGCTGCTTGGTGGTCCACCCGCGTCGCGTCCGGGCTTCCTTTAGCCGGACTGCTGCCGCGTCGCTCACCGACAGGGTCGGGGGAGCTGAGCCGCTGGACATCTGGCCTCCTCGCTCGTCGTATCGGCGACTCTACCCATCGTTTCTCGATTGTGCAATCGACAAGCAGCCCTCACCTTGCGGTTGCGTCGATTCGACGCTCATGCGACCGATGGCAGTCGCAGTGCGCTGCGCTGGCAGTCCGTGCGTCGAATCGACAAGTTCGTGCGCCGTATTGACAACTCTGACCACTCTGGCTGATGCTCATCTCGGTTGTTCAAACGACGACTCAAGTTGTCGAAGCGACGAACGAAGCGAATGTGAGTACTCATGAGTACGGACAAGTTGTGGACCTTGCAGGAACTCGCGGAGTTCCTGGGCGTACCGAAGCAGTCGATCTACCAGATGAACTGGAAGGGGACCGGCCCGCGCTCCTTCAAGGTGGGCAGGCATCGGCGGTACGACCCGCGCGATGTGCAGCAGTGGCTGGAAACCCGATCCTCCGACGCGGGGAGCGGGCGATGAAGCGGCTGAGCAGCGTGCCCCGCCGCCCCTGGTGGTCAGTGGACGAGGCGGCCTCCTACCTCGTTATCACGACCTCGGACCTGCGGGAGCTGGGTGCCGTCGGCGTCGGCCCTAGGTACACCGAAGACTCCTGCGGCGTCCGCCGCTACCGGCCGGCCGACGTCCGGCTCTGGGCCTCGACCGGCCTGGTGCGCGACCACCGCGGCTGGAACGGAGAGGCGCGATGACCCGCCGACGGTTGGCCAGCAGTTCCGCCTCCTGGCCGACGGACTTCGGTGAACGGTGCTCTCCCCCGCGACCGCCGAGGCCGCCGTGATCAGGTGCGGCCCGAACTCGGTCGCACGGCCCGGACATCGACACCACCACCGCTGGAGACACCATGCAGAACTTCACTCATGACCGCTACGCCCAGCAGCCGCCCACCACCTGGATCGGGCGACACTGGCTCTCCACCACCAAGGACGGCTCCGGCAGCTACCTGCGCGGCCTGATTCTCGACGTCCGCCCCGGCGCCGTGCTTGTTCAGTGGCTAGCGTCAGGGGGAGGGGCGCCCACCGAACGGTGGACCTCCAGGGACCGAGGAACGCTCGCCCGGGAGTAATAGAGGACAGAAGGCGGAGGCCCACACCGTTCACGGTGTGGGCCTCCGCCTTCTGTCGAGTTGCCGACTAACACGCGGTCGAACCGCTCGCGCCAGCCGCTCGTGTTGCCGCCTCAGCGAGTGGGCCGGTGCCTCGCCAGCGCAAGCACCAGAGCCCCTGCGCCCTCGACGGCACTCACGAAGAGCAGGATGGGCCTCATACTCGGAACGATCCGGGCGAGCATGGCGGCCACCGCGGCTCCGCCTGCCCAGGCCACCCACACGTTTCGGCGGTCGGCCTGAAAAGCGGCCATTACCGCGCTGAGCACGGTGCCGATCGCCACGACGACCAGCCACTGCGAGCTGGTGACGGAGGCGACCAGGGCCAGCGTTCCCGCACCTGCGGCGAGGCCCAGGGCGAGACGCGCCTTGTCAGACAGGGGAGGACTCTGCATGGGCTTCGTTCTCTCGGTTCGTAGGTGTGGAAGGTGGTTCGCTAGGACAGCCGGCGAGGGCCGGGCCGTAGGCGGAGGTTGATCCGGGGCTGCTGGGCCAGTTCCGCCAGCGACTGCTCCAGGACCATCTCGGAGTGCCCGTCCCAGGTGGTGGCCGTTCTACCGGGATCGGAGGCCAACCTGAGCAGCTCCCGTGATTCATCGCGGACGACGAGCACGGGCTGCTGTGCCGGCGAGGCCGCGCCCGGCCGGTGGGCGGTCACGACGGGACGATGCGTCGGAACGCCACGGCTTCCGCGTCCCAGTACCCGCCGGTGAACTGGGTGATCTGGATGTTCTTTCCCGTGCGCGGCGCGTCGAGGACCAGGTTCGAGCCCAGGTACATCCCGACGTGTCCGGGAGACGAAGGGGTGCCGTCGGAACCGGCGAGGAAGATCAGGTCGCCCGGCTTGAGCTGGTTGGCGCCGTAGACCGGGGTCCCGTTGTAGACCTGCTCGAAGGTGGTCCTGCTGATGCTGATCCCAGCGGCTTCGTAGGCGCGCATCAACAGGCCCGAGCAGTCGTAGCTCGGATTCCCCGTCCCGCCCCACTGGTACGGCATGCCCAGCTTCGAGATCCCGAAGGTGATCGCGGTGACCACCTGGACCGGAGTGCCCGCTGGGAGCGAGAAGCCCGCTGGCAGGTTGACCGCCTCGGTGATTGCCTCCCCGGCGCCCGCGCCGTTGCCGAGAGAACAGTTGGTCGCCGATCCGCCGAAGGTTGCGACGAGTTGCCCGGCCAGTCCCTCCCACTTCGCGTAGGCATCGGGATAGGCACTGCGTTGCACCCTCTGCGCGGCCACGGTGACCGGCAACGCCTCCCACAGCGGTACCTTCACCAACTGCGCGTAGAACGCCTTGGAGGAGTAGACCGGGTCCATGATCTGGGCAGGCGTGCCCCACCCCTGGCTCGGCCGTTGCTGGAACAAGCCCACGGAGTCCCGGTCGCCCCAGGACAGATTGGTCAGGGTGCTCTCCTGCATCGCCGTCGCGATGGCCACCACTGCGGCATGGGCGGGAAGCTGGAGCTGGACCGACACCTGGTAGATGATCTGGGCGTTGTTGATCTGCTCGGTGGTCAGCTTCTGGCCATCAGCGACGGCGTCGCCGGGTGCCACGGGCTTGAAGCAGCCGATCCCGCCGACGCCGCTGCCCGCCGCTATAGACGGAGTTGTTGCCGACGCCGTTCCGCCGGTCAGTGTCACCCCGAACACGACCCCGCAGGGGGCGAGGACCGCCACGACGGCCATCTGGGCTGCCTTCTTCACGAGCCACCTCGGAGCCGGCGCGCTGCGCGCGCTGGCCTTTTCACTTCAGCTAATGGATTGGTGCCAAACCATAGGCTGATGCGACAGCTTCAAGTCAACCAAAGTAAACGTGATGGCCGCCACGTCTTAGCCATAGTGAAAAGGGCGAGGCAGGGGCGCGACGGTCTCCGGGGGGATGCGGTCCGACTCCCGCGATCAGAGTCCGAGGATGTGCTGAAGGGCCGCAGGGCTCAGGTCGGGGAAGGCGGCGGCCAGCGAGGTCGGAATGAGTGCGGTCGGAGCGGTTGCCGAGGACGCTTCGGTCGCATGGTCGGCGGCGGACGCGGAGCGCACCGAAGCGACGGCGCGACGGGCGGCGACGATACGAAGGACGACCTGTGTCGACGTCTGACTGGGGCCGTCCTGCCGGGCCTTGCAGCGGATCGCGCTCATGAAAATGCCTCCCTGGTCGGGAGGCACTTGCTACGAGTTGACGTAGTCGTTCGGTCACTCGCCCCCGACTCGCAGAAGCGTATGCGAACGATTGCCGAGAGTGGGGCGAGTGTATGAAGTTGTGATGATTCGGTGCGGGTGGCGTGCGTCACGCGCCTTCGGATTCGGCGGGTTGCAGGCCCTCGATCCGGCGCGCGGTCTGGATCATGGTCAACATGGCGTCCAGGCTGTCGCCGGAGAGTCCGTTCGCGGCGAGCGCCAGTCGTCGAACGAGGGGGTTCGACAGGGCTGCCGCGAGCTCCAGCTGCTCGTCGGTCCGCCGGGCGGTGTCGTCCTCGTAGAAGTAAGCGACCTGGACGCCGAAGAAGTCGGCAATCGCCTTGAGGCGGCTGTGAGTTGGGTCCGTGCGCTTGCCGGTTTTCAGCTGCCACAAGTAGGTGGGGCTGAGGATCTGCTCCCCGGCCTTCTCGTTGATCGCCTTCGCGACCTCGGTGGTGCCGTAGGGCTTCCGGCCGGCGGGGTGGACGGTGCTGAACAGGTGGGTGAGCCGCTGTGCGACCACCCCGCCCTCAGCGGGGTTCTCGTCAGGCATGACGCGCGTAGCACTCCTCTCGGCTGACTTCGCCTCATCGTTGCGCACAGTGACTGTCATTAGCCAGAGAAAACAGAGAGTGGCGGAGTGAGCCTCCTCACATTCACTTTGGTTGACGGAACTACTTCACTCCTGCCTATCGTTTGGTCACAGCCCATTAGCCAGAGTGAATGGCACTGACCTGACGTGCCGAATCCGAAGCCGGGCTTCCTGCCTCCCCGCCGATCGAGTCGGGGCGGCTCCTCGTAGCCAGCGGCCCGTAGCGGCAGCTGGCACGTCCGCACTTCTGGGAGCCTCCATGTCCACCACTGCGCATGTCGTCCAGTTCCTCGCCGACATCCAGAACCCCGCACCGGCCGACCCGACCAACGGGTCCAAAGGCGCCAACCTGCTTCTCTCGTACGCCAAGTGGGGCGCCTTGATCGCGTGCGCCGTCGCGGCCGTCGTGTCCGGTGGCCTCATGGGCATAGGACACCTGTCGAACCGCCCGGACAGTGCCGAGAAGGGCAAGCGGAGCCTGGTCTGGAGCCTGGGCGGCGTGATCGTGACCGCGTGTGCCATCCCGGTGGTCAACACGGTCTTCGGCGCCGCGGCCTAGGAACACCATGAACCAGTTCCTCGACCGCCGCCCGCGTCGGCGGATTCTTCCGCTCCTGCTCCTCGGCATCTTCGTCTTCCTGGCCGCCATCGGCGTAGGAGTCGCGATCGAGTCGGACAACGGGCCCCGCGGGCCCAAGACCTACTCACCGCCGGCTGCGATCCCGGCTCCGGGCTCGGTCACCGGCATCGACCCCAACGCCGAGTCCACCTCACCCGCCCTTGCAGGCCCGCTCCAGCTCGTTCGTGGAGCACGCCTGGTCAACGGCGTCGCGGTGGGCTACCCACACTCCAGCGTAGGCGCGGTGTCGGCGGCGGTCGAGTACTGGCGTCAGCTCGGCTCCACCCTTGAGCCCGACCGGGCCGCAGCCGTCGCCCGGGTCGTCGCGGACGCCGACTGGTCCGACGCCCCGGACACCCTTGCCAAGGGGCCGGCCGCCACCCGCAAGGCACTCCGCCTTCCCGCGAGCGGCCAGCTCGACCCTGGCACGTCCGTCACGTTGAACCCGGTCGAGTACCAGGTCCGCTCCGTCGGCGCAGACAGCATCCAAGTGCTGCTCCTGTCGACCTACACGACCAGCGTGCCGGGCACCGGGATGCAGACCCGCATGGGCGTCTACCCGCTCGACCTCGTCTGGTCCGGCGGCGACTGGCGAATCCCCGCCCCCTCCGGAACGTCCACCACCGACTACACCAGCCTCGTCGCCGAGCCGGGCAGTGCCCAGGCGTCGGCCAAGGGCTGGAACGAACTGAAGCGATAACCATGGCCAGCACCACGAAATCCAGGAGGCCGGCATGCCCTGCGGCCTGACCGACCCCGTCGGCTGCGTCACCGACACCGTCCTCGGCGGCCTGGCGGGCGACGCCGTCGGCAAGATGGCGAACTCGGCCTGGGAGTCGATCTGCAAGTCCTTCGCCGACGCCATGGTCCAGTTGCTGAAGACCTTCTCCGGGGCCTTCGTCAAGATGCCCGGCCCCGACCTCGCGTCCAACGGGGTCAGGAGCGTCTACGCGATCTCCCTCGGCGTGGCCGCCCTCGTGGCCTGCCTGCTGGTCATCGGGCAGGTCGTCCGTACGGCCGTCACCCACGACGGCCGGCCTCTGGCGACCGCGGCAGTCGGCCTGGGCAAGGCCGTGCTCGCCTTCCTGCTCACCCTGATCGTCGCGTCCACCACGTTGGCGGCCAGCGATGAGCTGACCAAGTACATCGTTGACAACAGCTTGGGTGGGCAGCAGGCATTCAGCGACAAGATCGCCAAGCTCGTGGCCTGGAACCCTGGCAACTCGGCCTCCCTGCTGCTGATCCTGGCGATCATCGGCATCCTGATGACCTTGGTGCTCTGGTTCGAGATGCTGCTGCGCGGCGCTGCCATCGCGGTGCTCATCGCCACCTCGCCGATCAGCGCGGCTGGCCAGGTCTCGGACTCCACCAAGACGTGGTGGTCGAAGCTCGTCTCGATGACGCTCCAGCTGATCATCTTGAAGCCCATCATCGCCCTCGTCTTCGCCCTGGGCTTCAACCTCGCGGGTGACAGCCAGGACCTGAACACCACCCTGTCCGGAATGCTCGTCCTGCTGCTGGCCGCCCTGGCCTGGCCGGCGGTGGCTCGCTTCTTCACCTTCGCCTCCGTCCAGGTCGGTGGTGGTGCGGGGCTCGCCGCGCTGCTCGGCTTCGCCGGCGGCCGACTCAGCACAGCCGGGGGCCCGCCGACCGGTGCGTCCCCGGACACCTTCGGCCAGGACAGCGCCGCCCGGACGATGACCAACTTCGCCAGCAAGGGCGGAGGTGCGGCCGGGGGTGCCGCTTCCGGCGGTGCCGGGGGAGCGGGAGCCGCCGCCGGTGGCGCCGGTGCCGCCGCAGGCCCGATCGGCATGGCCGCCGCAGCCGGTGTGCGGCTCGCCCAGCAGGCCGTCAACAGCTTGGCGGGCGGCATGGAGAAGATGGCCGGCCACGCGGGTGCGCAGGGAGCGAATCCCTACGCCGCCCAGCCAGCGGGCTACGTCAACCGTCATGCGGGGGCACCGCTGCCCACCAGCGGATACCTGCCGGACCAGCCGAAGCCGGACTGGTCGGGGCAGCAGGAGCAGCAGCTCGAGCCCGCCGAACCGGCCACCCGGCAGGCCGACCACCAGCAGGCACTCCAGGACTCGACGCCGGACCTGCCGGTCGCCAGCGCGCCACGCCAGGACCCTCCGACGATCGAGATGCCCCCGGTTCCCGCAGGCCCGCCCGCCGGTTCCGCAGCATCGAGCGCCGCGCCTCTGCCCAGCCCTGCGCCGCAAGGCGGCACCGTCCCAGGCTCCCCGCTCAGGACCGCACAGCCTGGCAACCCGGGCCCGGCCGCACCCGCTACGACGTCGCCTGCCCCCACCGAGCCGAAGGCCCCGGCCCCGGCAACGTCATCGACCTCCGCCGCAGCGGCTCCGCTGAACACCAACCGTCCAGCACCCGCCGCCAGGTCCGCCGCCACTCCGGAACAGACGGAACGCACTCCGGCACCAGCTCCAGCCGCGAGCCCCAGCGCGGTAAGGCCCGAGGCCGCACCAGCCGAGCGCCCCGCCGCTCCGCCGGCCCAGGCCACGCCACCCGTCGCGTCCACCCACACTGACCAGCCCGAAGGAGGCGACCAGCCATGAGCACCCAAGCTCCCACACGCACCTACTTCGGATGGCAGCAGGAGAAGGTCGCCTTCCTCTTCGGCCTGAGCGTCCAGCGGGCCGCGATGCTCGGCGGCGCGGTCCTGGCGGCGATCTGGCCGTTCGCGATCTCGTACGTCCGGGCGGGCCTCGTGACGTGGCCCGTCGCCCTTGTCCTCTTCCTTCTTGCGTTCGTCCGGACCGCCGGCCGCACCGTTGACGAATGGGCGGTCTCCGCTGTGTCCTTCGAAATCCTCCGCATGCGCGGGCAGAATCGTTTCCTCTCCGGAGCCTTCTCGCCCCGCAAGGCCACCTCGGACGAGCCGAAGATGGACCTGCCCGGCATCCTCGCGCCGCTGGCGATCCTCGAAGCGGACGGAGGCGGCGGCGACCCGATCGCCGTGATCCAGCACCAACTCGACCGCACCTTCACCGCCGTGGCCCGAGTGCGCTTCCCTGGCATCGGCCTGGTCGACTCCCAGCGGCGCGACCAGCGCGTCGCCAGCTGGGGTGAGCTGCTCAACTCGCAGTGCACGGAAGGCAATCCGATCATCCGCATCCAGGCGCTCCAGCGCCTGGTCCCCGAGTCCGGAGCCGCGCTCCAGCGCTGGCACGCCGACCACGTATCCGACGAGGCGCCCGATGTCGCGGTGGACATCACCAAGTCGCTGCTGTCCACCGCCACCCTGGCCACCAGCCACCGCGAGGCGTACCTGGCGATCACCATGGACGCCTCCCGGGCGGCCGGCCCCATCAAGGCGGCCGGTGGCGGTACCGCCGGAGCCGCCACCGTCCTTGTCCGCCACCTGCGGGCCCTCACGTCCGGTATCGCCTCCGCGGACCTCCAGGTCGAAAGCTGGCTGAGCCCGCGCGAACTCGCCGAGGTCATGCGGACCGCGTTCGACCCGCACAGCAGCCGGATGCTCGCCGAGCGCCGGGCCGCCGCCACCGCTGCCGCGTTCCGAGGCCAAGACGTCCCCTTCGAACCCGGTGTCGACCCCATCGCGGCGGGCCCCTCCGCCGCCGAGAGCTGGCGCGGACGCTACGAGCACGACGGCGCGCTCAGCGTCACCTACGCCGTCCGCAACTGGCCGAAGAACAAGATCTACTCCACCGCACTCTCCCCGTTGCTGGGCGAAGGCAAGTACCGCCGGGCGTTCAACCTCCACATCGAACCCCGCGGACCCCGCGCCGCCGAGCGTGAGGTGATGCAGGAACGCACCGCCCGCGAGGTCGCCGTCAGCATGCGGCACAAGACCGGACAGATCATCCCCGAGCACGAGAAGCAGGCACTTCGGCACGCTGAAGCCCAGGACCAGGAGCGCGCCGCCGGCCACGGCCTGGTTCGCTACACCGCCTACTGCACTGTCACCGTCACCAACCCGGCCGATCTCGAAGACGCCTGCGCGGCCCTGGAGGCCGACGCCAACCAGGGCCGGATCGAGATCCAGCGGATGTGGATGGCCCAAGACATCGGATTCGCGCTCGGCGCGCTGCCCGTCGGCATGGGCCTGCCCCGGAAGCGGGTGGCCTGATGTCCCGCCGACGCTCAGCCGACCTCCCCGTCCTCGATCTGACCGACGTGCTCGGCCGACCGGCCCCGGCCGCCTCGAAGCCCGTCGCGCAGAAGGCGCCCAAGCAGCGCCGCGAGCCGGTCGCGCCCCGGCGCGGCTACGCCCGTCCCTTCGCCGGACGGGCCCCCCGGATGCCTGAGATCCCGGTCTTCCGGGGGAGCACCGGCCAGGTCCAGGGCCTCTACCCCTGGCTGTACGGCGCCTCGATGCCCCCGGCCGGCGCCTACATCGGCGTCGACTGCCTCGCTGGCGGCGCGTTCTCGTGCCACCCGATCGAGTGGCTGCACCGCGGCCTGATCACCAACCCCAACCTGCTGGTGACCGGCGTGCCCGGCACCGGCAAGAGCGCCACCGTCAAGGTGCTGGCCACCAGGCTCGCTGCCTACGGAGTTCGAACCTTTGTTCTCGGTGACATCAAGAACGAGTACGCGCCGCTCGCACGCGCCTTCGGTGTCGAGCCCGTCGAGCTCGGTCCCGGCCTGCGCAACAGGTTGAATCCGCTGGACGCCGGACCGCTCGGCAGCAACCTGCCGGCCGACCCGGAGGAGCTGCGCGAGCGCCTGGACGAAGTCCACCGCCGCCGGATCACCCTGCTGTCCTCCCTGCTGGTCATGCGGCTCGGCCGCAACCTCACGCCTACCGAGGAAGCCGCGCTCTCCCTGGCGATCCAGCACGCCTCCGGCCAGGCCGCCGGTGCCAGCCACCTGGTGGACCCGACGATCCCGCAGGTGTGGGCCCTGCTGCGCGACCCGCTGCCGGAGATGGCGGAGGACCTCCGGGTCCGTGGCGCCGACGTGGCCGAGCTGCGGGAGATGATCCGCCCGGCCGCAGATGCGCTCGGCAACATGGTCCGCGGCAGCTTGTCGGGCCTGTTCGACGGGCCGACCACCGTCCGCCCGGATTTCGACGCGCCGATCCAGACCGTCGACCTCTCCCGGATCGACGGCCGCGGCGACGAGACCGTGGCCATGACCCTGGCCTGCGTGAGCAGTTGGGGCCAGGCCGCGATTGACGAGCCCGGCGGCCCCGTCCGCCTGGTCGTCCGCGACGAGCTGTGGCGTGCGATGCGCGTCCCCGCGATGATCCGCAAGCTCGACAGCGACCTCCGCCTTTCCCGCGCCCAGGGCACGATCCAGGTCTTGAGCACGCACAGGCTCGCCGACTTCGAGGCCGTCGGCGCGCAGGGCAGTGAAGAGGTCAGCATCGCGCGAAACCTGATCGCGTCCTGTGACGTGCGGATCTGCCTGCGGCAAGACACCGCGCCCCTCGCCATGACGAGGGACGCGATCGGGTTGACCGACACGGAGTGCGCGCACATCGCCTCTTGGAGCGGTGAGCAGATCGGCCGCGCGATCTGGAAGATCGGCCGGACCTCCAGCCATGTGGTCCAGACCATCCTCAGCCCGATCGAGCGCCAGCTCTACTACACCAACGAGAAGATGGCCATCTGACATGGCCGCCGCCTCGAACTCGACAGTCGCCCGGCGGCCGGTGCTGGACGGACCGGCGGACTACCTGATCGTCGCGCTCATCATCGTGGTCGTCACCGTCACCGCCGGAACCTGGGCCACCGGCCAGGTCGCTGGCCTGATCACCCATGCCGCCTGGCCCGACGTCCAGTTCGGCGACGCGTTCGCCGTCGCCAAGCAGGTCCCCCAGCACCTGGCTGACCCGAAGCTGGCCTGGCCCGAGCCGGCCAGGGCAGACCTGCCCGGCCCGCTCGGCTTCGCCATCGCCACCGCGATCGTCGTCCTTGCGATGATCACGGCGGGTGTCTTCGCCCTCCGCCGCCTCCGCCGCAACCGCTCGGTGCGCGGCTATGCCTCCCCGGCACAGCTGGCGAAGACGATGTCCGCCGCAGCCGTCGTCCGCCGTGGGCCGATCGTCCGGCCCTCCCTCAAGGGGCGCCGGATCAAGGCCGACGACGTCGCCGTGCGACTCGGTCGGACCATGGCGGGGATGCTGCTGTGGGCCTGCATCGAGTCGTCGGTGCTGATGCTCGCAGCCCCCCGCCAGGGCAAGACCAGCCAGGTGATCATCCCGTGGATCAAGGCGTGGCGAGGGCCGATGCTGGTCACCAGCGTCCGCGGCGACCTCCTCGATGCGACCGCGCTGATCCGTCGGAAGCTCGGACCCACCCTGGCGATGACCCCGACCGGCATGGTCGAGTGGCCCGACCAGGTCCAGTGGTCACCGGCCAGCGGATGCGCGGACTTCGGCAAGGCCATGCAGCGGGCTGACCTCATGGTCCGCATCGGCAAGAGTGAGACCTCCGACTCCAGCGGTGCCGGCTTCTTCGGCGCGACCGCAACGAGTCTGCTGGCCGCCTGGCTGCACGCAGCCGAGATCACCGACCGCACGATGGAGGACGTTCTCCGTTGGGCGTTCAACCCCCACGTCGAGGAGCCGATCAAGCTGCTCGCCGACTCCCGCCGGGCCGAACCCGGCGTTGCCGAGATGCTTGATGCCCTCTACCGGCAGCCCGGCGAGACCAGAGCGAACTTGTTCAGCACGGCCCAGACCGCTCTGACTCCCTTGTTCTCGCCGCTGGCCCGCCGGACCTTCGTTCCCAAGGCCGGCAACAGCATCGACATCGAGGCGTGGTTGCGGAGCAACGGGACCATCTACTTGCTGGTCGACAAGGAGGACTCCAAGGCGCTCGCGCCGCTGATCTCCGCGTTTGTCTCCGAGGTCTTCGGCACCGCCAAGCGGATCGCGGACCGCTCGCCGGGCGGCCGGCTCGACCCGCCGCTGGGCGCGCTGCTGGACGAGGTCGCCAACGTCACCCCCTTGCCGAACCTCCCCGATCTGATGAGCTTCGCAGGCGGCTCGGGCATCTACGTCCTGGCCGTGCTCCAGAACATGGCCCAGGCCCGTGCCATCTGGGGACACGACGGAGCGGAGATGCTCTGGGGCAGCTCCACCATCAAGATCGCGCTCGGCGGCCTCGGCGGCGCCGAACTCGAAGAGTTCTCGAAGTTGTCCGGGATCTACCGCGAGTCCCTGACCACGTACCAGAGCGGCAGCCACGGCACCACCATGCAGACCACCCTCCAGGACCGCAAGACGGTCACCCCCGACGAGATCCGCACCTTGGACGAGGAGAAGCGCGAGGCGCTGGTCATCCACGCCACCACGCCCCTCGCCAAGGTCAGGATGCTGCGCCACTACGAGGGCGCCGACCGGAAGGTGTACGAGGAGAGCGTCGAGTGGGCGAAGCGCTACCGCGCCGGCGAACTCGACCCGACCGAGGTGGCCGCATGACGCCCCGACCCACCTGGAGCACAGGCCACCACGAGCAGAGCACCGAGGCCGACCGCCTCTGGGAAGCCCGCTTCGACCGGCGGCACCACCAGGGACTGCTCCGCCGCCCCGCCGCCCCCACCGACTGCACCCTCCGCTGGAGCGGTCCGGTACGCGGCATCGACGGCGCGCTGTACCACGCCGGTATCGACCACACCGGCGCCCCCGTCGTGGCGGTGTTCAGCCCCGGCTACCAGGAGACCGTGCCCGCTCTGTGGCCGACCGACGACTGGACCACCCACCGAGCCAGCGCCGACGGCCCCTTCCACCCGCTCAGCACATGGCGCCCCACCCGAGCCGACCACGAGGACCTCGTGCTCGCCTACCTCGCCCAGCGCCCGCGCGAACTCGCCGACCTCGGAACCTGGGTGCCGGTGGACGCGTTCACCACCCACGTCCGGTACGGCATCTACGAGGCGATGCTGGCGCTCCACGCAGAGGCCGCCCCGGTGACCCCCGAGGCCATCGCGGGCCGCATCCGCCTGAGCATCGCGGCACTCTCTCCGCGCCTGGCCACCCTGGTCGCTACCACGATGGACACCACCGCCTACCTTCGCCGACTGCTGCTCACGCCCAGCACATCGGTCGAGGCGCTCGACGCTGCCGTTCACCTCGTGATGACCGACTGGAAGGCCGGAGCCCCCACGGGCCGGCCGGACTCCGCCGAGAGCACCCGCACCCTGCCCGCCCAGCTCCAGCTCCAGCTCCAGGACCAGAGATGACCGAATCCGCGATCACGCCGATCGGCCGGGTCAAGCACCGCCCGCACGCGCGGATACGCCCGATCCGCCGACGCCAAACCGACAGCACGGCCACCACCGGCACTGGGGCTGGCCCCGCAGGGACGGGCCCGCGTACGCGTCTGGTCGAGTGGCACACTATGACCGGCCCCGAGCGGGTCGTGGCGTGGGCGGGCCTCTGCGACTGGGTGATCTGGCTGCACGACCGCTACGAGCTAGCCGTGGAATCACGGCTACCGCAGTGCTGGGCCGAGCACCCGGGCTTGATCGAGGAGCTGTGGGCGCTCAAGGTCTGGCGGGAGGAAATCTACGGAGCCGGCGCAGACCAGCAGGTTGGCCAAGCGGCCCGCTACTGGCACGCCGAGCTTCGCGCGGTGGTGGCCAACGCGACCGGCGTCTACGCAACGGCCTGCCGCACCGGGCACCGAGCACCCGAGATCCGGGCCGCCGAGTCCCCGGAACTCCAGAAGCGGTGGACCGAAGCCGATGCCTGGGCCGGGATTCCGGGCAAGCTGCTCGCCGCCCACGCGGACACCGCCGAAGCCGGCAGCCCTGACCGCCTCACCGCCGTCCAGATGGACGACGCCCGCGCCCGCGGCCTCGCCGCACCGATCAGCCCCGGCATCCCCGAGTACGTGCGGTTCGCCGATGCCTGGTGGGCGGTCGAACTGGGCGGCGACTGGCTGCGCGTCGTCAACGAGGACCTACTGGAACGCCTGGATGAGGCAGCTGCCCGGATGACAGCCGCCGACGACGCAGCCCGCCGCTACCGGGAAGCCACCACTGGATCGAAGTCGAGGACGAACCGATGACCCACCCCGACCTCGCGCTGCGCGCCGAGCAGGCCGTCATCGGTGCCGCGCTGCGCGATCCCCGACAACTCGACCAGATCGCTTACCTGACCCCGGACCGGATGGCCCACCCAACCAACCGGGCCTTGATGACCGCCCTGATCGAGTCACGGACCAGCAACCCCACGGCACCCGCTGCCCGGATGCCGGAACTGGTCGCTCAGAAGGCTGCCGTCCGAGGAGTCGGCGCCGACTACCTTCGACGGATTGCCGACGCCGCACCGCAGCCCCGAACTATCGCGAGCTACGCCCGGCTCGTGCAAGAGGCTGCTGTCCGGCGCGACCTCGCGCTCCACCTCGACCGGCTCCGCACGACCACCGCTGGCCAGCGCGGGCCGGAACCGTCGCTCGACCGGCTCGCCCAGCGGCTCGAACCGGCCCAGCCAAACGCCAGGTTCAGCGAGCCGGCCCCCGAGCCGTACCAGCCGCGTACTCAGCCGACCAACGGCCAGGAGGTGCAGGTCGACGTCCGGCTTGAGCGCCAGGACGCGGTGCTTGCGGACCTTCTCCAGCACCCCGAGCGTGTCCGGGATGTGAGCGCCTGGCTCTACCCCGAGGCGTTCGAGGCGGGACTGCGTAGGGAGGTCTACGAGGCGATCGTCGTTGTCGCCGAGCGTGGCGAGCCGGTTGATCAGCTGACCGTCGAGTGGGAGGTGTATCGGCAGGACCCGGAGCGCTACGAGGTCAAGGTCGAGGTGACCGTGGAAGAACGGCCCGACTACCTCGCCCGCCTCGCCACCACTGCGGTCGTCGTCGGTGCTGCTGTCGAACTGGGCGGGGAGATCTTGGCCGAGGACATCCGGACGAAGCTTGCGGCCGACTTCGGCAGCATCGACGTGACCACCCGCGGCCCGGGCGCCGAGCCCAAGCTGAGCCCGGACGTCAGGATGACCGGGCCAGCCCCGCAGGTGGAGCCCGCCCCGCTCCTGCAACCGCCTCCAGCACAGCAGGCTCCCACCATCCAGCCGACCATCCGGCCGTGAGGGGGACGCGATGATCAGTTCCGAAGCAGGCGTGCAGGCAGACCTCAGTCATGCCGCGATGGACGTCGCCCTGGCCGACGGCACGGCCCGCCACCTCAGCGAGACGATCAGCGACTTCGCCTGGTACGAGTCGAGTTGGTGGATCTACGACCGGGCCGGTTGGTGGCAGGTGACGAGGGCGGACGTAGCGGCCGGGCTGGACCTCATGGCACAGAACATGCGCCTTGCTGACCAGGCAGTCGCCAGAGCGGCGCGTGAAGGCAGCTGAAGGGTGCGCCTTGGTAGTCCAGCCGTTACCGCCCACGTCATCCACGCAATGGATCAAGAGAGCCGATACGGGCGTGGGCGGAAGCCGTCACCCTCGCCGTCGCACGCGACCACGGCACCACCCACGTGGAGGTCTCCGACAGGGGCGACTGCGGTTGGACCAGTTGGCGGGGTCGCTCGTGGTTGGGACATCACGACCTTCACCCGGAGCCGATCTGTTGCTGGCGCGCACGCCGCCTTGGCCGCAGACAGACGGGTACGCCCCCCGAGTGGTGCTCAGAACTGGCAGGATCGCTGCCATGAGGATTCTCGTCTTGGGTGGCACTTGGTTCCTTGGCCGAGCTGTTGTGGACGCGGCGCTGCAACGGGGCTGGGAGGTCACCACCTTCACCAGGGGGCGGTCCGGAGTGCCAGCGGCTGGAGCTCGCCATGTCCTGGGCGACCGCACCAGGCATGCCGATCTTGAGCGGCTGGCGACCCATGGCCCTTGGGACGCGGTGATTGATACTTCCAGCACCGAGCTCTCCCCCCGTGGGGTTTTCCTCAGTACCACGATCTTGCGACCCCACGTCACCCGGTGGGTCCACGTCTCTACGGTGTCGGTCTATCAGGGGTGGCCGCACCACCGGCTGACGGAGGACGGTCCGATTCTCGACAGCCCCCCGGACGCCGACGAGACCTTCGGGTACACCGGCCCGGACGGCTCTCCGACGGTCTATGGCTTCCAGAAGGCGGGAGGCGAGCGAGCTGTCCGGGCCGTCTTCGGCGGCAACTGCACCTTCTTGCGCCCCGGCGTGATCCTCGGACCGGGTGAGTACGTCGGCCGCCTGCCGTGGTGGCTTGGACGAGCGGCCCGCGGTGGCCGCATCCTCGCCCCTGCGCCAGCAGAACGGCGTATTCAGCCCGTTGATGTGCGCGACGTTGCCGCCTTCGCCGTCGACAGGGCAGCCGCGTCGGAAGACGGGGTCTTCAACATCACCCACCCGACCGGGATCACCTTCGAAGCGTTCATTCTGGAGTGCCTCAAGGCGACGGGCGGCACCGGTACGCCTGTGTGGGCAGACGAACAGTTGCTCGCGGAACACGGTGTCACGCAGTGGACCGAACTGCCGTTGTGGCGGACGCACCAGGGCGTCTGGGACGTCGACTCCAGCCGGGCTGTCGCGGCCGGCCTGCGCTGCCGACCGGTGGAGCAGACCATCGCGGAGACGTGGGCGTGGCTCAGGGAGGGCGGCGAACTGGTTGACCACCCCAGGCGCCACGCCCACGGCATCGGCTCGCAGAAGGAGGAGCAGGTGCTCGCCGACCTCGGCTGAGCAACTACGCCCCGATCGCCGGGATCGGACCGATCTGTGCACTCGCTGTCACGGCCATGTACGTCTCGATTCGTTCGGCCAGCTCAGCAGTCGCAGTCCCGGTCCCAGCTAGGGCGTGCGCAGCCAGGTCTTGGCGCAGGTTGCTCATCCGGTCCGTCACGCCTTCGACCCTCCACTCGCGCGGCAGGTTGAAGACGGGCGCTACCACTTCCGCGGCCCCCTCCAGTTCGCCAGCCAGGATATGCGCGCGGGCCATGTCC
Organism: Kitasatospora sp. NPDC101801; assembly: GCF_044766665.1. Lineage (NCBI taxonomy): Bacteria > Bacillati > Actinomycetota > Actinomycetes > Kitasatosporales > Streptomycetaceae > Kitasatospora > Kitasatospora sp. NPDC101801. The sequence continues at coordinate 30,162 of NZ_JBIWML010000050.1, forward strand.
GCGTACGCCTGGGCCAGGTCGGTCTGCTCCTGCGGGCTCAGAGTGGACTCGCCGGAGCCCGCAGGTGTCATCTGGCTGATCGCTTCCTGCGTTGAGCGGAGCGCACTCGGCCCGTCCGCGAGCAGGAGGTAGGTCGTACCGTTGCTCATCAGCGCCCGGCGGCGGGTGAAGCTGAACTCGCCGGCGACATCATCGTGCAGTTCATCGCGTGCATCGCTCCCGGGCTCCAGCGCGGCCACGGCGGCACGACGCGCTTGCACCGAGTCACCCAGATGCGCGTACGCACGAGCTTCGATCACGCCCAGCCGCAGGCGGGCGGTGTCGCCGAGCCCATCGAAGCCCTGGGCGATCCGGACCAACTCCACCGCTTGCGACGGCCGATGGTCCCAGTAGGCGAGCAGTGCCAGGGTGCCATGAGCGTGTGCCTGGAGGGGGCCGTACGTGATCACCTGCCCGTACATCGCGGCGGAGCGAGCGAACGACACAGCAGCGGAAAGAGAGCCAAGGTCGAAGGCGGTGGTCGCTAGGATGGAAGCCGCCTGGCCTGCGACGAGGTAGAGCCGGGCTCGCTGCGCCACTATCTGCGTCCGATCCAACATCGCCTGGGCCACGGCCAGCAGGTCTCGACCCTTGCTGTACACGGCGACCGGAGGCTGGCTCAGATACGCGCGTGCCAAAGCCCTGGCGTCGTCCTCCAGCTCGTTGAGGGTCATGTCGGGGAGGTTGTTTCCGGCGGCATCGCCTGCGTGGGCAGCAGCCTGACGTGCAGTCATGAGCAGTTCGCTTTCATCGAGCATGGGGTCCAGCAAGGTGGACGGCCCATCGGTACACAAGGAGAAGAGGTCCTGCGCAGAGATGCTGAACATCCGTTCCAGGATCTCTGGTGCAGGATGGCGCGGCATCGACACGCCGCCGACTTTCCAGCGGTGGAGGGTCATTGGAGTGAGCACTGGATCATCGAACGCCCGTTCACTGGTGAGCTTGTAGAGCTCCGCAGCTGCGGATTTGTAGAGGGCCAGGAACCGCTCGAAGGTCATGCGGCCGTCGTCGATTAACTTGCCAAGCAGGGTCTTCACTTGCCGGGGCCTCCCGTCCGCGCACCGAGGTTCGTTGTTCTTCTACCCGCTGGATATCACTCGGACGACGCACCACGCTCGCTCTACGGAGGAAGTGTTAGCGAGTGTTATCGGCCGGACCTGAGGTTCACCCGACGGGCCGTCAAGTGATGTCTCAGCGTTGTAGCTCCGTTATGGCGAGTACCGGCATCCTTGATCCCCGCAAGCGAACCAGGCCGGAGCGTACGTCGCTCCTGAACATGGGAGCGACGCACATGGTGACCCGAAGCCCGGTAGCGCCTCTCCGGAAGTGGGAGACGTTCGTCCGTTCTGACCTGACGTCAGTGCGGGCAGTTCGTCACCTCGCGGCCGACGTACTCGCCGGCTGGGGTTGGGACGGAGCGCCGCTTGAGAATGCGGTCATCGTCTGCTCGGAACTCCTTGCGAACGCCATCTTCCACGGCACGCGACCGGGTGACGAGATCGCGGTGCGTGTCGAGGAGTTGGACGGGGGCTGCCGGATCGAGGTGGTGGACACCCGGCCGGATCTGGTGCCGACCGCTCGGATTGCTGGTGCGACGGAGGAGCGCGGGCGGGGATTGCTGCTGGTGCGTGCCTGCTCCGCGGACCTGGACGTTGTGCCGGAGCGGGGCCGGAAGACGGTCTCGGCGCGGGTGCGGAACTGTCTGCCTGGAACGGCAGCGTGACGCGGCAGTCCCGTTCCCGCGAGAGGGTGACCAAGCCGTGCGGGTGAAGGGAAGCCCCCTTTCGCCCGAAGCTGCATCGACTAGTTGGGAGAACAGCGTGGCCGACTCGAACGAGCGCCGACCCGAGGTGTTGCGGTCGGAGATGGTGGACCGTCTTCGTGCGGAGGGTGCGGTCCGGAGCGACGCGGTCGCCGAGGCGATGCGCACGGTGCCGAGGGAGATGTTCGCGCCGGAGGCTGAGCTGGAGGCCGTGTACGACGCGAGCCGAGCGGTGGTGACCCGGCGGGATGAGCACGGGTTGGCGACCAGCTCGGTGTCGGCTCCCTCGATCCAGGCTTCGATGCTGGAGCAGGCCGGGGTGCGGCCGGGTGACCGGGTGCTGGAGATCGGCTCGGGTGGCTACTACGCAGCGTTGCTGGCCGAACTGGTCGGAGAGACCGGCTCGGTGGTGACGGTCGACATCGACCCGTTCGTCACCGACCGTGCCGCCCGGTTCCTCGACCAGGCCGGCTACAGCCGGGTGAGCGTAGTGCTGGCGGACGGCGAGGAGCCGTTGAAGGAGCACGGTCCGTTCGACCGGATTGTGGTCACCGTCGGAGCCTGGGACCTGTCCCGGGCCTGGACCGACCAGCTCGCCGAGGACGGTGTGATCGTCGTCCCGCTGCGGATGCGGGGCGTCACCCGCTCGCTCGCGCTGCGCCGGGACGGGGAGCGCCTGGTGAGCGAGTCGGCGCGGCCGTGCGGGTTCGTGCGGATGCAGGGCGGGGGCGCGCACGACGAGCGCCTGGTGCTGCTGCGCGGGGAGGAGGTGGGGCTGCGCTTCGACGAGGACCCGGTGCCGGACACCTCCGGGCTGGAGGGCGTGCTGGATCAGCCGAAGGTCGAGGTGTGGCTGTCGGTGGAGGTCGGCGAGCAGGAGCCGCTGGACTCCCTGTTCCTGTGGCTGGTCATGGATCGCCGCTTCGGCCAGCTGTCGGTGAACCCGAAGCTGGACACCAAGACTGTCACCCCGGCCAACAAGATGGCCTGCCCGGCCGTGGTGGACGGTGCCAGCCTCGCCTACCTTTCCCTGCGCAAGGTGGCGGAGGAGCCGGCCCGGTACGAGCTCGGCGCGGCCGGGCACGGCCCGGAGGCCGGACGCCTGACCGAGGTGATCGCCGAGCAGGTGAAGACCTGGGACACCACCCACCGCTACGGCGCGGACCCGGTCTTCACCGTCCAGCCGGCGGGCACCCCCGACGCCGAACTCCCGTCCGGCTACTTCATCGACAAGCGGAACACCCGCATCACGATCTCCTGGCCGTAGTCCGCGGCCAGGTTCCACAGCACCACCGACCTGGGAGGGAACGGGATATGACCCGGACCGTCAACGCCGAGATCAGCAACGGCGAGTTCGACCTGGACCTGCGGATCACCGAGGGCGCCGACGTCGTCGCCGACCTGCTGCGCAGCACCGACGACGGCTGCGACCCCACCTGCGGGGGTTCGTGCACCAGCAACGCCGGCAACGTCTGATCCACCACGTGATCAGCTGGGATGCGGCCGGGCAACCGCGCTTCGCCCCGGTAGGGGCCCCGTGAGGGAGTTCGCCTTCCCCGACCGCATCCCGGCCCGTGCAGGGCACCGGTGGGCACAGCCCGGTGCGGCACTTCACCAGCGGCACGGCCGCCTCACGATCCCCTGGCCACAACCCGTGGCAGGGGTCCACAGCACCACCGACCTGGGAGGGAACGGGACATGACCCAGAACGTCAACGCCGCGACCAACAACGGCGAGTTCGACCTGGACCTGCGGATCACCGAGGGCGCGGACGTCGTCGCCGACCTGCTGCGCAGCACCGACGACGGGTGCGGCCAGACCTGCGGCGGCGCCTGCACCAGCAACGGCGGCAACGTCTGATCCAGGTCAGCACCTGAGTAGTACCCAGTGGCCCGGTGCGCGGCCAGCAGATCCGCGCACCGGGCCGTCCTGTCTTCGAACCCGTGGGGGGAACACGATGTACCGCGCAGGTGCCACGGCCGTGGCCAGGATCTCGGCCCGGCCGACCGAATCGCTCAGCGTGAAGTGGCCGGAGTTGACCGGCGAGGCCGGAGCGAGTGCCGAGGGGTGGCGGGCCTGGCTCGAATCGGCCTGGACAGACGGTGAGTTGGTGTCGGCGATCGAGGTGGCCGCCGGAGCCCAGCTCACCGAGCGGGTGGCCGCGATCGTGGCCGGCGGCGCGATCGCGCCGGTGCGGCTGCGGCGGCTGGTCCTCTCGGTGATGCGCTACGCGCTGCGGGCGGGGCGGGCCACGCCGTTCGGCCTGTTCGCCGGAGTCGGCCCCGCCCGGTTCGGTGACCGGACCGATGTGCCGGAGGGGACGAAGCCGTTAGCGGTGGCCCGAGTGGACGCGATCTGGCTGGACCAGGTGGTGCGCCGTCTGGAAGACCTGCTGCTGGAGCGGCTGCCGGTGGCGGCGAACACCCTGTGCGTCGTACGCGGTGGCCGGCTGGTGCTGCCGGTGCGCCCGGGCACCGGGGCGAGCGGACCGGTGGAGGCATCTGTGCGGCTGACCGGGGCCGTCGAGCTGGTGCTGGAGACCGCCCGGAAGGGCTGCACCATCGGGGAGCTGACGGACCGGCTGCTGGCGCGCTTCCCCCAGCAGAGCGCGGCGTCGGCCCGCCGGATGCTGGGCACGCTGATGGACAGCCGGGTGCTGCTGAGCGTGCTGCGGGCACCGACGACGGCGGTCGATCCGCTGGAGGACCTGCTGGGCGTCCTGGACGCGGTGCGGGCCGACGAGGTCCCGCAGGTCGGGCAGGTGCTGGCCGATCTGCGGGCGGTGCAGCGGGATGTGCGCTGGCACAACGACCAGGGCACCGCAGCCGCGCAGCGGGAGGCCCGCGGGGTGCTGGTCGCGCGGATGCGCGAGCTGATGCCGGAGTCCGGCCAGTGCCTGATGGTGGACCTGCGCTGGCCGGGTGAGATCACCCTGCCGCAGGTGGTTCGGGAGCAGGCCGAGCGCGCCGCCGCCCTGCTGACCCGGCTGAGCCCCCGCCCCGACGGGCACCCGGCCTGGGCGGAGTACCACGGCCGGTTCGTGGACCTCTACGGTCCGGGCGCGGTCGTCGCGGTCACCGACCTGCTCAACCCGGACACCGGGCTGGGCCTGCCCGCCCGCTACCGGGGCTCCCAGCTTCCCGAGCCGGCCCGGCGGCTGTCCCGCCGTGACGAGCGGCTGTTCGCCCTCGCCCAGCGGGCCGCCGTGGAAGGCAGCGTCGAGGTGCTGCTGGACGACGATCTGCTGGACCACCTCGCCCCCGACGCCGAGCCCGCCGCAGTGCAGCCGAACGCCGAGATCACGTTCCACCTGGCGGCGGGCAACCAGGCGCTGCTCGACCAGAGCTCGTTCACGCTGACGGTGACCGGTGCCCCGCGCGCCGCCGCGACCACCACCGGCCGCTTCCTCTACCTGCTGGGTGAGGAGTGGACGGCCCAGGCCCAGGCGGCGGCGACGCTTCGGGAGGACGCCGTCGCGGTGCAGGTCTCCGCGCCGCCGCTGGTGCCCAAGGTCCAGAACGTCACCCGCGCGCCGGAGGTGCTGCCGGTGCTCCACCTCGGCGAACACCCGGGCCTCGGCAGCGCGGCGGGGGTGCGGCTGGAGGAGCTGGGGGTGTGCGCGGACGAGCGGCGGATGTGGCTGGTCCACCTCGCCGACGGCCTGCCGGTGGAGCCCCGGATGCTGAACGCGGCGGAGTTCCGGTCCGTCACCGATCCCGTCGTCCGGTTCCTGTGCGAGATCACCAACGCCCGCACCCCGCAGTACACCGGCTTCGACTGGGGCGCGGCCGGCCGCCTACCGTTCCTGCCCCGCCTGCGCCACGGCCGGATCGTCCTGGCACCGGCACAGTGGCGGCTCCCCGCCGCCGACCTGCCCGGCTTTGATGCGACGTGGCCGCAGTGGGAGAGCGCCGTCCGTGGGTGGCTGCGCACCTACCACGTCCTGCAGCACGTCAACCTGCGCCAGCGCGACCTCAAGCTCCCGCTCGACCTCCAGCAGAGCGCCCACCTCGCGCTGCTGCGCGATCACCTCCAGCACGATGCGGACGCCGTCCTCAGCGAGGCCCCGGTGCCCGGCGCGAACGGCTGGACCGGAGGCCGGGCGCACGAGATCACCGTGCAGTTGGACAGCACCCTCCCGCAGCTCCCGAACCGACGGCACCGCTGCCCCGTGCGAACCGTCCGCCCGGACAGCGGCCACCTGCCGGGCGCCTCCCCGTGGCTGTCCGCCCGCCTGTACGGCAACCCGGACCGCGTGGAGGAGATCCTCCACGAGCACCTGCCCCGCCTGCTCGGGCAGTGGATCAACCCGCCGCAGTGGTGGTTCCTTCGGCACGTCGAGGGCGGCCACCACCTACGCCTGCGCCTTCGCCTTCCGCAGGCCGCCGCCTTCACCCTGGCCGGCGAGCGGGTCGGCGAGTGGACCCGCCAACTGCGCGCGCAGGGCCTGGTCACCCGCCTGACCCTGGACACCTACCAGCCCGAGACCGGCCGCTACGGCCACGGCGCGGTGCTCGACCTCGCGGAGCAGGTGTTCGCCGCCGACTCCCGCGCCGTCCTTCTCCAACTCGCCTACGCCCGGCAAGCGGAGAAGGACCTGCGCGCAGTGGCCGCAGCGGGGCTGTGCGCGCTGACCACTGGCCTGCTCGGCACCGGGGCCGGCCTGGACTGGCTGCTGGACCGCGTCCCGCACCGGATCGGGGTGCGGGTGGACCGCGACCTCCACCAGCAGGCCGTGCGCCTCGGTGACCTGAGCGGCGGCTGGGCCGAACTGCGGGAGTCCGCCGCGGGACGGGACCTGCTGCACGCCTGGGCGGCCCGTGCCTCCGTCCTCGCCGACTACCGCCACCAGCTCAACCAGAGCGGCGAGTTGAGGCCGGAGACCGTTGTCGGCTCGCTGCTGCACCTGCACGTCGTGCGGATGCTCGGCATCGACGCCGACGGCGAGCGCCTGGTCCACCACCTCGCACGGGCCGCCGCCTCCGCCGCCTGCGCCCGGCAGCTGGCCGGTGCCCGGTGAACACCACCCAGCGCCACCGCGCCCAACGCCACCTCGGCACCCTCACCTCCGAGTTGGCCCTACCCCCGGCCGACCGCGGACCGAGCTGGGGCCAGTCCCTCGCCCACGGCTCGCCCGGCATCGCCCTGCTGCACATCGAACGGGCCGCCACCGGCCTCGGCGACTGGGACACCGTCCACACCTGGCTGCGCGCCTCGATGCGTTCAACCGTGCGCTCCGACACGGCCACCGGCCTGTTCTTCGGTGCCGAAGCCGTCGCCTTCGCCGTCCACACCGCCGCCGCCCACGGCCCCGGCGCCTACACCCAGGCCCTGGCCACCCTGGACACCGCCGTCGCGCACGCCACCACCGCGCGGCTGGAGCAGGCCCACGCCCGCATCACCCAGGGCGAGCGGCCGGCGTTCGCCGAGTTCGACCTGATCTACGGCCTCACCGGCACCGGCGCACTCCTGCGCCAGCGCGACCCGCACGGGGCCCTGCTGCGCGACGTGCTCACCTACCTGGTGCGCCTGACCGAGCCGCTGCCCGGCGGCGAGGTCGGCTGGTGGACCGACCTGGCCCCCTCCGGGAAGCCCGACCCGCAGTTCCCGGGCGGACACGGCAACTTCGGCATCGCCCACGGCATCACCGGCCCGCTCGCTCTCCTGGCCCTGGCCCTGCGCGACGGCATCGAGGTGCCCGGCCAGCGGGAGGCGATCGGACGGATCACCGCCTGGCTGGACACCTGGCAGCAGGACGGCGGCCACGGCACCTGGTGGCCCGACCGCATCACCCCCACCGACGAACGCCGAGGCCGCCCGCACCTGGTCCGCCCGGCCCGCCCGTCCTGGTGCTACGGCACCCCCGGCATCGCCCGCGCCCAGCAGCTCGCCGCCCTCGCCACCGGGGACACCGCCCGGCAGAAGAGGGCGGAGCTGGCGATGCTCGCCGCGCTCGGCGACCCCCGCCAGACCGGGCAGTTCACCGACACCTCGCTGTGCCACGGCACCACCGGCGCCCTGCTGACCGCCCACCGGATCGTCGCCGACGCGGCCAGCCCGCACCGAGGCGCCGCGCTGCTGTTCGCCGCCGGACGCCTCGCGGACCGCGAACCCGCCGCCGACGACGCCGGCCTGCTCGAAGGCGCCGCCGGGATCGCGCTCGCCCTGCACACCGCCGCCCGCGAGGACCTCCCCGCCTCCGGCTGGGACGCCTGCCTCCTGCTGACCTGAGGGACCACCATGACCAGCACCGACACGATCCGGCCCGAGGTGCCGCAGGCACCGGCCGCCCCACCCTGGCTCCAGCAGCACCTCCTGATCGCCGACCCCACCGACATGCTCGCCGAGATGTTCGCCGCCCTGCGCCTGGGTCCGGGCATGACCGCCCTGGAAGAGGCCGGGGTCATCGTCTCCTGGCACTTCCTGCGCAAGGGCGAGCGGTGGCGCCTGCGCTACCAGGTCCCCTCCGACCGGCACGCCGATGCCGCCACCGCCGCCGTCACCACCCTGCTGCGGGCCGGCCTGGCCACAAGCGCGCTGACCGGGTGGCGGCCGGTGATCTACGAACCCGAAAGCCGCGCCTTCGGCGGCCCGGCCGCCATGGAGGTCGCCCACCGGCACTTCCACACCGACAGCCGCCACACCCTCACCTACCTTCTGTCCGTCCACGATGGCGAACGCGCCGACCAGCGCAAGGAGTTGGCTCTCCTGCTGGCCACCGCGCTGATGCGCGGCGCGGGCCTGGACTGGTACGAGCAGGGCGACGTCTGGGCGACCATCGCCGACCACCGCACCCCAGCCACCGCACCCACCCCCACCCTGCGGAACTCCGCCCGCCAACTGATCAGCGTCGACAGCGGACCCGGCTCCAGGCTGATGAAGGGCCAACTCCACTACGCCGCAACCTGGTTCGAGGGCCACCTTGCGGCCGGTGCGGATCTGGCCGCTCTGGCGCTGGAGGGCCGGCTGACGCGCGGCCTGCGGGCGGTCACTGCGCACCTGCTGCTGTTCCACTTCAACCGGCTCGGTCTCAGCGCGAACGAGCAGGGCCTGCTGGCCGCCGCTGCTGCGGAGAGCATCCTCAACGGGGAGGACCGGTGACCGCGCCCGGCCCGCTCGCGGACGCGATCCGCCGCTTCCCCCTCATCTCGCGCAAGCGCGCCCGCGCCCTCCCGCTCGCCGCCCGCCTGCGGGATCTGGCCGACGTCGCCGACGAGGCCGACCGCAACAACGACCTACGCGCCGCCTCCCGCGTGCGCAACCGGGCCGCCCTGCTGGCCACCGACACCGGCCAGATGGCCGAAGCCCGCCAGCTGTGCCACGAACACGCCGCCCTGTTCCTCGCGGCCCGCCCCCTGCCCATGCCCTACGCCACCTTCGCACTGGAGCCGCTGGTCAACCTCGTCCTCCTCAAGCTCAGGTGCGACGAGCCCGACGTGGCCTTCGACCTGGTCAACACCCTCGCGGACGCGGTGACTTCGCGCACCGACGCCATGCTGGACGGTTACCTGGTACCGCTCGCCGATCTGACCCGCCCCGGCCCAGACCACCACGAGTGCGTCGAGTGGATCGACAGTGTCCGCCTCTACGAGGGAGCACGCGCGCTCGTTCGTGCCGGACGCTGGGACCAGGCCCACGCCCACCTGCGCCAAGGTGACGGGATCACCAGCCGGATCTTCGACGGCCACCAGGTCGCCGTCATCTCCACCGCCCTTGGCGGCCGGCCCGCCGCCGCCCTGGACCTGCTCGCCCGAACCCCGCACGAAGAGCCCTGGGAGCACGCCGTCGGTGCGGCCCTCACCGTGCTGTGCCAGCTCACGGCGGGGCACCCGGCCGTCGACGCGGGGGAGGCGATGCTGGCGCACTTCGGGCGGATGAACCGCGCCCAGGACCCGCTGGCCGACACCCGTCTCGGCCTGGCCACCGTCGACCTCGCCACCGCCACCGGCGACACCGAGCTCACCGACCGGGCCGCCCGCCTCACCGCCGAACGCGCCACCCAGCACGCGGACGCCTACACCGCCCGCGAAGTCCTCCAGCACCCGCTGATCCGCGCCCAGCTGAGACCGCTGGACCTGCACGTACTGGCCGAGACCGTCGAGCAGGCCGGACTCGGCCGCCACGGCCCGACCCACGAACAGCGACGCCAAGTCACCGCCGCGCTCCGGCGCGCCGACAACGTGATCGTTCGCAACCTTCCCCGCTGACCCGCCCTCTTCGACAGCTGCTTCCCGGAGACCACCTTGCCCACCGACGCCCGCACCACGGCCCAGCCCGTGACCGGCAGCACCGCCGGACCCGACGATCCCGCGCTCAGAGCGGCGGCAGCCGAGCTCACCCCGAACGAGGTCGAGGTGCTGCGCCTGCTGGCGGGAGCCCTGAGTGACCGCGAGGTGGCCGACCGGCTGGCGATGAGGGAGGTGGACGTGTCCGCCAACGCGCTGTCGGCGGTGCGGCGCCTGGGCGCCCCGGACCGCGCCACCGCGATCCTGCGCGCGATTCACTTCGAGGTGATCTCCGCCGACGCGCTTCCGCCCGCCCGAGCGGCCGGCCAGTACATGACGCGCCGCCAGAAGGACGTGCTCCCCCTGATGGCGGCCGGGCTCATCTACCCCCAGATCAGCCGACGCCTCGGCATCGCCGAAGCGACCGTCCGCGGTCACGCCAGGTCGGCGCTCTGGTGCGTGGGTGCGAGCACCCGCCACGAAGGCATCCTGCTCGCGGCCCGCACCGGTCTGGTGACGACCGCCGACGCCTGGCCGCCCTTGCGGCAGACCAGCCCAGCCGAGGGAGAACCGGCGTGACCTGGCCGATAGACGAGAACCTCCCCGCGAAGCTGGTGATCCCCGGGATAGCCGCCTTCGCGCGAGCGGACCGTCCCGAGACACCAGTGCCCAACGACGGCAACCCGTGGGTCACCGGCCGGTGCTGGCTGTACTGCCGGCGCGACAACGTCCTGGTGATCTGGATCGGCCCGGTCACCGTGGTCGGCGCAACGGCCGCGATGTTCGCCTGCGCGACCTGCATCAGCCGCCTCAACGATCTGCTCTGGGACGAACTGCTGGTCGGCACAACCGCCCCCGCCCCGGAACTCCCCGCTCCGGCAGCCCCGGTGGCTGCGGCGGTGACCCTGACCCATCGCCCGGCGGCCCGCCGGCCGGTCCTGCTCGCGCCCGCCCGGACGAGCCACCGGCGACCCCGCAAGCGCTCCGAGCTGCTCGGCGCCACCCTGCCCGGCTGGCTCTCGCGGCTCAGCCGCCGGGCCCGGACCGAGCTCCAACCCGCCTCGTCCTCGTACACCCACGGGCCCACACCCGCCCTGTAGAGAAAGAGAGAGCATGAACCCCGACAACGACTTGCTCACGATCGCCAGTTGGAACATCGAGCACGACGGATGGGAGTCCGACGGCCGCGGCGGAGGCAACCTCAACCGCTGGTACGCCGCCCACGAGTTCCTCGCCGGACTGGGGCCGTTCGCGGCCGTCGCTCGGCAGGAGATGACCCACTCCCTCACCTGGCGGGGGCGCATGGCCTGGCAGGCGGGGAGCGCGCTCGGCGGCCTGATCCCGTTCGTCCACCCGACCCCGACCCCGGCCAGCCGCAACCCCACCGGCTTGCTCCTCGACACCCGGGAGTTCTGGCCGGTGGGGGAGTGGCCGGAGAACAAGAACTGGTGGCACGGCCCCACCGCCGTCGAGGTCCGGCTGGCTGGCACCGCGCCGGACGCCGCGACCCTGGTCCTGGGCTCGGTGCACCTGTCCTCGCGCTCGCCCCACACCCGCGAGGTCGAGGCGGACATGATCACCGGCTGGATGGAGGGCAGGCGGGCCGTGCTGGTCACCGGTGACATGAACTCCTACTCCGCCCAGGACGAGGGTCTGCCCAACTTCGACACGGTCATTGACCGGCCGTTCACCGCGCACCGCACCCTGGACGGCCGCACCCCGCACACGGTCCCGGACGAGATCCTGCGCCGGGCCGGCCTGGTGGACCTGGCCCGCTACGCGGCCGAGCAACTCGGCCAGCCGGAGGCGCTCGCGCCCACCGGGTCGATGCGCAGGCCCGACCAGGGCGGCGGCCAGCGCATCGACCGCGCGTACCTCAACGAGCGACTCGCCCCCGCTCTTCGGTCGTTCGAGGTCCACACCGACCTGTCGCTGTCCGACCACTCGCTGCTCGTCATGACGTTCGACCGCCAAGAGCTGACCGAGCGACTGAATGCCTTCGGCCGGGCCGCGTGAGCCCGGTTCCCCCGCCCGTCCCGAACCTCCTGGAACAGATCGTGAGCCCCTTCTCTGCGCCACCGGATCTCCCCCAGGACCTCGCCGACGTCCTCTCGGTGCTGGTGGACCTGCCGTTCGCCGCGCTGGAGCCGGGCCTGGTCGCCGCCGCGCTCGGCACCCGCCCGGACGCGGTCGCCGACGCCCTGCCCCGACTCGCCACCGCCGGGCTGTTGCGCCCCCACCCGTTCGCCGAGGGCTTGTGGGTGTTCCCGGACGGACGCCGGGTGTCCCCGCTGCCGGCCCGCCGCACCGACCCCACCGAGCAACTGGACCGGCTCCGGCGGGCGGTGGCGTGGTGGCTCGCCTCCCTGGTCGCCGCGGAACGCCAGCTCGCTCCCTGGCACCGGCCGGTGGCCAGCGCCCCAAGGTGGGACCACAGCCCGGTGCAGCCGCTCGCGTTCGGCAGCTGCGAGCTGGCACGGACGTGGGCGGTCGCACAAGAAGGCAGCGTGATCGCGGTGATCGCGGCTGCCGCGCTCCGGTGGGACCACGTCGCCTGGCGGGCCACCCTGGCGGCGTCCCGGACACTGTGGCGTGTTCGTCCCGAGCCCGGTGTTCAGCTGCTGTGCGCGAACTGGGCCGTGCCTGCGGTACGGGATGGCGGCAGCAGGCAGGAGGTCCGGGCGGTGCTGCTCGCCCGCTCAGGCGCCGCCCGGCAGGTCGGCAAGTACTCGGATGCCTGCGACGACGCGGACGCCGCCCTCTACTCGGCGGAGGAGGACGGGGACGAGCGCCACCGGGGGGATGCCCTGCATGCCCTGGGCAGCGCGCTGCTGGCCGCCGGGCGAGCCGATCGCGCCCGCGAGCGCTTCACCGAGGCGCTGGCGGTGCGGGAGGAGGTGGGCGACGAGCGGGCGGTGGCGCTCACCCGGCTGCTGATCGGACTGTGCCACCAGGATATGGCTTCCCCGGAGCGGGCCTTGGCCGAACTCGACGCCGCAGGCGCGATGCTGACGCGAGCGGAGGACGTGTTCGGCCAGGCGCGGGCGCTCGCCCACATCGCCCGGATCAGGGCCGGTCTGGGCAGCAGGGACAGGGAGGAGGCGCTGGCCGGCTTCGAGCGGGCGGCCGGACTGTTCGCCGCCGTCCGCGCCGACCCGTGGCGGGCCCGCTGCCTCACCTGGTGGGCCACCACCCTCCCGGCCGCGCAGCGGGAGGCCGCCATGGAACTGCTCATCGAGGCCACGGGCTTGTTCGGCGACGCCTTCCACACCGATCGGGCCACGGCCACCGGCGCTCTCGCGGCTCACGCGAAGCGCCGTCCATGACCGAGGCGTGGGTGTGCCGTTGGTCAGCCCCGCGCCGCCGCCGGATGCACCACTGCACACACTGGCCCGCCTGCGGGCGGAGCCAGCGGTGCGGCTGGGCGGGGGCGCCTGTACGTGCTGGACGCTGGCTCCCGCAGCGGGCAACAGCCGGCGGTGCTGCCCCGTGTGCCTGGGCGTCCGGCCCTGCCGCCCGCGCCGGGCTGCGACGGCCAGCCCGAGCTGGTCCCAGGCACCGCCCTCATCGCCGTGGATGACAGCCACGTGCTGCTCGCCCCAGCCCCACCACCCGCACACCCGCGCCGCCACCGCGGCAACCAGCTGACAGGACAACGCCCTTGACCGCCCTGACCCCGGCCGGCGCCCCGGAGGTGACCGAACCCGGACCACCGGACGAACTCGCCGCCACCGTACGGCACGCCCTCGAAGTCGCCGCCTCCCGACGCCAGTTCGACACCACCGGCGCGACCCCGATCACCGTGGGGGTGGTCCGCCTCCCCGCCGCCGCCGACGGCGCCGGCGTCATCGCCAAGATCCACCGCACGGGGACGAACCGCGAAGCCGCTCTACTGGAGGCCGCGGTCGCCTCCTGGGTCCTGGAGCACGGGATACCGACCGCCCGGCCGCTCGGGCTCCCGACCGCCGTGCGCAGCCAGATGGTGTCCTTCTCAGAAGACCTCGGACCGGGCGGCACGGCGGACCCGGAGGAGCGAGCCGTACTGCTCGCCCTCCTGCACGCCCTGCCCACCCCCACCGGCCTACGCCTACCCCAAGTCGCGCCCGCCGCCCGCCTGCTGCGCCGTCTCAAGGCCCTGCCTGTCACGGTGATGAACGGTGCGGCCCGCCGGGAGGTGTGGCTGCACCTTCAAGAAGTCGAACGGCTGTGGAAGCGTAGGGAGCCGCTGACCCGCCGCCGCCTCATCCACGGGGACATCAACGCGTCGAACACCGTCGTCGGACGCGACGGCATCCCGCGCCTGATCAACTGGAGGGCCGCCGCCGTCGGCCCTCCCGGCCTCGACCTGGCCACTGAAGCCGTCCGGCGCGACTTCTTCAACGCGGACCCCCGGGACTACGCGCGGTTCCACACCGAGTACGGCCACGACATCACCCGCGACGACACCGGCCGCACCTACGCGGTGCTGGCCGCCCGCGCCGCCGCCGAGGGAGTCATCACCGCCGCCGAACTCGCTGTTCACGACCCGAAGTGGCGCCCGGAGTACCTGCTGCGACTCGCCTGTCTGTCCGGGCAGGGCACTCCCGGCTTCGTCTACCCGTGGCTGTGGCGAACCGGCAGCCAGCTCGCCCCGCCACCCCCGCCGCCCGGCCCCAGCCGGGCAACACCCGCTACGAGCAGTAGAGCCGAGGAGCGCACTGTGGCTGACAGCGCACGGATCTTCATGGTCACCAGCCGCGCCTTCTCCACCATCGCGGCCGACATCGCCCGCCTCGCGGACGGGCGCGTCGACCAGGAGTTCACCGGCCTCGACCGGGCGGCGGTGCGCCTGGTCGAGGGCCCCGCCGGGACCTCGTGCGCCATCGAGCCGAACGTCTTCATCGAGCACGCCGACGCGCCGCCGGATGAGCACAACGCCTACGACGGCTACCCCGTGATGGTCGAAATCTGGCAGCCGAACAAGGACTACGACCAGCTGCGCGCGGTCGCGCGGCGGGTCTTCGACGCCCTGGCACAGGCCCCCGGCGCCGCTCCGCTCCTGCTGGTCTGGGAGCTGGAGTGGCCGCTCGCCGCGTTCCTCCCCACCAAGGGAGTGCACGACTTCCCGGAGGGCACCTCCGTGGACGCCGAGCACCGAGCGCACTGGGAGCCCTGGGTGGCACCGCGCGCCTGAACACTGCCAGCCCCGCTCGAACCAACCGAGACCGCCGGCCTCTCGCCGGGCCGTCTCCGACTCGCCATCCAGAAGGACGATCATGAGCTGCCCGCCCGACCCCAACCCGCCCACCATCAAGCCGCGCCCAGGCGCGAGCACCGACACCGGGCGGGCCGCGTGATGCCCGGACGTGCTCCTGGCGGCCCGCAGCGTGGAGCGGTCGACACCACCGCAGCAGCGGGTATGCCTCCCGCCGTGCGAGAGGCGCTGGAGAGCGCCAGCGCCTCGCAGGGCTTCAACACCGACGGTGCCGCCCTGCTCCACCACAACCAGCACTGGGTGCTCCGCTTACCGCGCGCCACCCCCAGCGGCTCGGTCGTCGCGAAGATCCATAAGGAGGGCACCGACCGCCTCGCCGTTACCCGGCAGGTGGCGACCGCCAACTGGCTCCATGACAACGGGGTCCTCACCGCCCGCCCGGCCGGAACCGGCTGGCCGGTCCTCGCGGGCCAGCACCTGGTGACCTTCACGCATGATCTGGGCACCGGTGGCCCCGCGACCCCGCGGGCCCTCGGCCGCGCGCTCGCCCGCCTGCACGCCCTCCCCGTTCCCCGCGACCTGAACCTGCCCCGTGTCGACCCCGCCGCCAGTCTGCTGGCCCGGATCGAGCAACTGCCCGACCACGTACTCGACCCCGAAGACCGGAACTGGCTGACCACTTACGTCCACACCCTCGGCGAGCGGTTCGACACCACGCAGTGGCCCGGCGAGCCGGTCGTCCTCCACGCCGACCTCGCCACCCAGAACACGATCACGATCGACCTCGACGAGGCCGCGCTGATCGACTGGGAGTACGCCTGCTACGGCCCCGAGGTGTGCGACCTGGCCTTCCTCGCCTGGTCCCGCGACGGCTTCGGAGGCAGCCCGCGTCACTACGACCAGTTCGCCACCACCTACGGCCTCGACGTCACCACCGTCCACGGCGGCACCCTCTACCGGCAGGTCCTCGCACCCCTGCGGGCCGTGGTCGGCGTCGTCATCGCCCTGGAAGCCGCCACCCGCGCTCCCGACTGGGCGGACGAGGCCGCGCACCGGATCGCGTGCGTCCGCGCCCAAGAAGCCGGCCACCCCCGGTACCCCTGGGCCTGGAGCGGCTCCGTCGCGTACATCAGGCCAGCCGAACTCAGCCGCGCCTGACGCCCGCCCTGGCCGGACCACCCCCACCCGACCGAAGCCGTGATGAGGATCTCGGAAAGTCCAGGGAGCCCCATCAGCCGTGGCACGCTGTCAGCGGCCAGTTGCATCTCCCCACGGGCGGCCACCTGATGGGGAGTCACTTGGCCGCGGTCCTCACTACAGTCAGTGACGGTAATCAACCCGCCTCCACGGAGCGACTTCGGCTTTCGCCGCACGCCGCCCACGCGGCCGCGAATGGCAAGGCGCGCTCCGATTCGGCGACGATCTAGGACGGGATCTGTCCTCTTTCCAGCCTAGTGCCGCATCAGGCAACCTTTGCCCCGTGATGGATGACCAATGTGATGCCACCCGAAGCGGGCGGTATCACCGTGGCCGGCCATCGTGGGGC
>NZ_JBIWML010000051.1:0-42874 GCF_044766665.1 Kitasatospora sp. NPDC101801
CCCTCCGCCACACCGGCCGCGACCACCACCGACCCCTGGCAGCCCTCGGCCTCACGTGATCAACCCGGACAGATCGCGATCATGCAATGACCCTGACCCCTGGCCGCCACTAATGCGCGAGGGGAAGGTCAGGCAGGTGTCCCCGAAGACCGATATGCCGTTCGGCTTCAAATTCCCGCACTCCTACCGGGTGCAGCCCTCGGACCTGCGGCCGGGGACCGGTTGGTGATGCTGACCGACGGGATGCTGGAGCGCAACGCCGAAAGCCTGGCCCTGGCGGACGTGATCGCCGGCACTCGCGCCCTGCACCCGCGCGAAGCCGCCCGCGCCCTGATCGGCGCGGGTGGTCGACGCGGCCCACGGCCGTCTGCAGGACGACGCGACCGTCATGTGCCACCAACCGCTCACAGCGCGATGCCACCACCGGCGCCGACCTCACCAACGCATCACCGTCAAGAACCGAACCGGCCCCGCCCGGACGCTGACCACCGCCGCGCGAAACCCAAGGCACCAGCACGTCCTGAGGGTGGCGCTGGCCGGGACAAGGTGCAGCAGCCGCGGCGAGCAGCACCACCCGGCACGAAGGCGCGCGCCTCGGATGTGGGAGATCGCGCAGGTGCGCCCCGCGGGCCCCTCGGGGCCGGGAGTGCCAGCACGCACGGCCGAACAGTGGGCGCGCGGTCGCGGGGATGCGGTGCGGCCTACGGAGCCTGTCACCGAAAGCGACGTCTGCTCGCGTGGACCAGGCTGTGCTGTGCGTGAACACCAGGGCCCGGGCGCGACCGCACATCAGGCGGCATCGGAAGGAGTGATTCTGCTGGAATCCATCCCCGATCGCGGGGCACACGGTGGCCCATGAACCGCTCCACCGCCACCGGCATACCCACCGCTCTCCTCGGGGACGGAGGGTTGATGTCGTCACTGTTCGATGCCGCCGCTGCGGGCGTCTACGCCGTCGACCCCGACGGGCGGGTGATCGCCTGCAACCCGTGGGCCGAACGCCTGCTGGGCTACCGGCCCGGGACACTGGTTGGGGTCGATGCCCACCAAGCGCTTAACCCCCACACCGGCAACACCGACGGGCTGCGCGGGCAGCGCCCGGTCCTGCAGGACGTCGCCGCGGGCAGGCGCATCAGCGGCGACCGCGCCGTGCTGCTGCGTGCCGACGGGACCCCGCTGCCGGTGTGGTGGTCCGCCGCCCCGCTGCCCGCCCGGCCGGAGCCCGGCGCCAAGGGCGGGGCCGGCGCGGTGGTGGTCTTCCACGACGCCACCGGCCAGCGCGACCGCGCAGACCGCAGCGCGGTGCGCTACGCGCACAGCGAGACGATGCGCGAGCAGGCCCAGTACGACCTCTCCGAGATCACCTGGCTCGGCGAGCTGACCCTGGCGATGGTCAGCACCCTGGACGGCGACCAGTCTCTGGAACGCCTGGTCCGGCAACTGGTACCGCGTCTTGGGGACACCGCGATCGCCGACCTGACCCACGGCCGGACCGTGCGCAGGGTGGCGTGGGCCCACCACACCCCCGACGCGATCACCCCAGCCCCCGAGGCGGCCCGCACCAGTCTGCACCCGGGCCACCGCACGGCCCTGGACCGGATCGGTCACGGCGCCGGCGTCCAGCACCTGACCGGCCTGACCGCACGACCGGGCACCGGAACCGACCTGCTCGACCTCACCGAAGCCGACGAAGCCCTCGTCGTGCCCCTGCGCCTGCGCGACACCACCCTGGGCGCCCTCACCGTGACCCGCGGCGCCGCCGGCCCCGGCTTCAACGAGGCGGACCGCATCCTGGCCGAGGAAGTGGCACGCCGCACCGCGCTCGGCCTCGACAACACCCGCCTGCACGCCGCCCAGGCCGACATCGCCACGACCCTCCAACGCGCCCTGCTCACCGACCTGCCCGCCGTCCCCGGCATCGAACTGGCCGCCCACCACCAGCCCGCCCAGCAATCCGCGGAAGTCGGCGGGGACTGGTACGACGCCTTCCCCCTGCCCGACGGCGACACCGCCCTGGTCATCGGCGACGTCACCGGCCACAACATCCACGCCGCGGCCCGCATGAGCGAACTCCGCAACATGCTCCGAGCCCTGGCCGCCGACCGCCCCGAAGAAGACCCCGGCCAGATCCTGGAACGTCTGGACCGCGCCCAGGCGCTGCTGACCCGAGCCGACGCCGCCACCCTCATTCTCGCCCGCCTGCACCCCACCCCCCACGGCCCGTGGGAACTGGCCTGGTCGGTAGCAGGCCACCCGCCACCCCTGCTGATCAACACCCACCGCGCCGCCTCCTACCTCACCGCACCCCCTGCCATGCTTCTGGGCGTCGCCCCCACCACCCACCGCCCCACCGCCCGTATGACCCTGCCCGCCGACGCCACCCTGCTCCTGTACACCGACGCCCTGGTCGAATCCCGCACCCAGGACCTGGACACCGGCATGACCCGGCTACGCCGCCACACCGACACCCACCGCGACCTGCCCCTGGCCGACCTGTGCACACGGCTGGCCAAAGACCTCGGCGACACCCGCGACGACATCACCCTCGTCGCCGCCCGCACCCCCGCTACTCCGTAACGGCAGGCCGGGCCGTCGTCATCGGCATCGGGGTGGGCGTGGGCGTGGGCGAGCGTGGTGACAGTCATCGAGGCGCTTCCGTCCGGCAGACCAGAACGAGTGTGGTGCCCGCCCGTGGACCTCCGACACGACCTCGGCCAGGAGAATTGAGCAACAGAGTCCCCACCCTCCGCAAAGCCTGGGCCGACATGGGCTACAAGAACGCCGTCGTCGAGCACGCCGCCACCCTCGGCATCGACATGGAAATCATCCGCCGCGACCCCACCACGAGAGGATTCGTCGTCCAGCCCGCCGCTGGGTCGTCGAACGCACCCTCGGCTGGCTGATGAACCCCCGCCGCCTGGCCCGCGACCACGAGGCCCTCCCAGCCCGCTCCGAAGCCATTATCCACCTTGCCACGATCAACCTCATGACCCGCCGTCTCACCGGCGAAACCATCCCCACCTGGCGCGAAACCTGACCCTCAAAACCAGGAACGAAACGCCGAGTCAGACCCGCTCGGCAGGTTCGTGGGTGATCAGGTCTCCCGGCTGGCACCGCAGGACGTCGCAGATCCTCGAGAGGGTCGAGAAGCGGACGGCCTTGGCCCGCTCGTTCTTGAGTACGGACAGGTTGACGACGGTGATGCCCACCTGGGCGGAGAGTTCGGTGAGCGTCATGCCGCGCTCAGCGAGGAGCCGGTCGAGGTGGATCCGGATCGTGTGGAGTTCCTCTTCGGGCATCAGATGGTCCCTTCGAGGTCCTCTCGCATGCGTACGCCTTCGCGCATGATCTTCCCCATGATCACTGCGGCGAGGCCGGCAAAAACGAGTTCCAGCGGTCCGGAGACCGTCGGCCCGGAGCCCGCGACCGGCGCCATGCTACCGACCAGCCAGGACTGCGACCAGCCGACGACGAGGCCGGCCAGCGGCATGCCCACGGCAACGAACCAGCCGAGAACGGAGAGCCGTTTCGCCACCGCCTCGGTGAACGGCCCGTGTTCCAGGACGGCACTCAGCAGCAAGGAGAAGAGCAGCAGAGCGAGGGAGGCGAACAGCAGCCAAGGCAGTTGGCCCGCCAGGTCGGCGGCGCGCTGACCCGTGGAGGGACCGTCCTGGCAGAGGCGCGCGGCGCTGCTGGATGCTTTCACGCCCTCCTCGACCGGCAGGCCGCCGGTCAGCGGGGCATTGGCCCAGAAGCCCGTCTGTGCACAGACCGCCCCGTCGTCGAGCACGTGACTGACGGTCGTGCCGATGAAGACGAGCCCGAAAAGCCCCGCCAGCGCAAAGGTCACCGAGGCCAGGGCCCTCGTGAGTCGCGTGTTCATCGCATTCCTCCCCATCGATTTTCGATATGCCCCAGACTAGGGAGCATATCGATATTCGACAAGTCTGAGGGCCTCGGGACGGGCCTCGGGGCAGTGAGGCGATCCGGGCCGAGGTGATCGCTGCACCCGGTCACGCGACCAGGCCGCCGCGAGTGGGCGCGGCCCGACACCAGCACCGACTTCGACGGCAGCCCCCGCGTCGTCCTGGACGACCGCGCAACCGGCTGACCACTCGCCGCTCCGGACGATCCGACGGCTGGCCCCTCCCTATCCGAGTGGCCAGCCGTCTTGCTTCACGCCCAGTGGGCGTGGTCGCCGGCGGCTGACCCGCCGTCAGCTGCCGGTCCACTCGTAGACCGTGACCCCGCCGCCGGTGGCCGCCACCCGGTAGCCGGCCCTCGGCAGGGAGTCCAGCACGGCGAGTTGCTCGGACTGCGGCACCGGGAAGTCGCCGGGCCGGTCCTCGGCCGCCACCCAGCGGGCCTCGGGGCGCCAGTTCGGCCCTTCCGCGCCGGGGAAGGTGAGGTACGGGAAGAGCGAGACGGTGCAGCGGCCTGTGAGCTGCGGCGCCAGCCGGTTGGCGGCGGCCACCGTCGCGCCGTCGGGTATCACCGCCAGGGTCCGCCGGGCGTCCCGTACGGCGGCGTTCGGCCCGGCCGGGTCGGGCAGCGGGGCGAGTGCCACGGCGAGTGCCAGGGCCAGCGCGGGCACCGCCGCGACCGCCCGACGGCGCCACCCCGGTACGGCCGCGCGGCTGCGGAGCCGGTGCAGCCCGTCCACCAGGGCCAGGAAGAGAACCGGCATCAGCACCGCGTTGTAGTGCTGCCCGGTACCCCAGTAGGTCGGGGCCGGTGTCCAGAACCGGCACGCCAGCGGCAGCACCAGCAGCAGCGCGAGCGGCGAGCGCACCGCCACGAACAGGGTCGGTGCCAACAGCATGGCCACCGTGCCCCACTTGGACCAGGGCAGCAGCAGCCGGGTCAGCGGGTTGCCCTGCCAGTCGCCGTTCGCGCCGTAGGTCCACACCCCGCCCGGATTGACCGCGGGCACCAGGACCAGGACCGCCAACAGCGTGCCGGCCACCGCCGCCAGTACCGCCGAGGCGCCCAGCCGGCGGCGCCCCCGGCAGAACACGTACGCACCGATCCCGGCCAGCATCAGCCCCTGGTCCTCCTTGACCAGCAGCAGCGGCAGCGCCCAGCAGACCGCCGCCCGGTGCCTCCCACGGGCCAGCGCCGCCACCGCGCAGGCGATCAACGGCACGGCCAGCGCCACCTCGTGGAAGTCGAACCGGACCGCCCGGCACAGCCCCCAGGACAGCCCGTACGCCAATCCCACCGCCACCCCGCGCGACCGGCCCAGCCGGTCGACCGCCAGCCCGGTGACCGGGACGCAGGAGAGCGCGACCAGCAGCGCCTGGACCACCAGCAGCGTGCTCGCCGCCGGGACCAGCCGGTAGACCGGAGCCAACACCACCAGCAGCGGGCTGAAGTGATCCCCCAGCAGGTTGAACCCGGCGCCTTTCAGGGTGGAGACCGGTGCGGTCAGCCCGGCGTAGGCCCGGACCCCCTGCTCGAAGATGCCCAGGTCGAACCCGCTGCTCTCCATCCGCCGGTGCCGGGACACCGAGAGCAGCAGATGAAATCCGAAAACGGGGACAACGGGAATCCATGAATGCCGTGCCGGTGCATTGGCCCATCGCTCACTATTCACTTCGGCGACGCTAGGCAAAACGTGCTGAAGGAATTCTGAACGAAGCTGAAGATTTGTTCAGAGAGGACCTTCTTGCCATAACGGGCAGCGCGCTTTACATATCGCCGAACTGCTCTAGGCTGGCCTGATGCGCCTGCTGATGGTGGAGGACGAGGAGCGGCTGGCACAGTCGCTCAGCCAGGGACTACGAGCCGAGGGCTATGCCGTCGACGTGGTCGGAGACGGTCTGACCGGGTTGGAAAGGGCCCGCGACGGAGGTTATGCCGCCGTGGTGCTGGATCTGATGCTGCCCGGCCTGAACGGATTCCGGGTCTGTCAGGAGCTGCGCCGCGAGCAGAATTCGGTGCCGATTCTGATGCTCACCGCCAAGAACGGCGAGTACGACGAGGCGGAGGCGCTGGACTGCGGCGCCGATGACTTCCTCAGCAAGCCATTCTCGTACCTGGTGCTGACCGCCCGGCTGCGCGCACTGCTGCGCCGCGAGGCCACCGCCCGTCCCCTGGTACTGACCCTGGCGGACCTGCGGATCGACCCGGCGGCCCGGCGCTGCACCATCGACGGTGCCGAACTGACCCTGACGGTCAAGGAGTTCGGCGTGCTTCAGTGCCTGGCCCGGCACCCTGACCAGGCGGTGCCCAAGACCGACATCCTGGACGCGGTCTGGGACTCCGCCTTTCGGGGGGACGTCAACATCGTCGAGGTGTACGTGGCCGCGCTGCGCCGCAAGCTGGCCGCCGCGGGCGCGCACTGCACGATCGAGACCCTGCGCGGCATCGGCTACCGACTGGCGGCCGGCGATGAGTGACCGCCGCAGGTTCGGTTTCGGTGTCCGGGCCCGCGCGGCCCTGGCCTCGCTGGTCGCCGCCGCGATCGCCTTCGGGGTGGCCGCCGTCCTGGTTGGCGGAGCGGTGCAGGACAGTCTGCACCTGCGTGCCGAGGACCGGGCGTTCACCGCGTTCGAGAACGTCTCGGTCAAGATCCCCGGTACCCCCGAGGAGGCATACCAGAGCGACCCCTACGTGGTGCTGGCCGAGGACGGCCGCTGGCTGCGCTCCTTCGGGTTGACGGACCCCCGGAGCAAGGGGCTCTCCTTCGGGCTGGACCCGGTCGGCCCCAGGCTGTTGGAGCCGGTTGCCGACCTCTCCTTCGGACCCGTCACGCTCGACTTCCCGTCCGATGCGGGCCTGGCCTTCGGCCTGCCCGAACAGACGGGCACCTCACTGCAGTTCTACCGCTCCCGCACCGCCGACACCTTCACCAGCGCCCAACTCGAGCGGTACTCCGGCATCGTCGGCCTGCCCGACCAACAGCTCTCCGTCTACACCCTGGTCGACACCGCCCAGGCCGAGCGGACCAGCGCCACCGTGACCCGGCTTCTCGCCTGGTACGTCGCCCCCGGCGCCTCGCTCTTCGTGGCCCTGATGGCCTGGCTGGTCACCGGCCTGGCGCTGCGCCCGGTGGAGGCGATCCGGCGGCAGATGGCGGTGATCGGCGACGGCGCCTTCCACCGGCGGGTGCCCGTCCCGAGAGCCAGGGACGAGATCTTCCTGCTGGCCGGCACCACCAACACCACGCTGAGCAAGCTGGAGACCGCCCTGGCCGAGCAGCGCCGGCTGGTCGCCGACGCCTCGCACGAACTGCGCAGCCCGCTGGCCGCCCTGCGCAGTTCGCTCGAAGTCCCGCTGACCCATCCGCAGCAGGCGGACTGGCCCGCCGTGGTGGCCGGGGCGCTGACCGACACCGAGCGGCTGCAGCAGTTGGCCGACGACCTGCTGCTGCTCGCCGACACCGAGGAGGGCCGGCCGGTGGAGGGCATGGTCGCCCTGCACGACCTGGTCGCCGAGCAGTTGGCCGAACGGACCGTCACCGACCCCGCGTTGACCTGTCACGGCGACCTGGCCGAGGCCACCGTGGCCGGCCGGGAGGTCCTGGTCGGCCGCCTGCTGCGCAACCTGCTGGACAACGCCGCCCGGCACGCGGCCGCCACGGTCACCGTGACCCTCCGCACCGTCGACGGCCGGGCCGAACTCACCGTCGCCGACGACGGACCCGGCATCCCCGCTGCCGACCGCGATCGGGTCTTCGACCGCTTCGTCCGGCTGGACGCCGACCGCACCCGCGCGGCCGGCGGTGCGGGGCTCGGCCTCGCCCTGGCCCGCACCATCGCCACCACGCTCGGCGGCACCGTCGCGGCCACCGAGCCGCCGAGCGGCCACGGTGCCCACCTGGTGGTCAGCCTCCCGACGGCCGGCTGACGGCGGGCGCGGTTCCCCCAGTGGGGGAACCGCGCACCGGCGTACCCGCCGGGTCGTACGTCCGAGACACGAAGGAGCAGGAGTGGAGGAGCGGGGCGTCGCCCCGGCCGCGGTGAAGGGCGCGGAGAGCACGGCGGTGCCGGAGCGGGTTCGCGCCGCCGGGCTCGGTCACGGGGTGGGGGTCTGTACGGTGACCGGCTCTGTCCCGTATTCGGTGGTAGCGCTCTGTGGTGATCACTGGAGGAGGATGCGGTGGCGGAGCAGGGGGAATCCGGCTCGGCCGTGCATCTGCCTCATGATCCGCTTGGTGCGGGTGTTGACGCCCTCAGTGCGGCCGTTGTGGTGCGGGGTGGTGAGTCCGGCGTTGACGGCGGCCCGGTCGAGTTCCAGGCCGTTCGTGAAGGAGCGCAGGTGGGGTAGGTCAGCAGCGCGAACTGAGGTGATCCAGGCGGTGAGCTTGGCGTCGTTGCCCTGGGCCGGCGTCAGCAGTTGTGCGAACTCTCAGATTAGACGGGCGAGTTCGGTCATCTCGGAGCAGGCCGTGGTGAGTTCTCGCAGCAGGGCGGTGTCCTTGTCGCGCAGGTTCTCGGGGCGGGTGAGTAGGAGGCGGGCGAAGCGCTGCGGGGTGGTGACAGGTTTGTCGCCCTCGGCGCGGCCCTGGGTGAGGTAGCGGACCAGGAGGTTGGCGCTGCCGGTGTAGCCCAGTTCCTCGATCTCGCGCAGGAGGTGGGTGACCGGCACCGCGGGGTCCTCGGCCCTGCGTCGGCGCAGGTGGTCGCGGTAGGGGTCGACGAGGGTCGACTTGTAGCGGGGTGCGCGGCGCTCCGCGGTGGGCTCGTTCATGCGGGCGTACCGCTTGACGGTGTTCAGGGCGACGTCGAGGCGGCGGGCGCATTCGAGCAGGCCGACGCCCTTGCCGAGGAGGTCGTGGACCCGCTGCCAGCGCTCGCGGGTGCTCTGCTCGCGAACTCCTCCCGGCCGGGCGGGGTTCACGGCGGTCGCCCAGCAGGCGGTGTGGGAGCCGACCTCGGCCAGGACCTTCCCGCACAGGTTGCTCCAGAGGTGCCATCTGTCGCTGACCTGCACCGCTTCGGGCAGGGCCTGGCGGATCGCCTCAGTGTAGGAGGCGGAGCCGTCGCGGCAGACGTACTCGGCCCCAGGGTGCGCGCGCAGCCACGCGGCCAGGGTTCTGGTGGTGCGGTCGGGCAGGACGTCGATCCGCTCACCGGTTTCGGCGTCGATGATCACGGTGGCATAGCGATGCCGGCGCTTGAGCGCGAAGTCGTCGACGCCGAGCACACGCGGCATGCGCAGTGACGGTATCGCCTGGCGTATGAGCATGCGCAGGGCGGTCGAGCGGGAGACCGCGCAGGCCAGCACGCGAGAGAGGCGGGCGCCCGCCCGGCCTGCTAATTCCTTCACAATCTCCCCGAGTTGGACGGCAAGTCGTCGCGTGCGCCGCTGGTAGCGCTCGATCAGGCCGGGGACCTGCTCGCGGAACGTCTGCCGCGGGCAGCCCAGAGCCGGGCAGACCATGCGCCGCACCCGCACCGACGCCACGACCCGCCGCCCGTCCACCGGCACATCCGCGATCACCCGCCCGTGGAAACCGTGAACCTGCCCCGTCAGCTGCCCGCACATCGGACGCGGCACCGGATCGTCCCGGGTCCGCGCCGACACCCGAATGAACTCGCCCTCATCCGTCACGCCCTCGACGACCAAGGCAGACAACCCCGAAAACACCACACCCACAAGCTCGTTGACATCACGCACACCATGCCAACGACGACCATCACCCTTCGTCACCACCGAATACGGGACAGAGCCGGTCACCGTACAGACCCGCTCTCGGCCGGTCAGCGCATCCGGCGCACCCACCGCAGGATGCACAACCCGATCGGCAGTGCGGTGAGGTGAGGGTCAGAGAGCGATGTCCGGGTGCAGTCGCGCGACGGTCCACACCCGCTGGCGGTGGACGGCCACCGTGGTCAGTGCCAGGAACGCGACTCCGAAGGCGAGCAGCACCACGCCATCGCGCAGCAGGTGGGACGGCTGTCCGCCGGAGACGGTGACCCGAAGGCCGTCGATCAGGTACGTCATCGGGAGCAGCGGGTGGATGGTCTGGAAGAACGCCGGGGCGGTGGACACCGGGTAGAGGCCGCCGGCTGCGGTGAGCTGCAGGATCAGCAGCACCAGGGAGAGGACGTCGCCGGCCACTCCGAGCCAGGTCCGCAGGAAGTGGTCGACGGCGACGAAGGAGGCGGCGCCCAGCACCAGCAGGCCGACGGTGGCCCAGGGATGCACCGCGTCCAGGCCCAGGGTCAGATCCACCACCGCGTAGAGGACGGTGGCGGCCACCGCGCCGAGCAGGGCGGCCGGGAGCCAGCCTGCGGCGGCGACGTTCCACGAGCGGGCCCGGCCGGCCAGCGCCCGCAGGTTGACCGGCCGCAGCAGGAGGTAGGCGAACAGCCCGAACACCCACAGCGCGATGCCGAAGAAGAACGGTGCCATTCCGCGTCCGTACACGCCGGCGGGGTGCAGGTTCGTGCGGTCGATGCGGGCCGGGGTGCCCAGTACCCGGGCGGCGTCGGCGGTCTGCTGGTCCGTCAGGTCGGGGATGCGGTGCAGCCCGTTGTCGACGGTGTCGGTGAGCCGGGTCGCACCGTCGTGCGCCTGGTCGGCAGCGGAGGCGGCGGCGCCGGTCGCCGAGCGGAGCGAGTCCAGGCCGCCGGCGACGGTCGCGGTACCTGCTGCCACATCGGCTGTCCCCGAATCCAGGAGCCGCAGCGGGGCGTTCAGCGCTGAGGCGTCGCGGCGCACCGCCTCAGCGGCGCGCTCCAGCTCCCGGGCCGAGGCCAGTTGGCGCTGGGCCGCGGTGTCGGCAGCCGCCGCGCGCTCGTCGATCCCGGCGGCGCCGGCATCCACCTGCTCGGCGTGCCGCAGGGCCCGCGCGAACAGCGGGTCCTGGTTCAACTCGGGGTGGGAAGAGACAAGTTGGCGCAGGTCGGCGAGGGAGGCGGTGGTGCCCTGACGGACCTGCGAGGTGCCGGTGTGCACGGTGCGGACGGCTTCGGCGGCCACCGAAGCGACCGTCACCAGCTGGGCGGCGGCCTGCGGCAGCCGGTCGGCCGCCGCTTGGTTGAGGGTCTCGGCGGCCCGGTCGACCTGTCCGACGGCTTGGCTGATCTGCTCCGCCCCCGCCGCGATCCGCGCGCTGCCCTCGCGCGCCCCACCGGCGGCGTCGGCGAGCGCCGCAGCGCCCTGGCGCGCGGTGACGGTGGCACCGACCAGCTGGTGCGCGCCCTCCGATGCGGCCTTCAACTCTTTCCGGAAGTCGGCCAGTTCGCCGTAGACGGCGCGCACGTACGCCTCATGAACCGCCGAGTCGACCTGGGACTGCAGTTTCGACTGGACCACTTCCGTCATCATGCCGGCGATGTAGTTGTTCGCGTCGTCGAGCCGCAGCAGGACGCCGCTCTGCTGCGGGCGGGCGTCGGTTGCGGTGGCCAGCCTGCCGCTGAAGTCCGGCGGGATCTCGACCGTGAACGCGTACCGGCCACTGCGCAGCCCGGCGTCGGCCGTGGCGGGGTCGACGAACTGCCAGCCGAAGGTGCCCGACGCCTTGAGCTGCTCCACCAACTGCGCGCCGGCGTCCACGGGCCGGCCCTCGGCGGCAACGGCGGGCCGGTCGAGGTTCACCACGGCGACCGGGATCCGGGCGGTCTTGCCGTACGGGTCCCAGTTGGCCCACAGGTACATGGCGCCGTACAGCAGAGGGATCAGGCACAACAGGAGCGGCACCAGCCGGCGCAGCGGGCCGCGGAAGCGGCGCAGTTCGAGCAGGGCGAGCCGGAGGGCGGTCATGCGGTCACCTCGCGGGGGGGGTGGCGTGGGCCGTGCGGTCGGCCGGCAGATCGGTCGAGCGGTGCGGCAGGGCGAGCAGGACGGCGCCTTCGGGCACGGGCACGGGCGGCTGGGCGGTGGTGCTCAGGACGGTGCGGCCGGTGGCCGTCACCGCGGCCAGCGCCTGCCAGGCGCGGTCGCGGTCGTGGCCGGTGAAGTCCCGGTCGACCGCATCGACGGCGAGCACCGGCGGACCGGCCGCAAGCGCCAGGGCCAGATCGAGCAGCAGGGCGTCGAGTGGTGGGAGGTCCTCGATCAGCGTCGCCGCGCGCAGGTGCAGGCCGAGCGGGCGGGCGGCCTCGACGACCCTGCGCCGGGTGACGCCCGGTTCCAGCCAGCAGCGTTCGGCTATCAACTCCCTTACCCGCAAGCGGCCTTCGGCGGCGACGGCACCGTCCGCCCGGGCGACCGCGACCAGCCGCCGCACCCGCCCGGCACCTGCCCCGGAAGCCCGGTGCCGTCCGACCCGCACCACGCCCGTGTGCAGCCGCATCCGCCCGGACAGGGCCAGCAGCACGCTGGTGCGCCCCGATCCGGCGGGCCCGTGCACGACGAGCAAACCCCCGCCCGGCACGTTCACGTCCACATTCTCGAACACCGGCCCGCGCGGGCCACGCACACTGATTCCCCGAGCCGTCACGGCTTCCCCAAGCACAGTCACTACTCACGGGTAACCGCAATCGGCCCGAACATGCGCCCTGTTCGGCTCCTGGCCGGATGCAGAGCGCTGAACGGGGGCACCCCGGCGACCAGACGGCACAGGTGACCGAAGCGGGCAGCGGGTTCGTCGCCGCCGGGGACGGCGACGCCGCCGTGCCCGGGCACTGCGAAGCGCGGGCGCCGGACCGAGCAGTGCCGACGAGCGGGGGTGGCACCTCGGCGCCACGCGTTGCCGGTCGGCGCGCGCCGTGCGGATCTCCAGGTCACCGTCCGCTGACCCGAGAGCCGGAGCGCGCTCCGGCCAAGAGGGCCTCGGCCTTCGCAGCAGCGTCCTTGCCGTCGGGCACGTCGGCACATATCGTCCGCCGAGGCTGTCATCAAGCTGATTCCCCGCGCCCGGCGCATCACCGCAGCCGCCGTCGGCGACGCCGTGACGGCCGCAGCTACCAACGTCAACCGGAGCTGGTCGGGGCCGGCAGCACCCGGCGCCCGCTCGCAGGCGCCGGCACCGGAGCGGCCGTGCCGGTGCCGGTGGCGCTCCCGGAGAAGGCGGGCGTGGGGAAACGACGGCGAGCGGTCATGACCAGAGCTGGCCAGCCAGCCAGCCGGACCGAGCCGACCAGAACAAGCCGTCCCGCTCTCATTCCCTGCCCTCACGTAGCACTCCCACCAAGCGAAACGGGGTGGGACGGTCCTGGGACCGTCCCACCCCGTCGCAGCACTGGCCCGCCTCCGGGCGGGCCGCCGCCGTCCTACCGGCGGGTACTCAGTGCGCGGTGCCGCTGCCGTAGTAGCCGGCGAGGCGGTTGCGGTAGTCGAGGTCGTCGGTGTGCTGCTCCTTGACGTACTCGGGAGAGTTCTTGATCTCGTCCTTGGTTCGGTTGATCCACACCGTTTCCTCGGCCGCATCCACGCGGGTGATGGTGCCCGCAGGCAGGAGCACCTCACGGCCGAAGATCCACGGGCCGGTGTCCACCACGATCGAGGCGGAGTCGACGTCCACGGTGTGCTTGTCGACCTTCCCGATGTGGCCGTCGGTCGCCTCCACCCGGTACCCGGTCAGGTCGGTGCCCGCCGCATAGCCCTCGGCACCCTCGTAGCCCCACAGTCCGCTGCTCACAACTGCCTCCTCAACGCTTCGGTGTTGCTCTGACGGTCGGTCGGCTACCCCGGGCATCCAGTTGCATTCGTGCGAACTTGCGCAGCTCACGGACCGCCGGAAGGCAACGGACCGGCGCGGCAACTCCGGCGGCGAGATGGGGTGTTGACCCGGCGATCGAGGGCAGGCGGACGGCACCGCAACGATCTCCTGAGCCGGAGGACCCGCCCATGATGCTTCTGCTGATGCTCGCCCTGCTCGCGCTCGTTGTGGTCGCCACCGTCGAAACCGCCAGGAGCTCGAGCGGACGCCACCGCGGCGCCCGCCGACTCACGACCGCCAGTACCGGCCAGCACCCCGCCCGCCACGCCCGCTGAACAACCCACCGGGCCACCTGCTGCGCCGGTCCGGGCGCGTACCGGCCGGATGAGCCGTGTCCTCTGCGGGCACGGCGGGATGGAGTGGTCATGACCGTCGCAGTCGTCGCCGGACCAGTCGTCGCTCGCGTAGAAGGTGTTGCTCTCGCTGTAGCTGACGTTCCTGGTGGAGGCGTTCACCTGGTGGCCGTAGAACTGCTCCCAGCCGCAGGTGCCCGCGAAGGCGGAACCTGCGGCGGGAACTGCGACGATGCCGGCGGTTGTGCGAGCAGGCGGGCCGTGCTCCCTTCCATGTGAGGGGGTCACTTCTGGTGTGCGGGGTAGGGGATCCACCCTCGCGCCGACGCCGAGCACCACCGCGCGCGACGGCCCCGCCGAGCTGGGCCACCTGTGCGAACAGCCTCGTTCGCCCGGGAGGACGAGACGAAGATATCCGTCCAGCCCACCCGATTCATGTACCGGCTTTCCCGGATGGCACATCCCGAACTCGGGTCATAGATTTGTGGACGGGAAATCATCTGACTCCTTTCCGAGGTGACAGAAAATGACCGGCAAACTCGCACGATCCATTGCGGCATGCTCGCTCGCGGTGACGGCCGTGGCCGTCCCGATCGCCGCCGCCTCCTCCGCCGGCGCCGCGCAAGCGCGCTCCGTGAACGTGACCAGCAGCTCCTCGTACTCCTACTCCACGGGCTACAACCAGCAGTTCAGCGCCCACACCAGCCACATCAGCGTCAACGTGACCAGCCACGGACAGTGGGGCTGGTACCCCGGCTGGGGCTGGGGCTGGTACTACGGCGGCCTCTGGTACGGCGTCGGGGGAATCATCATCGTCCTCTGACGAGCAATTCCTTTTTCGCCACTGTGGGTGACCCTGAAAGGGGTCACCCACAGTGGCGAAAAAGAATCATCAGAACGCGGCCAATCCGAAACTCGCGCGGCTCCGAATAAGCAATCGTGAATTCCTCCGATTTCCTGGCCCGACACCGCCGGCTGCTCCACGCAAAAAGCCGTGACACGCTCCCGTCAGTTGCAGGTACCGGCGGTGTGGCAATGACCGGCCGCGAGCGGGGCTCGTTGGTCCGGGCATGAGCTGGCCGCGACATGGCCTCGCCGAGCGCCGCGTGGAGCTGTCTCGTCCCGATCCGCCGATCTACGCCCAGCCGGCGGCTCGGTTCCGACGGGAGGGGCGTGCCGTTCCCGGGGATCGGGATCAGCGCACCCGTCCGTCCCCTCGCCCGGCTCCGCCCGCGCCGACCCAGGAGCTTGGCTCACCCGCCCTGCCGGTGCCGTCGTGAGCGGCACCACGGCACCCGGGGCGGAGCCCTTGGGCGAGGACGGTTGCAGCGTTCCGCTCAACGTGAGCATGCTCGTCGCTCCCGGCCTCCCGGTGCGGGTCGCCGCGTGCCTCGGCTACCACCGCGGCGACCCGTACGCGGTCCGGTTGGACTGCCACGTCGACTCAGCCGTGCCCGTGCGGTGGACCTTCGGCCGCGAGCTGCCCCGGGGGGGCTGCTCCCGCCCCTGCGGGAGCGGCGATGTGAGCGTGGAGCCCGGGCGGCCCGGCGACTCGGACCTGGTCATCACCTTGCGCGGCGCCGGCGGAGCGGCCCGGCTGCGCACCCCGCTCGCGCCGGTGCGGGAGTTCCTGGAGCGCACTCACCGCCTGGTGGCAGCGGGGACGGAATCCACGCACCTGCGGATCGACGAAGTCATCGACGTGCTGCTCGGCCGCACACCCCCTGATCGGATCTGACGGCCGATCGGAAAGCTCCCGCCCCCGCCGGGCCCGCCCCCGCGTCCGCCGGGCGAAGATCGCAGTGCCGGCTTCGGTCCCGGCGGCGGTGCTCCGGCTACTGCGGGCTCCACTGGAGGTGGAGGACGGCGAGGTCGTCGGTGTGACGGTGGGCGTTCAGGGTCTGGGCCCGTCTGATGAGCAGGTCGACGTGGGTGGCCGGGTCGGTCGGCGCGGCAGTGTTGATCAGGGCGAGCAGACCGTCGGTGCCGAGGCGCGCGCCGGTGCTGCCGTTGTGACCCTCGGTCAGGCCGTCGGTGTAGATGGTCAGGGCACCGGCCTCGGGAAGCGGGACGGTGGTGCTGGGCCAGTTCCGCAGGCCCGGCAGGATGCCCAGGGCGATGCCGTGGGCGGCACTCACCTCGACGGTGCCGCCCGGGCCGGTGAGCAGGGGTTCGTGGTGGCCGGCCAAGTGGACGGTGGCGGTGCCCCGCTGCTGGTCGAGGGTGAGCAGGGTGCAGGTGGCGAAGTACGACTCCCCGCCGCGTTCGGCGACCAGGACACGCTCCATCAGGTGCAGCAGGTCCGCGCCGCGATGGCCACCGAGGACGAGTGCGCGCCAGGACGCCCGCAGGAGCACGCCGAGCGCGGCGGCGTCGCGGCCGTGTCCGCTGACGTCGCCGACGACCGCGTGCAGGAGTCCGTCGTCTCCGACGACGACGTCGAGGAAGTCGCCACCGAGCAGCGCCATCGCGGTGCCGGGCAGGTAGCGGCTGGTCACCGTCACGGTGGAGGTGCCGAGGATGGGCGGCGGAAGGAGGCCGCGCTCCAGGCGGGCGTTCTCCTCGGCGCGCAGCCTGATGGTCTGGGCTTCGAGGGCGGTGCGTTCGGTGCGGCTGCGGTAGACGGCGTAGCGCAGGGTGCGGCGCAGGAGTTCGGGTTCGACCTTGCCCTTGACGAGGTAGTCCTGGGCGCCTGCCGCCATCGCGTCGGTGCCGGCCTTCTCCTCGGCCAGGCCGGTCAGCACGATGACGGCGTTGTGGGGGGCCAGTTCGCGAACGGCGGTGATGGCGGCGGTGCCGGCCGCGTCGGGCAGGTGGAGGTCGAGCAGGATGCAGTCGATCCGCTGGGTGGCAAGGATCTGTTTGGCGGCGGCGATGGTGGTGCTGACGGTGAGCTCGTGGTGCAGGCCGGTGTCGAGCAGGAGCTCCTCGACCAGGATCGCGTCGGCATCGTCGTCCTCGATCAGCAGCACCCGGTAGACCTGCTGGTCGTCAGCCGACCCGGACTGAGCGGTGGAGGTCATGGCGCTTGCCGCTCCGCTCCGGTTCCGGCGCGGACGGCCTCGGGCAGGGTGGAGGCGCCGGGAGTGTGCTGCGGTTCGGCGGCGAGGGTGAAGACGATGCGGGTGCCGTCGCGGTGGTCGGGGTCGACGGTGATGGTGCCGCCGTGGAACTCGACGATCTTCCTGCACATCGCCAGGCCGATGCCGCTGCCGCCGAACGCCTCCTTGGTGTGCAGGCGCTGGAAGATGACGAAGACCTTGTCGGCGAACTCCGGGGCGATGCCGATGCCGTTGTCGGTGATCGCGAGGCGCCACAGCGGGCCTTCGCGCTCCGCCGTGACGTGGATGCGCGGCTGCTCGCCGGGGCGGCGGAACTTCACCGCGTTGCCGATCAGGTTCTGGAAGAGCATGCCCATCTGGGTGGAGTCGGCGACCAGCGCGGGCAGCGGGTCGTGGGTAATGTCGGCGCCCGCCTCCTGGACGCTGACGCTGAGCGCGTCCAGGGCGCGCTCGAAGGTCTCCTCCAGGTCGACCTCGACGGTGGTGTGCAGGACCCGGCCGACGCGGGAGAAGTCGAGCAGGTCGTTGATCAGCGTCTGCATCCGGTTCGCGCCGTCGACGGCGAAGTCGATGTACTGGTCGGCCCGGGCGTCGAGTTGACCGCCGTACCGGCGCTGCAGCAGCTGGGTGAAGCTGGAGACCTTGCGCAGCGGCTCCTGGAGGTCGTGCGAGGCGACGTAGGCGAACTGCTCCAGCTCGGTGTTGGAGCGTTGGAGGTCGGCTGCCTGGGCGTCCAGGCGCACCCTCGCCTCCTCGGTGAAGGCGAGCTCGCGCACCAGGCGCCGCCGCATGAAGTCGATCTCCCCGCTCAGGCGCCGCAGGTCGGCCGGCCCGGTGGCGGTGATGGGGTGCTCGAAGTCGCCTACGGCGATCCGGCGCGCGTCCGAACCCAGTTGCTCAAGCGGCTGGTTGATGCCCCGGCGCAGGCCCTCGAAGACCAGCACGGTGAGCAGGGCGATGACCGCGGCGATGGCGGTGAAGATCCAGTTGCGCAGGTCGAAGGTCGACGTGAGGGCGTCGCGGGAGGCGGCACGGTCGGCGCGCAGGCGGTCCTGCTGGGCGGTCATCGCGGTGCGCACCGCGTCGAAGGAGGCCTGGCCGTCGGTGGACAGACTCGCGACCAGGGGGCTGGGTGCACCCGGGGGCTCGGCGGCGATCGGCCGGGCGACCTTCTCCTGCCAGGTGGCGATGGCCGCCTTCACCGCGGTCAGGTCTCCCAGGGCCTGGGCCTCGCCGGGCAGCAGTTCGGCGAGCCGGGCGGTGTAGGCGGCCTGGTCGGCCAGTCCTCGTCGGTAGGGCTCCAGGAAGTCGGGGTTGCCGGTCAGCCCGTAGCCGCGGATGCCGGTCTCCTGGTTGAGCATCGCCGCTTCCAGGCGGAACGAGGACGTCAGGGCGGGTGAGCGGGTGTCGACCAGCTCGACGCTGATGTTCTCGGTCCGCTGCAGCACCCACGCCCCGGTCAGGCCGAGCGCGGCCAGGACGGTCAGCGACAGGGCGACGCCGACGCGCAGCCAGCGCCTGGTCGTCCACGTGGACAGGGACCGCGTACGCGGCGGCCTGCGGTCGTCGTGCATCGTTGTTCGCCCCTCCGGATGGCGGCCCTCCTGTAGGGGACCAGCGCATACTGTAGAGGCATTGCGACAAGTGTTGTTGTCGAGGGTCGGATTGCGGCCTAAAGTACCGGTCATGCCCGGAAAGAACTTCGTGCTCCGCTCCACCCCGGAGGAGACGGCCGCCGTCGCGGAAGCGGCGGTGGCACGCCTCGCCCGGAGCCTCGTCCTGCAACTGCTGGAGGATCCCCCGGGGAGCAGGGGTACCGCACCCGCCCTGGGCGCGCTCCACATGCTGGACCAGCTCCAGCGGGCCGCCGAGCGTCTCCAGCGCGAGGCCGCGGTCACCGCGGCCCGTGCCGGGGCCGGCTATCCGCAGCTCGGCTCGGCCTGCGGGCTCACCCGCCAGGGTGCCCGGCTGCGCTGGCCGGGCATCTTCGACCATTCCGATGAAGCACCTACGGAGACCCTGATGATGATCAGCCCTGCTCGCGCGTTCGATGTCCTGCTGGTCGAGGACGACGCGGCCGACGCCATCCTCATCGAGGAGGCGCTCACCGAGCGAGGCGCCCGCAACCTCGTCCAGGTGACGGATGGACTCGCAGCCCTGGAGCACCTGCGCACCCCCGGCACGATCCGCCCCGACCTGATCGTGCTGGACCTCAACATGCCCCGGATGAACGGCCGGGACCTGCTGCGGGTGCTGAAGACCGACGAGGACCTGCGGACCATTCCCGTCGTCGTGCTCACCACTTCCTCCGCCCCCGACGATGTCAACGGCGCCTACAGCAGCCATGCCAACGCCTATGTCACCAAGCCCGTCAACCTCGTCGAGTTCGAGCAGGCGGTGCAGAGCATCGACGCCTTCTACCTCGACACCGCCACCCGCCCGCCCTGCGACTGACACCGCGCCGACCGACCGGGCCGCACTGGCAAGGTCACGCCGGGGTGCTGCCGCCCCGCAGTCGACGGACCATCGCCCCGGCCTGAAAGCGATTTTCACCATCCCTCTCACCCACGCGAAAAAGCCACAAATTCTTCACATGATTGAGGGGCATGGGCTTGTCGAGAGAGGGCATACGGGGGCAGACCATTACGCCGCTGGGGAGGACCGACATGACCGTGACGAGGGATCAGCTCCTGATGGCAGCGCCTGCCCCGACGGAGGACCGCGTACACGTCGCGCCGCCGCGCAGTCCGCGCGAGGTCGCGCCGGAGCTGGTGGAGCTCGGCGAGCTGACGGAGGTCGCGCCGAGCGACGCGCGGGACCTGACCCGGGTGCTGCTGGTGCGCCTCGCCGGTCTGGAGGAGGGCACCAGGGAGTACTCCTACGTGCGGGGCTCGCTGGTGGAGCTCAACCTCTCCCTGATCCGCTTCGCGCTGCGCCGCTTCGGGTCGCACCGGGAGAGCACGGAGGACCTGATGCAGGTCGGCGCGGTCGGTCTGATCAAGGCCATCGACCGCTTCGACGTCGAACGGGGCCTGGAGTTCACCACTTTCGCCATCCCCACCATCCTCGGCGAGCTGCGCCGGCACTTCAGGGACACGACCTGGGCCGTCCACGTGCCCCGTCGCCTCCAGGAACTGCGTCTGACCCTGGCCAAGGCCCAGGACGCACTCTCGCAGAACCTCGACCGGGCCCCGACGGTGGCCGAGCTGTCCGCGCACCTCGGACTCTCGCAGGAGGAGGTCATCGAGGGCCTGACCGCCTCCAACGCGCACAGCACCGACTCCCTCGACCTCCCCGCCGGGCCGGACGACGACGGCCCGGGTGCCCTCGCCGCCAAGCTCGGTGGCACCGACGAACGGCTGGGCCTGGTCGACAACCTCGTCTCCCTCCAGCCCCTGATCGCCGCCCTGCCCGAGCGCGACCGCCTGATCCTGTCGATGCGCTTCACCGAGGAACTGACGCAGTCCCAGATCGGCGAGCGCCTCGGTCTGTCACAGATGCACGTCTCCCGCGTCCTGACCCGCATCCTCAAGCAGTTGCGCCAATGCCTCGACGCGGCCTGAGAGCCGCCGAACCCACACGACGCGGGATGATCAGCCATCACCCGCCCGCCCACAGACCATCACCCACACGGTGAGAGGGTATGAGAATGCGGTCACACGACCAGCCGCCCGCCGGGGCCGGCACCATCGCCCTCGATGACGGCATCGGCATCGAACTGCGGCCCGGCGGCGACGGCGGCCTGGTCTGCCGCATCGCCGGCGACCTCGACATCGACTCGCTGGCGCCTGCCCAGGAAGCTCTCGCCGGGGCCCTGCGCGACAGCCGTCTCGTCGTCGTCGACCTCGCACAGGTGAGGTTCTGCGACTCCTCGGGACTGAACATGCTGCTGCTGGCCCGCACGAGCGCCCTCGCCGCCGGCACGGGGCTTCGGCTGGCGGCGGTGTCGCAACCCGTCCAGCGGCTGCTGGAGATCACCGGTGCCCACGCCGCGTTCGATCTGTATCCCACCGTCCGGGCCGCGCTCGAGGAGCTGTCGTGACGATCACCATCACTCCTGTGCGGGTTCTGACGGATCATGCCGTCCAGCCGCATCAACCGTGGCGCAGCGGGCAGGCGATGTGGCACGGACCGTCAACTCGAAGGGTCGACCGAATGAGCATCACCCGGCAGACCCTCGACGACCACCTGCCCGACACCTTGCTGACGCTGCCCCCCGGCGGCCAGCGGCGGTGCCTGGTGCTCGACGGGCAGCGCAAACCGGTCACCCGCGCACGGCAGTTCAGCGCCGGAGCTCTGGCCGACTGGTCGTGGCCCGGCGCCGACGACGTCGTGCTGCTGGTCGTCGAACTCGTCGCCAACGCCATGCTCCACGCCGACGGCCCCCAGGACCTCGTCCTCCACGCCACCGATACCCGCCTGCGCGTCGAGGTCACCGACGCCTCCCGGACCGCACCCGCGCCGCGCGAACCGCGCCAGCCGGCGACACCCGGCGGCCACGGCCTTCACATCGTGTCCACGATCTCCGACGGGTGGGGCACCAGCCCCCACCCGTCGGGCAAGACCGTCTGGGCCGAGATCGACGCTCCTCGCCCCTGACCGTCCGTCAGAGCGGGACCGTGCCGCCGATCCGTTGCGTGCTCTTGACGGCCGCGTAGGCCGTCCCCGTCCGTCCGGGTCGCCGACCTGCCGTAGGTAGGCACCGTGGCCACCCGGGCTGTGAGGGTACCGAGGGCTGTGCGGCGGGGACCGACCTGGCCGGGTACCGGGTGGAGGCGGCCGACGGCCACATCGGGAAGGTCGACAAGCACGCCGAGGTCGTCGACTCCGCGCACGTCGTGGTCGACACCGGCCCATGGTCTTCGGCCGCGAGGTGCTCCTCCCCACCGGCTTCCTCGGCCCCGTCGACGCGGCCGAGGAGCCGTTACCGCCGGCAGCCGGGCAGAACGGTTCACCCTGACGCAGGAGCATGACCCCAGCGATCACGGGAAAACGCAGCCCGCACCGGCCATCTGGGCCGCCAGTCACGGGAGTTCCCGCCATGCCGTTCGAATCGGTCGTCCACCCGATCACCGGAGTGCTCATCGGCCCGCTGGCACCGGTTCGCTTCACGGCACGAATCGAGTACCAACGCAGTGACCCCTTCGCGGTCCGCATGCTCTTCGGCCCCGAGCTCACCTTCGACAGCACCCCGGTGGCGTGGACGTTCGCCCGCCAACTCCTCAGCGACGGGCTGTCCCGCCGTGCGGGCCACGGAGACGTCAGGGTGAGCCCGTACGGAGCGGCACGGACCACCATCGAACTGCGCGACCACAACGGCTGCGCCCTCCTGGTACTGCACACCCAGGAACTGGAGGCTTTCCTGAACGAGGCCGAAACTCTGGTGGCGACCGGCTCGGAAGAGCAACTGATCTCCTGGGACGCCGAACTCGCTGCGCTCGTCCGCGACGCCGTCTGACGGCCCGGCCGCGCCGTCGGCCACGTCTCCCCCACCGGCGCGGCGCTCACGCCCTCGCCCCCGATGCCAGGCCCGCCACCCGTACCCCGCCCGGCCACTGCGTCACCTGGCCCCGAAGCGGGATCCCGGCTGCGGCGGCGCCGGCCCCGATCCGTATCTGCCGTGACGTCGGGGCCGGCGATCGCGGCGCTGTGAAGCCGGGGCGCAGTCCCAGCGAGGTCGGGTTGCCGACGCCGATCACGGGCGACAACGGGCGGGAGAGCCGGTTCTGACGGGTCGTCCGGCGCGGATCCACCGCGATCAGCGGAATCAGCTACCTGTCCGCACCCATCCGCGGGCACAGGGCAGCCTCGGGCAGCGCGGGTGCTACTGACGCTCCTCCAGGCGGACGGCCTTGCGCAGGTCCTCACGCGCCTGCCCGCCCTCACCCTCCTGCTGCTCCAGCATCGCCCGGGCGATCGCGTCCAGCTTGCGCTGGATCGCGTGCTCGGCCCGACGCTCGGAGTTCTTCAGCATGGCCAGCAGCAACAGCGTCACCGCCGCCATCGAGTCACCCACCAGCAACTGCCACTCGCTCGAAAGGCCCACCACGTGCACCACGACAAACCCGGCCACCAGGCAGACGCACAAGCCTGCGAACAGTGGCGAACTCGTGAAGTTCGACGCCAGCTCGGCGAACTGCTCGAACCGCCCCCGCCGACCGTCATCGCGCCTACGTGCAGGATGCTCCAGCGTCACGTTCTCACGTCCTCACGGCCTCGTTCGTATCCAGACCGGCAGCAGCCGGTGCTTTCGTCCTGCTCGCCCCAGACGCCCAAGCACGCCAGCCGGGGCGCCGACACGCCCAGATCACCCGCGGCATCCGGCCGCTGCCTTCGGTGTGCGGCTACCCGGATCCGGCAGCCGCACGCCGAAGGGACCACGCGGCCGACCACCCACCGCACCCGCGTGTGGATCCTGCGACCACGACGACGGCAGACTCCCAGCCTCGACCCGCCGACTCCGACGACGTCGGCCCGCAAGGCTTCGCCCGGCGTGATGGCAGGGGGGGTTCCGCCGGTGGCGTTGACGATCTCGCCGGTGATGTAGGAGGCGGCGTCGGAGGCGAGGAACACGTAGGCGGGCGCCATCTCGGCCGGTTGCGCGGGCCGGCCAAGCGGTGACTGCCTTCCGAACTGCGTCGCATCGGGCATCGTCGCCGGGATCAGCGGGGTCCAGACCGGACCCGGCGCCACGGCGTTGGCCCGGATTCCGCGCTCGGCGAGCATCTGGGCGAGGTTGTGGGTGGTGAGCCGGAACATGCCGTAGAGGTTGGTCTTCATCACCCGGTCGAACTGCTCGGTGGTGATCGCCTCGATCCCGTCCGGCTGCGCCATCTGGTAGGCGGCGTTGTTGACGAGCAGGTCGAGGCCGCCCAGTTCGCTCGCGGCCTTGTCGACGAAGGTGCACTCGCAGGGTCGCGCAGGGTGTGGCCCCTGGCCGCGTCGTACGCCCACGCCTTCGTCCGGCAGATCCCGCTCGGCGGGCTCCGGTTCGGTGGGACGGAGGAAGTCGACGATCTGGAACCGGGCCGGGCCTGCGGGATGCGCTTGTCGGCTCAGGGGGACGGCGGGTGGGCGTCGATCTCGGCCCATACGGTTTTCCCCCAGGGTTGAGGGGTGGCGCCCCAGCGGCGGCAGGTGCGGGAGACGATGAACAGACCGTGTCCGCCGGGCCTGGCCGGGTGGTGCGGTTCGCGCGGGGCGGGCAGGAGCGCCGAGGCGTCGTTGACCTCGATCCGCAGCCGCTTGCTGTTGGCGTCCAGGAGGAGGTCGATCGGGCCGCCGCCGTGCAGCGTCGCGTTGGCGACGAGTTCGGCGACCAGCAGCAGAACGTCGTCCAGATCCGGCCAGCCCCAGTCGACGAGGGCCGTGCGGGTGAAACTCCGGGACGCGCCGACCGGCCGCTGACGACCTGTGAGAGCCATCCGGCGGCGTTGGCTGCCCGGGGGAAGGACGGGCAGAGGGTGTCCGGGGCGGTGGCCGTTGGCTCGCTCCCGGGGGGCGTTCATACGGTCAGCCCTTCGCAGCGGAGGTCGTTCACGGACTGTACGCCTGCTTGCTGTGACACGCCTGATACGGGTGGGCATGGTGTCGCCACCGTGCCGGTCTCGACGTCGCCAAGACTCATGTGGTGCGGGCGAGGGCGGCCGGCACGGTGGGGTAGAGGTCGAATGCCGCTTCGGCTCCCGTGAGTTCCAGCAGCCGTCGCACCGGCTGGGATATCGAGGCCAGGCGCAGCTGGGCGCCGGCGGCGAGGGCGTTCGCGCGGATCTGCAGGAGCAGGTTGAGGCCGGAGGAGTCGCAGAAGGTGACGTGTTCGAGGTCGGCGACCACGACCTGGTTGTCCCAGAAGGCCCGTTCGAGTGCGTCCTTGGCCGGCCCGAGGGTATCGACGTCCAGGTCGCCAGTGAGGGTGACCAGGGTGTAGTCGGGAGCTGGGCGCGCTTCGACGTGGATGTCGTCGGTGTCACCGGGGGCTTGTGCGTCGAGCGGGAGAGGGTGTTCGTACCCGGGCATGGTCATCCCCTTGTGGAACGTCGTCAGTCCGGGGCGCGGCCGGGCGGCGGTCGTCGGCCGCAGGCCCGGGGTGAACGGTCAGGCCGCTTCCAGGCCCACCCGCAGCCGGGTGAGGATGCGGGCCAGCAGACGGGAGACGTGCATCTGGGAGAGCCCGAGGTGCTCGCCGATCTGGGACTGCGTCATCTCGTGGGTGAAGCGCAGCGACAGGATGAGGCGGTCCCGCTCGGGCAGGGTCGCGATCAGGGGCCGGAGCGAGACGAGGTTCTCGATCAGGCCGAACCGGTCGTCGGTCTTGCCGAAGCGGGCGGCGAGCGCGCCCGGGCCCTCGTCGTCCTCGCTCGCAGGCTGGTTCAGGGAGTCGGTGGTGTGGGCGTTGGCAGCGTTCAGCCCCTCCACGACCTCCTCCTGTGAGAGGCCGACGTGAGCGGCGAGTTCGGCCACGGTCGGCGAGCGGTCGAGCCGTTGGGAGAGCGCGTCCTGAGCCTTCGCGAGGGTCAGGCGCAGCTCTTGGAGGCGCCGGGGGACGTGGACGGCCCAGGTGCTGTCGCGGAAGTGCCGGCGGATCTCACCGAGGATGGTGGGGATCGCGAAGGTGCTGAACTCCACGCCGTGCTCAGGGTCGAAGCGGTCGATGGCCTTGATCAGCCCGACCGCGCCGACCTGCATCAGGTCCTCCGTGGGCTCGCGGTGCGAGCCGAAGCGGGGCAGCACGAACCGCACCAGCGACAGGTTGAGCTCGACCAGGCAGCCGCGGACGTAGGAGTACTCGCGGGTGCCCTCCTCCAGTGCGGCGAGCCGCACCAGCAGGACCCGGCTCATGTCCCGTGCGTCGGTGGGAGCTACCGCCCGCAGCTTCTCGATCCCCTCCAGCTCGGGCGCAACGTCGAAGGACCGCACTGGACGAACGGCCTCCACCTCACCGGTTACGCACGCGTCCTGGCGGAGTTCGTCACTGGCCACAGCCATGTCGGTCCCTTCGCTCGAGCAGTACGGTCCGCACCCGACTACCCCCGATTTTCGATTGCACTCCCCCTCATTGCGTACACATCTATGGCGCGGGTGACTGTGCCCCACCGAGTCGGTGAGGCCGCCGACATCGGTCTCGGCCGTGCCGCTTCCTTCCGCGAGGGCTTTCTGGAGTTCGTCGCGGGTCATCGTGGAGGGGTGGGCGATGCCCGGGGCGGTGGCCCGCTGGTGGAGCTCGGCCTTGGTGAGGGCGCCCAGGTCCTCCTTCTCGCGCAGCGGCGCGGCGGTGCGCTTCTTGCCGGTGGCGTCGGACCCCCTTGATCCGGCCCACCCGCACACCACCGGCACACGGCGGGCCGCGTCCCGCTCTGCCGGTGCCGCGCGGCCACGTATCGGCCGACGGGCCCCGGGCGAAGCTGCGCCCGCTGGAGTGATCACCACGTGGGCCGGCGCGTACCTGGCCCGCTTCGGGGTAGGCGGACCCGGATACCGGGTTGCCTACGCACGTCTCGGAGGGTCGGCTGGTGGCCGTCGTGGTCTCGCGAGTCCTTCCTGAGGCCAGGCTCACCGGGCTTCGGGTCCGTGCTCCCGGCAGGGCGGCAGAACCGCGAAGGCCTGTCCGCCTGGGCCTGAGCAGACCCTCTACAGTGTCGAGGCCGATGTGGCCGGGATCAAGGAGCACACAGCGATGAACAGCCAGCCCTGGCACGAGGGTGTCCGCCCGAGTGAACCAGGCTCGATCCGCCGCAGGAACAACGTCACGGTCACCGGCCGTGCGGACGGGCCGGTGCTGCTGCTGGCTCACGGGTTCGGGTGTGACCAGAACATGT
Source organism: Kitasatospora sp. NPDC101801 (assembly GCF_044766665.1). NCBI lineage: Bacteria > Bacillati > Actinomycetota > Actinomycetes > Kitasatosporales > Streptomycetaceae > Kitasatospora > Kitasatospora sp. NPDC101801. The sequence goes on from NZ_JBIWML010000051.1 coordinate 26,786, forward strand.
GGCGCCTGGTCGTTCCCGCGCTGGCCGAGCACTACCGGGTCGTGCTCTTCGACTACGTGGGCTCGGGCCGCTCCGCCCACGGCACCTGGAGCGAGGAACGCTACAGCTCCCTGGAGGGCTACGCCGCGGACGTGCTGGAGGTCTGCGAGGCGCTGGACCTGCGGGAGGTGACCTTCGTGGGGCACTCGGTCAGCGCCATGGTCGGCGTCCTGGCGGCCGCGCGGGCGCCGCAGTACTTCTCCCGCCTGGCCATGGTGGCACCCTCGCCCCGCTACATCGACGACGCCGGGTACCAGGGCGGGTTCAGCGCCGAGGACATCGACGAGCTGCTGGAGTCCCTGGACGCGAACTACCTGGGCTGGTCGGCGGCGATGGCACCGGTGATCATGGGCAACGCGGACCGGCCGGAGCTCGGCGAGGAGCTGACCGCCTCGTTCTGCGCGACCGACCCGGACATGGCCCGGGTGTTCGCCCGCACCACGTTCCTGTCCGACAGCCGCCAGGACCTGAAGACGGTGGCGGTACCGACGCTGGTGCTGGAGGGCCGCCAGGACGCGATCGCCCCGCGCGAGGTCGGGGCCTACGTCCACGCCGCGATTCCCGGAAGCCGGCTGGTCACCCTGGAGGCGACGGGGCACTGCCCGCAGCTGAGCGCCCCCGAGGCCACCGCCGCAGCGATCCTGGACTTCGCGGGGGCCGGCCGATGATGTGCCGCACCGACGAGATCCAGGACCCCGACGGGGACCCGGACACCAGCGCCACCGACACCGCATTCACCTCGCTGCTGGAGGACAGTGCGGAGGAACTGTACGACCAGGCTCCGTGCGGCTACCTGTCGACGCTGATGGACGGCACCATCGCCAAGATCAACGCCACCCTGCTGGCATGGCTCGGCCTGGAGCGGTCCCAGGTGGTGGGCCGGATGAGGTTCACCGACCTCCTCGGCGTGGGCGGCAGGATCTACCACGAAACGCACTTCGCCCCGCTGCTCCGCATGAAGGGCGAGATCAACGGCATCGCCCTGGAGATCAAGGCCGCCGACGGGCAGCGGATGCCCGTGCTGGTCACCTCGAAGGTGAAGACCACCGCGGACGGCGAACCACTGCTGGTCCGCACCACCGTCTTCGACGCCCGCGACCGCCGCGCCTACGAGAGCGAACTGCTGCACGGCCGGAAGGCGGCCGAGGAAGCACGCCGGCAGGCCGAGGCCGACCGGGCACGCCTGCAGGAAGCCCTGGCCGTCCTGCAGCAGAGCCTGCTGCCCGCCACGCTGCCCGCCGTCCCCGGCCTGGAAGCCGCCTCGTACTACAACACGGCCTCACCGGACCTGCTCGGCGGAGACTTCTACGACCTGTTCCCCGTGGACGCCGGGCGGTGGGCTTTCTTCCTCGGCGACGTGTGCGGCAAGGGCCCCCAAGCCGCCGCGGTCACCTCGCTGACCCGCTACACACTGCGCGCGGCCGCTCTCCACGAACCCGACCCGCTCAGAGTGCTGAGCACCCTGAACACCGTGCTGCACGAGCGGTACACCAGCGGCGACACCCGCTACTGCACCGCCGTCTTCGGCGTCCTGCAACCGAACGGCGACAGCGTCGACGTCCACCTGGCCTCCGGCGGCCACCCTTCCGCGCTCGTCCAGCGCGCCAACGGCCGCACCGGCTACCTGCCCACCCCCGGCGGCATGCTCGTCGGCGTCCTGCCCGACGCCGAGTTCACCGCCGCACACACCCGACTGCACCCCGGCGACACCCTGCTCCTCTACACCGACGGCCTCACCGAGGCCCGCGTCGGACCCGAGCGCGCCCTCTACGGCGAGGACGCGCTGCTCGCCTTCACCGCGGGCCTGCCCGCCGCCGGACCCCAGGCCCTGATCGGCGCCCTGACCGGACTGATCACAGGATTCGGCGACGGCCTCGACGACGACACCGCGCTGCTCGCCCTCGGCGCTCCCACCCCGCCCACCACCGCCCTTCCCACCTCCGCGAGTGAAGACCTGACATGAGTTCGCTGACGATCACCATCACAGACGCAGCCACCGGTCCCGTCCTGGGGATCACCGGTGACCTCGACTACGAGACGGCACCCCGACTCCGCCAGGCCGTGGCGGACATCGCCCTCACGGGCGGTCAGCTTCTGGTCCTGGACCTGGCCGGCCTGAAGTTCTGCGACTCCAGCGGTATCACCGCCCTGCTCGCCGCCCGCAACCTCGCCACCGAGAAGGAGGTGGCCATCGCGATCGCCGCGGTCCCCGACAACACCCTTCGCATCCTGCGGATCGTCGGCCTGGACCGCGTCTTCACCCTGCACCCCGACGCGGCGACAGCCATCGCCTCCAGCTCACCGGCCGGGTGACCAACCGGGCCCACCTCCTCCGGGCTTCCTCGACGGCGCTACCGGAAACGCCTGGAGGAGCGGACCCGGAACGGTTCACGGCAGGTGCCGCGACGCACAGGTGCCGGGTACGGGCCGCCGGCGCACCCGTACGCCCGCGTGCCGCGCCCCGGCCGGACAGTACCCACGCTCCGGCGTGATCCGGCCGAAGGCCGGCCGGTCAGCTGTCGAGGACACCGACGTCGAAGGCGATGACGAGCAGGGTCAGGAGTCCTCGGACCGGCGTCGGCGGTCAGCGGTTGCGGATGACCAACGAGGTGTTCAGCGCACCGGCGAACCCGGTCCACCCGGCGTACGGCACCAGGGCGGCGCCGGCCACCGGGTCCACGCGGCGGACCCGGTCGGTCAGCGCCAGGTTCACCCCTTGGAGCACGACGAGCTCGGCCAGGGCCAGGCGCGGGCGGCGGGCCCGGAAGAACAGCCAGTTCCACCCGGCGTTCAGTGCCAGGTCGGCTCCGAGGAGCAGCGCGAGCCGGGTGCGCTCGGGGCCGGTCGTGCGTACCAGGGCGCGGCCGCCGGCGACGGCGATCAGGCCGTACAGGGCCGTCCAGGTGATGCCGAAGGCAGGCGGTGGCGGCTGCCAGGCGGGCTTGTCGAGGTTGCGGTACCAGGAGCTGTCGGTGTCCACTCCGGCCGCGCCGACGGCGGCGGTCGCCGCCACCGCGGCGGCGACGACCGCCCGGATGCTCCGGTTGCTGCTCATCGTGTGCCTCCTGCACCTCGGGGATCTGAACGGGCGGGGTCCGCGCGCACCGGCCGGCCCTCGCACCGGTGCGCGCCGGGCCTGCTGCGGCCGGTCAGTCGCGGGCGCTGGGGACCTTTAGCGGGTCGCGCGGGGCGGTCGGCTTGGCGGCATCGAGCTCTCCGCCGAGTTCGGTGAGGCGGTTGCGGCCCATGGCCTTGCGGACCTCGGGGAACCAGTCCTTCTCCTCTTCCTCGACGTGGTGGCGCACGTTCTCCATCAGCACCGTCATCTTGGCGTCGAAGCGCTCGTCCTTCGGGTCCATCCCCGCGAGCTCGGAGAGCAGCCACAGCATCACGTGGTGCTCCTCGACGCCTTCCAGCACGTCGTCACCGGTGTCGGGGGCGGCCTCGCGGGCGGCCGGGTAGAAGATCTTCTCCTCGATCCAGGTGTGGATCGTGAGCTCCTCGATCACCTTGTCGGCGATGTCCCGCTTGTGCTTGTAGGCGGTGTCGCCGGCCTTCTCGAACTCCTTGAACAGCTTCTCCACCGTCTTGTGGTCTTCCTTGAGCAGCACGATCGCGTCCACGGGAAATCTCCTCATCAGCGGTAGGGATACGGGTGGGTGAAGCACCGTCAGGCGGCTGAACGGTTGGACAGCCCTCGCCTGGTGGCAGGGCTCAGACAGCACCGGCCGGGGGGAACCTGTCCCAGGCCCGGTGAGCGCCGAGAAGGCGCACCAGGGCGGTGACGAGCTCGGAGGTGTCGTCGGTGGTGACGATGCCGGGTGCCTGGTAGTCGATGGCGGCCGACACCCACACGGGGAGCGCGGCGCCGGTGCCGGCCAGCGGCTTCGCGTGCCGGTACGCCTCGCTCACCAACAGGGCGATCCTGGAGTCCACGCTGTCGGCTGCGGCGGGTGGGGCGGACTTCGCGTCGCGCGCTCCCAGGTCGTCGGCTCCGGGAGCGGGCGCGGCAAGGACCACGAGGGCGTCGAACTCCACCGAGCGGGTGGCGGCGAAGGTGCGCTGCACCGGGACGTCGTCAGCCAGGGCCGCGCCGGTGGGGCCGATGAGCAGGGCGGTCATCCCGGCCGCCCGGACGGCGTCGCGGGCCTCGCGCACACGGTCGAGGTCACCGGCGGGGTCGACGACGATGCCGACCACCCTGCCCTCGACCGGCCAGGCGGCACCGGTCAGCTGGGACAGGGCCGGGCTCGGCTCGACGTCGGCGAGTTGCCCGGACCGTTGCGGGGCGGGCAGGCCCAGGCCCTGGGCGACCTCGGCACACAGGCGGGGGTCGATGTTGGCGAGGACCTGGAGGGTGCGTTCCTTGATCGCCTGCTCGTAGACCTTGGAGAGTTCGAAGGTGTAGGCGGCGACGACGTGCTGCTGCTCGGTGGGGGTGAGGCTGAGCCAGAACAGCCGGGGCTGGCTGAAGTGGTCCGCGAACGAGGCCGGAGCCTCGCGGACCTTCGCGGCGGCGACCACCGGAGCGGGGAATTCGACGTAGCCGCCGTCGGAGGCGCCGGCGAAGAACGGACAGCCACCGTCCAGAGAGTTCGGCTTGTACGGGGCGACGCCGGGGTGCACGGCGTCCTGGTGGAAGCCGTCGCGAAGCATGTCGTTGACCGGCGCGTGGGTGCGGTTGACCGGGATCTGCGCGAAGTTCGGGCCGCCGAGGCGGGTGATCTGGGTGTCGAGGTAGGAGAACAGCCGCCCCGCCAGCAGCGGGTCGTCCGTGACGTCGATCCCGGGCACGAGGTGGCCTGGGTGGAAGGCCCCCTGCTCGGTCTCGGCGAAGTAGTTTGTCGGGTTGGCCGTCAGGGTCATCAGGCCGATCGGCTGGACCGGGGCGAGTTCCTCGGGGACGAGCTTGGTCGGATCGAGCAGGTCGATTCCGTAGCAGGTCTGGTCATCGGTGTCAGGGAAGACCTGGATGCCGAGCTCCCACTGCGGGAAGGCACCGGACTCGATGGCGTCGGCCAGGTCGCGGCGGTGGAAGTCAGGGTCCGTCCCGTTGATCAGCTGGGCCTCCTCCCAGACCAGCGAGTGCACGCCGGCCTTCGGCTTCCAGTGGAACTTCACCAGGCTGGAGGCGCCTTCGGCGTTGACGAGGCGGAAGGTGTGGACGCCGAAGCCCTCCATCGTCCGGTAGGAGCGCGGGATTCCCCGGTCGGACATGTTCCACAGGGTGTGGTGGGTGGCCTCGGTGTGCAGGGAGACGAAGTCCCAGAAGGTGTCGTGGGCGGACTGCGCCTGCGGGATCTCCCGGTCGGGGTGCGGCTTGCCGGCGTGGATGACGTCGGGGAACTTGATCGCGTCCTGGATGAAGAACACCGGGATGTTGTTGCCGACCAGGTCGCAGACACCCTCGCCGGTGTCGAACTTCGTCGCGAAGCCGCGGGTGTCGCGCACCGTGTCGGCCGAGCCGCGCGAGCCCAGCACGGTGGAGAAGCGCACGAACACCGGCGTCTCCACCCCCTCGCCCAGGAACGCCGCCCGGCACACCGCGAGCGCGGTCCCGTACCCCCGGAACACACCGTGCGCGGCGGCACCCCGGGCGTGCACCACCCGCTCGGGGATCCGCTCGTGGTCGAAGTGGGTGATCTTCTCCCGCAGATGATGGTCCATCAGCAGCACCGGCCCGCGCGGCCCGGCCTTCAGCGAGTGGTCACCGTCCGCCACCCGCCGGCCCTGAGCCGTCGTCAGGAAACCGCCGTCCTGCGCCCGAACGTCGTCACCCGCACCGGTGCGGCCGGTCGCGGACACTGCGCGTGGGGCGGACTGGTCCGCCTTGGGCGGCAGCGGCTCTTGTGGCTCGGTCGGCTCGGCCCCCGTCGGGGGCACCGGGCCAGGTGCTCCCGGCACGTCGGGACTGTCTCGGTCCTTCGACCGGTCGAACGCTTCTGCCACAGCGTCGACGACCTTCTGGACGGAGTGCGACTTGTCCATCATTTCCTCCGGATCAGCAGCCCTGGGCCAAGGAGGGGCCGGTAGGGCTGACCTCCTTCTACGCATCGTGTGCGTGCCCGTCGTGGACCTGAGACTGATCGCCTGCCCCGGGAAGTCGGCAGTACACGCTCCGAGACGGACACGAACGTGGCACTCGATGCAGACCCGGGCGCCGCGTCCACCCCGCGAGCCGCCGGCACGCGGCGCCATACGGGCGCACCTGCCCCCCGGGGGGGACACAGCGGCGGGCCGCCCCCATCCGGAGCGGCCCGCCGTCCCACCTCCGGCGGTCAGAGGGCGCTGCCGCCGCGGTAGCCGTCGGTGTAGTAGTCGCTCACCTGGGCGAGATACTGCGGATCGTCGGTGTGCTTGTCCTTGTCGAACTCCGGGGAGTTCTTGATCTCGTCCTTGGTGCGGCCGATCCACACCGTCTCCTCGGCCGCGTCGACCCGGGTAATGGTGCCGGCCGGCAGGAGTACCTCACGACCGAAGATCCACGGGCCGGTGTCCACCACGATGTGCGAGGAGTCGACGTCCTCGGTGTGCTTGTCGACCTTCCCGATGTGGCCGTCGGTGGCCTCCACCCGGTACCCGGTCAGATTGCTGCCCGCCGCGTAGCCCTCGGTGCTCTCGTAGCCCCACAGTCCGCTGGTCACAACTGCCTCCTCAACGCTTCGGTGTCGCTCTGACAGCCCGTCGGCTACCCCCGCATCCGGAACGCATGCATACGACTCTCCCAGCAGCCCGGTAACGCGCCGGGCCCGGCATGGCAACTGAGCAGGCAAGCAAGGCTGTTGGCGATGGATCGCAGGACAGGCGGTACGGCGTCGACTACTGCGGAGGCCCCCGCATGGTGCTCCTGACGTGGCACCCGCTGCTGGCGTTGAGAGCCGCTCGGTGCAGGAGCAGGGCGCATCCGGTCCCGTACGTGCAGTGCTGCGGCATGCCGGCCACCGCAGCGGGCAGCCGAGCGGGACGACACATCGAGGAGCACTCCGGGCCACGCTGAGCGCTCGCCTCGACCCGAGTGCTCTGCCGACCTGTCCACCGCCCCGAGAGAGCAGCCACGGAGGAACCCCTTGAGCGACGTCCCGGCCCGCAACCGCACCAACCACACCACCTCCGGCGGCCCAGGTCGCGACGAGTCCGCACAGGAGCAGGCGGACCGGCGCTGGAGCGAGATCCTCCAGGAGGTGCGGGTCGCCCAGACCGGCGCCCAGGTGCTCTTCGGGTTCCTGGTCAGCGTCGCCTTCACACCGCACTTCGAGGGCCTGCCCCACTTCGACCGAACCCTCTACGTGGTCACCGTGCTCCTGGGCGCCCTCGCCACCGGCACCCTGATCGCCCCCGTCTCCATCCACCGCATCACGACCGGCCGCAACCTCAAGCCCTCCCTGATCCGCATAGCCTCCCGGATGCTCGCCCTCGGCCTCACCCTCCTCGCCCTCACCATCGGCAGCTCGCTGCTCCTGCTGCTGCGCTCCGCCACCGACAACCCCGCCCTCTCCTGGGGCCTCTCCGGCCTCGTCCTCGCCTACTTCGCCACCAGCTGGCTCATACTCCCGCAGGTCCTGCTCCGCCGGCCCGACCACTCCCTCCACCCGAAGTAGCCCACTGCAAAAAGTAGTTGACGGGCCGTCGCCCGGCCCGAGCCGACACAGCCGGCGGGCAGAAGACCGGTGCACCACAGCCGTCTGCGCCCGAGCCCTCATCCGGGCGTCGGCCGTGCACACCGGCTGGGGAGGAGGAGCGCCACGTGCTCGGTGCCCTCGTCCCCCCGCGCAGGCAAGCCCGCCACGGCCCGCTGCCAGGCACCGTGCCACCCGAGGAGAGTACGAACCGGGCTGCAGGGAAAGCGGTCCGACACCACGTCCAGGGCAACGGGGCCGGCCGATCGGCAGACGCCCACCCGAGAGAGAGGCCAAGGTCAGCACGATGGATCGCACGACAGACACAGCACTCGGCCGACCAGGCGCCAAGCCGGACGGCACACCCCACCGCGTCCTCGTCGGCATCGGCTCCGCACACCTCCTCAAGCAGGTCAGCGATCACCTCGCCACAGCAGGCTTCCAGACCACCGCAACGACGGCCGACGGCCGGGAAACCGTCATCACCTACAAAAAGCTCGACGGAACCGTCGACCTGGTGATCCTCGACGCCGCACTCCCCGGCCAGGACGGCTGCACCACCCTGGCCGCCCTCCGCGCACACGACCCCGACGTACGCGCAATCCTCGTCAGCGACACCGACGATCAGGAAACAGCCTTCAAAGCCACCGCACTCGGCGCAAAGGACTACCTCACCACACCCCTGACCCCACACGACTTCATCACCAGACTGGCCGACGCGCTGAACTGACCCGCTGCCACACCCCACCGGGTCGTCAACGGTCGTCGCCGCTCACACCTGCGACCGCTGGGGCAAGACCGTCCGGGCCCAGATCATCCTGCGGCCTGCCGAGAACGGACGCAGACTCAAATCCCGTCCTGGCGGCCCCGGATCGGGACATCCATCTGAGCTGGGTTCGCTTGCGTATGGAGCGTTACCGTCCGGCATCCATGCCCGGCAGGGTCACGGGGCTCCGGACCTGACGGTCTCGGAGCTGGGAGCGCAAGCCCGCTCAGGTCGGTCCGGACGGGCCGGTCGGCTGCCACTCGATCATCATGATCGTGGCGTCGTCGGTGAGCTTGGCGTCCTGCTGCTCCAGCAGGGCGTGGATCAGCCGCCGCAGCGCCTCCGGGGCGGGCTCCCCGGCGGCGGTCGCACGGATGATGAACTGGGTGAACCGCTCCAGTCCGAACAGCTGCCGGTCGGTGCCCTTGGCCTCGACGATCCCGTCGGTGTAGATCAGCACCCGGTCCCCGGGCTGGAGCGAGGCGGTGTGCACCGTGCGCGACGCACCCAGCTCCACTGCGAGCCCGAGTGGCACCTCCGGCTCCGTCACCAGGGCGTCGGGCACCACCTCCTCGTCGCGGATCAGCAGCGGGGCGGGGTGCCCGCAGTTGGCCCAGTGCACCGTGCCCGTCGCGAGGTTGAGGCGCAGGAACACACCGGTGGCGAACCGGTCGGGCAGCCATCCCGCCAGTGCTTCGTCGATGGTGCGCACCAGGTCGGGGAGGTCCGCGCCGTTTCGCCGCGCGTTGCGGCAGGCCGCCAGGGCGACCGCCGCCGTCAGGCCGGAGGCGAGGTCGTGGCCCATCGCGTCCAGCACCGCCGCGTGCAGCACACCCGCCGACAACGAGTGGTCGAACGCGTCCCCGCCGAGGTCGTACGCGGGCTCCAGAACTGCGGTGGAGACCGCCTGCCCGGTGGCCACCGTGCGCACCGGCAGGAACGCCCGGAGCATCTCGGCCGGCAGGCTCATGGTGTCGGCCCGGGTGCCGCGCGCGTAGCTGTCACTGCTGTCGCGCTTGGAGGTGATCACCATGGCGACCACCGCCGCGATCAGTCGGCAGCGGCGCAGCGCCTCTCGGTCCAGGGCCTGCGCGTGCACGCCCAGCACACCCAGCCGCTCCGCGCCGTCCACCAGCGGGAACCAGCTGCGCAGTCCGGTGTCGGTGTCCTCGCCGACCCGCAGCGTCCCGGTCCGGAAGGCCCAGCCGGCCAAGGTGCCCTCGATCGGCAGGGCGGTACCGCCGCCCACGGGCAGCAGCAGGTTCTGCTGGATGTCGGCCAGGTAGACCGTGCTGGCACCGATGCCGGTGGCCTCGGTGTACCGCTGGGCGATCGCCGCCACGTCGAGCGGATCCGTGGTGCGGCCGGTGGTGAGGAACTCCTCAAGGAGCTGCTCACCGAGGTTGAGGGGTGGGGTCCGCTGTTCTGCCATCCCTCCACTCGAACCCACGGCGCCGCACAGCGTGCGATCGGCGGGGCCGGGCGCCGTCAGGGTTCACCCGTCCGGGGGCCGGGCCCGGCGGCAGGCGACGTCCGCCCACGCCCACCCGCGATCACCGTCACCCCTGCGGGACCAGTACCCGAACGGCGAAGGTCGGACAGTGCGACAGGACTACGCCGCGACCGGTGAGAGCACCGATCCGGCCCGCCCTGAGTGGAGCCCCTACCCGGTGCCCCGAGGACAGGGACGCCACCGCGACCGCCTGAACGGAGCGGGCGGCAGCCGAGGGCCCGGGCGCCGACCGGTCGACTTCGCTGCCCGGGCAGTCTCGCCGCGGAGCGGGCGAACCGTCCTGATGTCAGGCCGCTAGCGGCACGCACCTGGACGCGCAGCGTGCGATCGGCCGACGGACTCACACCGTCGGCCACGTGTCGTACTGCGAGCAGCGGGAAGACGGGTCGACGACCACCGTGGCAGGAGCCGCCGGTTGGCGGCCGCCATGGTGTGGTCCTACGAGAGGCGAAGACGTTGGGCGAGGGTTCCAGGGCGTATGCGGTGTCGGCGGAGTTCTACGACCTGCTGCAGGCCGAGGACGACCGGCGCCGGGCCGAGCGGCGCTTCGCCCATGCGGCCCGGCGCGCCGTCACCGGCGTGGTGGAGGTCGGGGCGGGAAGCGGGATCGTCACCCAGGTGCTGCTGGCCGCCTCCGCCGTCCCCGTCCACGCCGTCGAGCCCTCCCCCGCGATGCGTTCGCTGCTGCTGAGCCGGCTCGCCGCCGTCCGCGCCGACCGCCGGGCCCGGGTCACGGTCCACCCCCACCCGCTCCAGGAAGCCGGGCTGGAGCAGGTGGCCGACCTCGTCGTCGCCTCCAACGTCATCGCCACCCTCGATCCCGCCACCCGGCGCGAGCTCTGGAAGCACGTCTGTGCATCCCTCGTCCCCGGCGGCCTCCTGCTCTTCGACCCCCCGCCCACCGCACTGCCCGCCGACATCCAGCACGGCACCACCCTCGGACCGGTCCGCGTCGGCCCCGACCACTACTACGCGGAGATCCGCCACACCCCCGAACGCGGCATCATCCGTGCCGAGTTCGCCTACCGCGTCGAACGCGAGGGCCGCGTCCTGCGCCGCGAGCACGAGACCTTCGACCTCTGGCCGGCCGACCCCGCCCTGATCACCGAGGAACTCCACCAGGCCGGCCTCCACCCCGTCCGCGCCCCCGGCCCCGACCTCATCGCCGCCCGCCGAACCGGCTGACCAACTCCACCGCTGCGCCCGCCCTTCAACGGGGAACGAAGCCACGAAGGCCCTCCGGAAGACCTCAGCACACCGAAATCGGACCTGCGCCTGGTGGACGAGCCCGCCGGCGCGGGAGGCCGGGCATGGAGAGTGACGGGGATGGTGATCGCACCCGCCGGCGGCTTCGGCCAGCTCCCAGGGCTTCGGCGTAGTCCGCGGGCGTCCGTTTCGTGATCACTTGCGCTGAGTGTCAGCGACGTCGGATGGAGCAAGCCGTCGATGCTGGGAGATGATCCCCTGCATGGCTGGCTCAGCTGAGCGGTCCGAGGACGTCGGGCGTTCCGTCAATGGCAGGACCGCAGTCCGCAGGAAGGTGCGAGGCCACGAGCTCCACGGCCTCATCTGCTGTAAGAGAGCCAATGATCTGCCCTCCCGGCTCATACAGCCGAATCACGCGGAACCGTCCCCCGTGGTCGGGAAAGATCGAGGGCACGTCTCGCGACCAAGGGAAGCCGGTGCAGCGGCTGAACGGGGCAGCACAGATCTCAAATGCGGTCTCAGAACAGTAGGAGGCCACAGCTGGTCGCCCTCCCGGTCTGTCCATGCCCAGGATCGACTCGTTCGCTGGTGCGGGCAGCTCCAGCGACGGGTCACCGACGATCGGAAGCGATCGGCGAGAGTGCCACTTGGAATCGTCCCCCTGGCCACGCAGTGGCACGGTAGCCAGCTCGTAGCGGGCGCCCAACGCGGCGAGTTCTGCCTGCCGCTCGGTGGGCTCGACGCCCAGGAGTCCGCACGCCTCGCGGAGGCGCTCCACACGTTCGTCGTGGGGGAACGCCCGTCCGGGACGCTCCCCCACGACGACGTCAGCTCTTGGCCGCAGGCTCGGAAACCTGGCTGAGCGGGGCCGCGATGGACTCTAGACTCCGGCGTTCCGCCTTCACCCCGATCGCAGCCTCGACCAGACCGGCGCCCGCCATCAGGCCCGCGCCGATGCAGAACGCGAGCGAGGCGTCGCCCACCTCACCGCTGCTCACCAGACCGTTGAACAGCAGCGGACCGGAGATGCCACCGGCCGCGGTGCCCACCGCGTAGAAGAACGCGATACTCATCGCCCGGGTCTCCAGCGGAAAGACCTCACTGACCGTCAGATAGGCCGCACTGGCCCCCGCGGAGGCGAGGAACAGCACCGCCGTCCAGCAGGCGGTCATCGTGGTGGCGTCCAGCGAACCGCGCTGGAACAGCCAGGCGGTGCCGAACAGCAGGACCCCGGAGCCGATGTACGTGCCGGCGATCATCGGACGGCGGCCCACCGAGTCGAAGAAGTGGCCGAGCAGCAGCGGACCGAGGAAGTTGCCGACCGCGATCACCGCGAAGTAGTAACCGGTGTCACCGGCCGGGACGTCGAAGAATTCGGTCAGGATCGCCGCGTAGCCGAAGGTGACCGAGTTGTAGAGGAACGACTGCCCGATGAACAGCGACAGGCCCAGGATCGTTCGCCGCCGATAGGTCGTCACCAGGGTGCGGGCGATGGTGACGAACCCGACCGGGCCGCGCTCGCGGATCCGGATCGGCGGCTCGTCCACCGGCGGCAACGGCTTGCCGGTCTCCCGCTCCACGATCCGCTCGGCCTCCGCGACGATCGCCTCCGCCTCCTCCCCGCGGCCGTGGGTGAACAGCCAGCGCGGACTCTCCGGGACGTGCCGGCGCACCAGCAGGATCACCAGGCCCAGCACCACGCCGATCCCGAACGCGAGCCGCCAGCCGACGTCGGTCGCGAACAGCGAGGTGTTCAGCAGCGCGATCGAGGCGAACGCGCCCAGGGCGGCACCGATCCAGAAGCTGCCGTTGACGATCAGGTCGATCCGGCCGCGGACCCGGGCCGGGATCAGCTCGTCGATCGCCGAGTTGATCGCCGCGTACTCGCCGCCGATGCCGAACCCGGTGAGGAACCGGCACAGGAAGAAGAACCAGGTCGTCCACGACAGCGCGGTGATCGCCGTCGCCGCCAGGTACACCACCAGGGTGATCATGAACAGCTTCTTGCGGCCCAGCCGGTCGGTCAGCCAGCCGAAGAACAGCGCGCCGCAACAGGCACCCGCCACGTACAGCGCGGCGGCCACCGTGGTGACCTGGACGGTGCTGATCGCGATGCCGCTGCCCGGCTCGGCGAGCCGAGCGGCCAGGTTGCCGACCACGGTGACTTCCAGGCCGTCCAGGATCCACACCGTGCCCAGACCGATCAGGATCCGCCAGTGCCACGCCGACCACGGCAGCCGGTCGAGCCGGCCCGGCACGTCCGTCTCGACCGGGCCAGGACCAGCAACTCGGTGTTGTGCTGCGGACATTCCGCCCTCCCTCCAGCGAACGCGCGCCCGGTGCCTCCGGGCGCGCCGCCCGGGCGTGTGCCCCACCAGACCGCCGGCACACCCGCCGCGCCGGTCCTCAGGGACGGGCAGCCGGTCCAGAACAGCGAGGCTCCCGAGGGGGGCAGGTGAAGACCGGCGCCAGGTCGCGGACAAGTGCGACAAAGCGCTGGGTGTCGGTGGTGGTCGCCAGCGCCTGCCCCGCCTGGCATCGCCCCTGCTCGTAGCCCGGCGGCTCCATCTGACGGAGCGACGACCTGACGCTCGACTGGGTCACCGAGGGCAAGCCGTACCTCGTCAAAATCGTGGACGGTTTCAGCCCCGACACCAACCGCCCGACCCCAGCGACTTCCTGCGCGAGCGCACTGCTCGTGGTCCTGACCGGCGGGCTCGTGCGCCAACTGGACACGGCCTGAGGATCGGCGACACCGCACTGACGATCTGGTCGATCGTCAGGTGGCCGGTGCCGGTCGTGCTGGTGACCGCGATGATCGCCCTGCTCTCCCGGGCGGCGCCCAACGCTGCCGGACGCGGCTTCCGATGGGTCACGCCGGGCAGCTTCCGCACCCCGCTGAGGTGGCCGGCTGCCTCGGTCTGCTTCGCGGTCCACGTCGCCAACCTCGCCTCCTACCGCAGGACTTACGGCACTCCGAGCGGAGATCGCCGACGGGCACCCGCCAGACGGGGAGCCCTACGTCGCCCCGTGCGCCACCCGGACCTGGAGCGAGGAAGAGCACCGCCGGATCGAGTGACCATCACCGGCAGCCAGGGATGCGACGGCACCGACAGGTTAGACGCGCCGCCGACGGCAGCTCCGTCACCGGCTACGAGCGGGACCACGGGAGCGAGGTGAGGACGCGTGAGCAGCACCGATCGGCTGGGCCCCCGGCACCGACGAGCCGGTGGGCGCACCGATGTCCCGGGCATCCCGGCAGACGTCGGAGCCGGTGCACCGGGAACTCCGGCTGGTACGGGCGGAGATGACCGAGAAGGGCAGACGGCACGACGCCGGAGGAGGGCAGTTCGGCGGGGCCGGCCTGCCGGGTCTCCGGCAGGAAGCAGATCGCGCAGGCCGGTCCGCCCGTACCCACGAAGACCGTCGACAGCGTCGAAGCCGACATTTCCGAGGTCAAGGAGCACACACCGATGAGCACCCAGCGCCCCGACCAAGAGCCCGCACCCACCTTCGAGCGCCTGCGTGAGCAGATCGAGGACACCCGCGAAGAACTCGGCCACACCATCGAGGCCCTGTCCGGAAAGGCAGACGGGAAGATGAGACTGCACGACCAGGCCACCGCCGTGAAGGACCAAGCCGCCGCCAAGGGCGCCGAGCTCACCGACCGGATCCACGACGCGGCTGAGCACGGCGTCCAACTGCTGAAGGACCACACCCCCGACCCGCTCCTGGACCGGGCCGCCCGCGCAGCGCAGCGCCTGCGCGAAAAGACCGCCCGGGCAGCCCGTAGCGCGTACCGCACTCCCGACGTCGCGTGGCAGGAGAGCGGACCGATGGCGGACCCCGCGCGCGCCCGGCGCCTGCCACTGCTCGCCGGCGGTGCTGCTGTCGTGGTGCTCCTGATCGCCGTGCGCAGGGTCAGGAGGCAGCGGTGAACAAGACCAAGATCGCCTACAAGCCGGTCGGCCTTGCCCTCGGCGTGATCAGCGGCATGGCGGCAGGCGTCGCCTTCAAGCAGGCATGGAAGGTGATCGGGCACGACGACGACGCACCCAACGCCACCGACGAGGACCGCACCTGGCGGGAGATCCTCCTCGCCGCCACGATCCAGGGTGCGATCTTCGCCCTGGTGAAGGCCACCGTCGAACGCTCAGGCGCCACCGCCGTCCGACGCGCCACCGGCACCTGGCCGGCCTGAACGACAGTGCCACCCCGCCGGCTGACAACGGAGAGCGTCAGGACGTCACCACGAGTCCTCACGCTGGAGAGCGTTGCTGGTGGGCACTCCGGTTCGACGAACCGTCCGGGGCCGCATGACTCGCCCCCGGACCTGGCTCCGCCACCCGGGTTCACCCGTGCGGACGCAGGCCGGGGCGCGGGCGCGACGGCCCGGAAAGTCGCACGAATGCGTTCCGGTTGCGGGGGTAGCCGACGGACCGTCAGAACGAAACCAAGACGCCGAGGAGGCAGTTGTGACCAGCGGATTGTGGGGCTACCAGGGCACCGAGGGCTACGCGGCGGGCACCGACCTTACCGGCTACCGGGTCGAGGCCACCGACGGCCACATCGGCAAGATCGACAAGCACACCGAGGACGTCGACTCCGCGCACATCGTCGTCGACACCGGCCCGTGGATCTTCGGCCGCGAGGTCCTGCTCCCCGCCGGCACCCTCAGCCGCATCGACACGGTCGAGGAGACGGTGTGGATCAACCGCACCAAGGACGAGATCAAGAACTCCCCCGAGTACACCCAGATCGAGCACACCTGCGACCACGAGTACCGCGACCGCCTCGACGGCTACTACGGCGCCGGCAGCGGCACCGTCCTCTGACAGAGGAGAGTCGTACCGCGGGGGGGGGGGGGGCGGGCGGGGGGGGGGGGGGGGGGGGGGGGGGGGGGGGGGGGGGGGGGGGGGGGGGGGGCGGGGGGGCGGGCCGCGCGGCGC
>NZ_JBIWML010000051.1:42884-43311 GCF_044766665.1 Kitasatospora sp. NPDC101801
GGCCCCCCCCCCCCCCCGCCCCCCCCCCCCGCCCCCCCCCCCCGCCCCCCCCCCCCGGGGCCCCCCCCGGGGGGGGGGGGGCCCCCCCCCGGGGGGGGGGGCCCCCCCCCGCCGCGTTCGTACGAGCCCGGCCGGTCGGCAGGCCGCCGCCGCCTTCCGGCCGCACCCGGGCAGCGGCAGGCGCCCTGCACCAGGCTGATCAACCTCCCTGAGACGCGTCAAACTGCGTTGGGACGGGTCAACAACCGGCCGCTCGGGCGGGGTGTCCCCGTCCTTGTCTCAGGCCGGGCGCGAAACGCTCCCACCCGAGGGTTTGGGGTAGGGCGGTCCTAAGGGTTTGCCGATCATTAACACGCTGGTTTGATCTCCGCGTTGGGGCGGCCTCCTTGGGCGACGACGCGAGCGTGGAGGGCCGCCAACGCTGAAG
>NZ_JBIWML010000052.1:0-40634 GCF_044766665.1 Kitasatospora sp. NPDC101801
CACCCCAGCTGGGGCTACCTCACCCCACACGAAACCCGACAACGACACACCCTCGCAGCATAAGAACGAGTGTCCAGGATCACGGGGGAACTTCAACCAGCCCGGGCGGTCTTGACGGCTGCCGTGCGAGACGGTGCCATAGCCCTGACCGAAGGAGGGGCCGTGGCGGGCGATGGGGACAGCGATGCCGAGGACCGTACGGGTGAGGGCGGTGGTGACCGGCCGGACAGCCCGTCGGAGCCGCACCGTCCCGATCCCGCAGACAGTTTCTGGGTGGGGGTGCTGGTCCTGATCCTGGTGGTCCTCCTGTTGGCCGTCCTCGTGTCCCACCTGGACTGGAGCTCCGGAAATCCGGCCGGCAACATGCCGCCCTACAAGTGACGCGAAGCGATGGCCTGCACCCGGCTGGTCGCGTCCATCGCTGCGATCGCCCTGCGCGCTGACAACGGGCCGGGGTGCGGGTCGCCCGCGCGCGGAGGTTTCGTGCGCCGGCCGGCGCGGCGCGACCCATGGGCTTCCACGCGAACGAGCACGAGGACGGGCTGCGGCACCTACAGATCTTCCGGGCGGAGGAACCCGTAGGCGCGTTCGACCTTGGCCACGTGGACCGAGAACGAGGCGTACCAGTGCTCGCGCCCATGGGTACGGGTCAGTGCGTGCTCCGCGTGACTTCGCCAGGCCGCGATGGACTCCTCGTCCTTCCAGTACGACACCGTGATCCCCAGACCGTCCGCGCTGCGAGCCGAATCTACGCCGAGGAAACCCGGTTGGCCGGCAGCCAGTTCGAGCATCCGCTCGGCCCTGTCCCCGTAGCCGTTCTCACCAGCGGTCCGCACGGAGGTGAACACCACCGCGTAGTAGGGCGGGGCGGGCAGCGACGCGGGTGCGATATCGGGCACGGAGGTCCTCCAACAGGCAACGACGGGGGTATCGCCTCAAACGATCTCGCGCACCCACCTGAAGCCACAACCCCGTGACCCGCCACTGACCCACGCTCGGTTCCGTGAGTGCGGGCGCCCGGACAGGGGCGAACGGCGACGGAAATCGCACGCCGAGCGCGAGGCTGTCGATACTGGCTTGAGGCTCCGCTCCCAACGGAGTTCGGGCGGCCCGAACGGTCTCGTCGGATCATCCGGCCTGGATGTGACGGAGTGGTGCGGTGACCGTTGTCCGCACGAGCGTCCTGGCCGGAACGTGCAATGGTTGAAGTTGGCTGACCGGGTACCCCTCCTTGTTCGTCGCCCACTGGATGACTCGGACCGGAGCCGAGGCGGCCGACCGGTTGCGCGGTGGCCGACGAGGATCGTGACGCGCCGGGCCGGGGTGGTGTGCGGGAGAGTGATCGGCAGGATCGTCCACCGGCGCCGTATCGACCGGGGCCCGAGGACACGTTCTGGCTGGTGGTGCTTGGCCCCATTCAGGTCGCCGCCGGCTGCGGCCCGGGCGGGACGGGCATCCCCGGGTGTTCGGCTGCCGGAGAGCGAGGGTGTTCTGATCCGGGATCATCCCTCCGCAGTGGTGCGCGTGTTCGAACCTGTGGCCCGGTGGCGTTTCGAGCGGCTTGGATGGCGTTCGGACCGATCTGGGTCGGTGCGCGGGTTCAGGGACGTGGACCGGTTATTGGGTTGCAGAGGTCCCGGGGCGGGGTGTCGGATCGCGGCTATGACGACTGTGCTGGGAACGCCGACGGCAGGTGGGGTGCGCGAGGCCATGGGCGCGCTGCGGGATTGGCAGTACGACGCAGCGCCGATGCAGCTGCATTCGGGCGACATCGGATGGAACTACCGGTTGGGGACGGCTGAGACGGCTGCGGTGGTTCGGACCTGGAGCCGGGGCGGACGGATCCTCGCCGTCGGGATGCTGGATTCGCCGACCGTGTTGCGGATGACGGTCGCTCCCGACGCTTTCCAGGACGAGGACTTGGCGCGACGGCTCGTCGAGGATCTCTCGCTGCCCGAGCGTGGCGTGCTGCCGGGAGGATCGGTGTCGATCGAGGCGCCGCTGGGCCTGCTGCTGCACGACCTGCTGACCGAGGAGGGCTGGGGTGTCGACGAGCCGTGGACGCCGCTCTTCCGTGACCTCGCGGACGCGGTGGAGGACCCCGGGATGCGGATCAAGGAGATCGGCCCGGAGCAGGCACAGGACTTCGCGGACGTTCTGCGGTCGGCGTTCAACACCCTGCGGCCTACACGTGAGTACTGGCATGCGATGTCGACGGCGCCGTTCCACGCCGATGCCCGCTGCCTGGGCGCCTACGACGAACAGGGCAGTCCGGCGGCGGTGGTGACGGTCTGGTCGGCCGGTCCGGGGAAGCCGGGACTGGTCGAGCCGCTGGGCGTCCACGAGGACCATCGCGGTCGCGGATACGGCCGGGCGATCACCGTCGCCGGGGCGGCCGCGCTGCGGGAGATGGGCTCGTCGAGCGTCCGTGTGTGCACGCCGAGCTCCAACGTCGGTGGCGTCGCCACGTACAAGGCGGCCGGGTTCGAGGCGAGGCCGGAGGTCGGCGACCGGATCCGTACGGCCTGACGCGGATACAGCCTGACCACCACAACGATGGTGTCCGTCGGAGCGGTGCAAAGCTCACACACGGCTTCGTGCAGTTCGCAGTTGGCGGCTCTGCGCGACTCGGTGCCTATGTCTTGTGGCCAGGCCGACCCGCTTGCGCTTGGTCGATCCCCTGGGCACGGCGAGTAGACGGGCACACCCCGATACCGCTCACCAGGAACGGACTCTGTCACTCCCTCCCGTGCACCACGCGGTCAGCGGAGCCGCCGGGCCAGCACCTGGCCCGGCCAGGTCCCGGACAGGAAGCGGTCGGTGGGAGTGAATCCGTTGCGCTCGTAGAAGGCGACCAGTTCGCCCCCGCCACCGGCCCAGCAGTCGACCCGGAGCAATTCCACGCCGGCCCGGCGGGTCTTTTCGGCAGCATGGTCCAGCAGTGCCGCTCCGATGCCCAGACCGGCGTAGCGTCGGTCGGAGACCAGCAGCCGGACGTACCGCTCGGGTTCCTCGGCCGGCACGATGGGCATCTGCGGGCTGGGCCCGGAGTCCAACACCAGGGCTCCGACGGGAGTTCCGTGCAGCTCCGCGATGAACGGGGTGTTCGCGGTCGTGTACCGCTCGACCCGTGCCACTCGGTCGGGCTGCTGCGAATGCGGTGTCGTGCCCCACTGCTCGGTGTTGCCGCGACTGTTCATCCAGGCCACTGCGGAGTCGAGCATGTCCAGAATGATCGGTGCGTCGGCCAGGCCGCCCGGTCTGATCCGTATGCCACCGGTGATGTCGTCCACGGCGAAAGCTTATGTGGTCCGTCGGTGCCGCAGCGGGTCAGAGGAGGGGCGGCCAGGGTCCGGCGAGCGGTCGGGCGGCCTTCGCGACGACTGCGACCCTTGGACCAGCGCCCCGTACGCGAACGCAGACGACCGCCCGGGCCGACCCACCTCCTCCACGCAGCACCGTGGCCCGCCTGATGCACGGCCAACGCCTCTCACAGCGAACCGGCCGCGTCCCGGGCCCTGCCGATCCGAGACCGGGAGGACATCGGGGCATGGCGACCGCACTCCTCGGCCGGGTCTCGGGGGACGGTTGTGAGGGGGGCCACTGGGGGCGCTGCTGTGGTCACCGTGAATCCGACCGTCGGTGGCCGTGTCCTCGCGCTGGGTCGAGGGTGTGCTCGGCGTCACCACCTGCGAAGGGTGACGGCGGGCACAGCGGGGCCCAAAACGGCTGTCCGGAGGACCTGCCCGGCCCTTGAAATGGGGGGTCCGGTTCCGGTCGTACCTTCGGTAACCCCGCCCTGAGCTGCCTTTTCGCCGAAATGCTTGCCCGGGGCCCCCGAGGGCTCGTAGCTTCGTAACCAGTGCACAGCGCACCACCTGGGTTCACCACCCGCGGCCCCCGCCCACGAGGCGGCCGGGCACACGCGGTGAAGGTGACCGGGGCGGCAGCCCGCGTCCGACACGTGAGCAGCCGCCCGCTGCGTGCGACATCCCGGAGTACACCCCCGTGCGGGGCCGCTCCGTGCTGTCCGCCCAGGGCTTCCGAGAGGATCTGTATGACCTTCCGTAACGAGACCACCGCCGCCACCACCTCCGCCAAGCGCAACCGCCTGCGGATGGTCCTGATGGGCGGCGCTGTGGCCGCTCTCCCGGTGGCGGGCCTCGTGACGGCCACGTCGGCCTCTGCCGCGTCCAGCTCGACCTGGGACGCCGTCGCCCAGTGCGAGAGCACCGGCAACTGGAGCATCAACACGGGCAACGGCTTCTCCGGCGGCCTGCAGTTCACCCCGAGCACCTGGGCCGCGTACGGCGGCACCCAGTACGCGGCCTCCGCCGACCAGGCGAGCAAGGGCCAGCAGATCGCGGTCGCCGAGAAGGTGCTCGCCTCGCAGGGCCCCGGCGCCTGGCCGGTCTGCTCCGTGCAGGCCGGCCTGACCAAGGGCGGCGCAGCGGCCCAGGTCGACACCTCCGCCGCCGCCCCGGCGAAGTCCACCAAGTCGGCGGACCAGACCACCAAGGCCGCGCCGAAGAACGACACCTCGGCCGCCTCGCGCAGCGCCGAGCGCAAGCCCGTCGAGAAGACCGCTCCGGCGGCTCCGGCCGCCCCCGCGCAGAAGAGCACGGGTGGCAGCTACACGGTCAAGAGCGGTGACACCCTGAACGCCATCGCCGCCGCCCACGGCGTGAACCTCAATACCCTCTACACCGACAACGCCGCGGTCATCGGTGGCGACATCGACCTGATCCTGCCCGGCCAGGTGCTGAGCATCTGACCTGACGGTCGGTACCCGGATACGACGGAGCCTTCCTTCGCCGACCTCGGTCGGCGAAGGAAGGCTCCGTCGTATCCGTGACGTGCACCCGGGCGGAGGGACCAGGCGAATCGCGATCGTGGCTCTCTACGCGGTGGAGCCGGCCCTCGTCAGCCCCGTTCCAGCGGCGATTTCCCGGTGCTCCGGCGACGGCAAGCGCCCTGAAGGGGGTGCATGTGCCTGCGCTCCGTAGGTGGCCAGGGTTTGCGTGCTGACTGGCCACCGCCAGGCTCTCGGTCGGTTGGGGTGGTGCCCGCTCGACGGTCAGCCGAGCCAGTCGTGCCAGCGGGCGTGCGGGGCCTCGCACCAGCCTGACGCGATGGCCTGCTGGTAGGCGTCGGCGCTCTGCTCCTCGTCAGTCCGCACTCTGCCTTGCGCGTCGCCCATGGTGATCATTCCGTAGGTGCAGTCGGGGTGCACGGTCTGCACGGCGTACCAGCCTGCAACCGCCAGGACGGCGGCACAGGTGATGCGGACGAGTTGCGGTGGGCGGGCGAGGTGCTGGATCACCTGCGGATCATAGGAGCGCGCCAGCTGCGGCCTCCTCTCGGCCCCGCCCCCCGCCTCGGCCGAACCTCGCTGAGGCACCGTCAGAGTTCAGTGAGACGGCCCGACTTTCGTGTCCGGAGGTCAGTCGGTGGGTGCCTGCCGTGCGACTGCCCACTTGGTGGACTGCCAGGCGAGCACCATCAGGAATGCTCCCAAAGGCCCCTCTGCGAGCCAGGCCAGGGACATCGACTGCAGATAGTCGATGCCCGGGTGTGCGGTCACGGTGTCGAACCATGCGTCGACGAGGAACAGCGTGCCGGTCGCAGCTGCGACGGGGGAGGCCCGGACGTCCTGCCGGCGGACCAGCAGGGCGAGGCTCACCAGGCCGATCACCTCGGCGATGTCGAGGCCCACCCACGCCACCCCCCAGCGCCGCACTGTGGTCTCACCGGCATCCATGGTGACAGCGAGGTAGATGATCCAAGGAATCAGCACAGCCGCGCAGCAGAGCAGTACGGCCACCACGGGTCGCCCCTGCCGGCCGGGGGAGCTTTCCCCGTCGACGGGTTGGGCCTTCGCGTCGACTGCAGCGGTCTTCGCGTCGTACCCGGTCGCCCTTGCCTGACGAAGCTTCATCTGGACTGTCCCCCATGTGGTGCTGTTCCCGGAGCGGGAGGCCGATGGACGCCCGGTCCCCTCGCGAACGGGTGTCACCAGCGGTGATCCTAGACACCGCACCGAGCTGGTCCGACGTCGGGGCGCAGGCATTTCCCCTGGTCAGTTGCGGATGGTCGGTTGCACTGCCAGGACGGGCGGTGGTCTGCTGCTCGGGGTGCCGGGTCGGATGGTTGTCGACTCCCTGGGGCCGGGCCCTCGTCCGGCTTCAGGCCAGGCCGGGTCCTTCGGGTCATGTCGGGCTCTGGATGGCACGGCGTAGGATCGGATGCTTCGGTGCCCGCAGGGTGCGCGTACCGAGGCACGGGGGAGTACGCAATGAAACGGCGCTGGGTCAAGGTGCTGGTGGTCGTGGTCGTCGTACTCGCGGGGCTGTTCGTCGCCGTGGACCGGATCGCCGTGCACTATGCGGAGAAGGAGGCCGTCGCGCTCGCCGAGGAGCGGTACGGCTACGGGGCGGGATCGACCGACGGCTTCACCGAGATCTCGATCCACGGCTTCCCCTTCCTCACCCAGGCCGCGGACCTCAGCCTCGACCACGTGACCTTGAGCGCGGGGAACTTCTCTGTCAACACCACGGCCAACGCCCAGGGCGACCATCTCAACGTGCGCAGGCTCGATCTGGACCTGCACGACCTGGCCGCGTCCTCGCTCACCGGCCGCAGCGCCAGTGCCAACCTGGTCACCGGCCGCCTCACCATCGGCTACGAGGACCTGTCCGGGGTGGTGTCCCGGCTGCTCGGCGAGGGCGGCGCGCTCACCGTCGCGACGGCTCCCGGCGGCGCCGGTGGCAACCGGGAGGCCGCTCTGCGCATCACCGGGACCTGGAACGGCCGGCCGGTGGATACGGCGGCGAGCGTGGCGGTGGCGGCCGACGAGTTCGAGCTGCGCGTCCCCGGGTTCGGTGGCAGCAGGTACACCTGGCGGGTCCCTCTGCCCCAGAACATCAACTTCACGGCGGCCCGCTCCACCCAGGACGGGCTGGAGCTGGAAGCCACCGGACACCAGGTCGTCCTGGGCCGCTGACCGGGTCTTCCGCCCGGCGACGGACACCGGGGGACGGACACCTGGGCACCGTAGAGCGCGCGATCACGCTGCTTGCCCGGTTGCCTGCCCGTTCGGCTGTCCGGGCTCTCGGCCTGCCCCGTCCGTCTGCCTGCTCAGGGTGTCTCCGGTGGGTGGTTGCGTGAGGTGGTGAGTGTGACGGAACTGTGTGCGGGCGTTCAGCTCCGGTCCCGCCCTGGGAGCTCCTGGCGTCCCGAGGGCTTGGAGCGGGTTCTGCTAAACCAATTCGGGCCGGTGCGCGTGGCTCGGTCCGGGGGCCGGGGCCGCTCCGGGCCGCTCTCTCGAATTGACGGCGCATCGGAAATGCCGCTGGGTTCCGTTCTGGATGCATTCTCGGATCCGGCTGGTACGGCCGCCGGTTGAGGCCGCTGTGGCGGGTTCTGGAGGTGCGCGGGGAAGTCGGCCGGGGATTCTGCGGGCGCGGCGCGGCCTCCGGTGCTCCGGGGGCGGGCGGATGGCCGTTGCCCCGGGGCCGGCTGCCTGCCGCTCGGAAGTGGCCGGTTCTGCCCTGCCGCCGTAGGTGTTGGTGCGTCAGGCGGCTGTCCGGGCCCTGCTGTCGGCCACCACCCCGCCGGGCGGCTGGTCCCCGGCTCGGTGCCGTCCGGCAGCAGTTCCTCGAACTGTCCGTGCCTGTCGTCGCGGACGCCCTCGGCCGCCACGTCAAGACCACCAGCCGTCTCCTCGGCGAGGCCGGCAGGACCTGGAGCCGATACGCCGCAGGCGGACCGCACCCGGTCACCGGCGGGGCTGGGTCCTTCGGGAAACCCACGACAGTTGACCACGCGACCCCACATCAGTACCGGGGACCGTCGGACGGCCGGGTTGCTCCCCGCCCGCCGGTGGTGGCCCCGGTGCCCGGAGCCCGGCCCGTGCTCCGGTTCCTCGGCCCCGGGCCGGGGTGGCCGCACCCGGTGGAGTCTGCTCCGGTCCGCTGCGCCCGGTGCTGTTGCGCCCCTGCGGCCGACCGGACAAGGCCCCCGCTGCCACGAGGCGGCAGGGGCCCTGTCCGGGCGATGTGCACGGCAGCGTACATCCCAGGCCCCAGTGCACATGCCTGGGCGGCGTGTACTGGGGCCTGCTGCGGGTCCGTCAGGCCCCCGCCTGGTCCGGCCCGCTGTGCCGATCGGTCGTCCGGAGGGTTGAGCGATCAGCCGCAGTGGGAGTTGAAGCCGCCGCTGACGTTTTCCCCGATCCCGCCCTGCCAGTCGATGCAGGAGTTCGGTGCGTAAAGGAACACGGGGCCAGCGTAGGAGGTGTAGTAATTCTCGTCGAGATCCGCCCAGGTGGAGGCGCCGGCCTTCTTCAGGCCGGCGAGCATCTGCACTGCGGGGCCCGGGTTGTTGCGGATCGTCACCACGCAGTTCTTGCCGGTGGAGCGGTTGTACGTGAGCCAGACCGTGCCGCCGGAGTTGAGGTCCCGGTGGTCGATGGTGCTGTAGCCCGAGCCGCAGGCTCCGTTGTACGAGGCTGCCTGGGCGGTCGTCGGTACGGCTATCGCGGTGGCGGCGGCCACCAGGGCCAGCACTCCGGCCCGGGCGACGGTTCGCTTGCTTCGCTGGTGCATCTGGTGCTGCGCTCCACTCTCGTCCGACCCGCCAGGGCTGTTCCCGGACGGAAGTTCGAGAGCGTAGCCGGAGGCGGTATCCGCCACGTATCGCCGCAGGAGTGCGGGCGACGAGCTGACGTTCGACGGCGAGCACATGCTCACCACCTCGGCACGGGCGGCCGAGGGAGCGATCAGGGACGCTGAGCATGGTGACCCACTCAACGAGCGCGTGCGGCACGACAGATGACCAACGAGGCTTCCTGGCTGATTGTTTGAGACGTGAGACACCTCGCTCAACCGCCCGGGGGCCTCGTTCGTTCTGCACTCATCCCGACCGTCCGGCCGTCACCCGATCGGTGGCCACCCTGAAAGGCTCACTTTTCGAGCAGCCGGCGCAGGCGTTGTCCGGTATCGGACGGAGTCACGATCACGTCCGCCAAGTGCGGCAACAGCAGGGCAAGTTCAGCAGAGCACCGTCAGCAGCCGCCCACCGCCGGGACTTGACGATTTCCGGCCACGAAAATCCTGCCGGAGCCAGATCGAACCGTACGCCGACAGGCGGGCTGGGGGAAGGATGGTTCATGGAGATCATCAGCGTTCTCGGCCTGCACGGCCGGCCTTGGCCCGAGCGGGTGCCCGGCCACCACCCAGCCCCGGTTCGCTCATGTTTGGGCAACAATCCGCCGGAGACGGCGGCGGCATCGATTCCGGAACACCGGCCCGCCCGGGTAGCGGCCGGCGGCCGCCACTGTCCCTCGCCTGGCTGCGTCACGTGACCCGACGGTGTGGCGGCTCGGGCTGCGGGCGTCGTACGCCAGGGGCCCAAGGACGGGCGGGCATCGAAGTGATGTTCGAGGGCGATCGGCCCTTGGTGGCCGGTGCGGACGGCTGGGAGGGAAAGGTGTCGAGTCATATTCGTTCATGATGTGACCAATATGAAAAAGTAGGTCCGGTCCATACTTACCGCACCTTTACCCTGATCGACGGACCGGACTGACGACCCGTCAGTCCGACTGCCGATCAGAGGTGGAGAACCAGTGCTGAGAAGCCCGCGTCCGCCCATGCCGATCACCGCCCGAAGCCGCCGTACCGGCCGCCGTCCGCTCGGCGCCGCCACGGCCGTCGCCGTCACCTCCGCGCTCCTGCTGCTGGGCCTGGGGAGCGTCGCCCCCGGGGCCGGCGCCAGCCCGGCCGACACCGCCGCCGGGTCGTCCGCGCTGGTGAAGACCGTGCAGAACACCACCCACCCGGGCGCCGCCACCGCCGAGCACGGCGACACCCTGAACTGGGCCGTCACCTACCGCGGCGGCCCCTCCGGCGCCGCCGCGCCCGCCGTCGTCACCGACCCGATCGCGGGCGCGGGCAACTCCCAGACCTACGTGCCCGGTTCGCTGAAGGTCCCGCCCGGGTGGACGCCGTCCTGGTCGACCGACGGCAGCACGTTCGGCGCCACCGACACCGGCACCGCGACCACCGCCGTCCGGGCCGAGAACCCGGTGCTGCGCGGCGTCGGCACCGGCGTCTCCCCGCTGCTGCTCGCCCCCGTCCAGCCGACCGCGCAGTCCACCGGAGGCGACGGGTTCACCCCGATCCTGCACCGGACGGCGTCCGGCGAGATCCAGTCCTGGAACATCTACCACCACGCCGCGCGTACCGCCCCGCAGGTGGTCTGCCTCAGCCTGACGGCCGGTCAGCCCTGCACCGGCGGCCCCTGGCCGCGCCCGCTGAACACCGCCGTCGGCCCGCTCGGCAGCGGCGCCACCGGTGACATCGGCAGCCCGCTCACCCCGCAGTACGTGTTCGACCCCGGGCACCCGAACCAGGTGCTGTACCCCGCCGCCACCGCCGCCGCGGTCGGCGTCGGCTGCCTGGACCTCGACGCGCAGGCGAACTGCGGCTTCACCGCCCTCACGCCCACCGGCGGCTCGCCCAGCAGCGTCAACAGCCTGGCGGGCCTGGTGCGTTCCGGCGACAACCTGTACGGCGTCGCCAGCAACGGCCGGGTGCTCTGCCTGGCGCTCGCCACCCGCACGCCGTGCGCCGGCCAACCGTACGTGCCGGTCGCCCCCGGCAACCGTGACCTGCCGAGCACGCCCACCGCGCTCTACTTCGGCGCGCTCACCGTGGTCGGCGACAAGGTCTTCGTCTCCAGCTCGCCGCAGGCCGGCACCTCCACCGTCCCCGGGCCGCCCGCGCTCGGCTGCTTCGACACCGCCGCCCGCACCACCTGTGCGGGCTGGCTCACCCAGCACCTCGCCGGGCCGAACGCCAACTACTACACCTACAACGCCTACACCGCGTACGACACCGCCGGGCACCCCGACGGCGTCTGCACCAGCACCGTCGGCGGCGCCAACGTCCTGACCACCTGCTACGGCCTGGACGGCTCCGCGCACGCCGCGCCGAGCAGCCTCGGCGCGCTGGCCGGCAGCGTGCTGACCTTCAACCCCGAGCCCGTCACCACCGACACCGGCACCCGCAGCTACTTCCCGATCTGGGGCGGCGGCGTGGCCGGCGCGACCGTCTGCCACGACTGGGCCACCGGCGGCCCCTGCGCGGGCTTCCCGCTCCCGGCCGGACACCCGAGCGCCCACGGCGGCGACACCCGCGACTACGGCTACAGCTACGACTCCACGACCCGTTGCCTGATCGGCCTCGGCGACGCCGGCGTGCTGTTCTCGCTCGACCCGACGACCGGCGCCAGCCCCTGCGTGCACAGCGGAGCGTCGGTCACCCTCGCACCCGGCGACTTCTACTGCGACGGCACGAGCGGTCACGTCCAGGGCTACGACAAGGTCCGGCTGACCGACATCGACCTCTCGCACGTCACCCTGTCGGCGTCCCGGGTCCTGGTCACCGACCCCGACGGCACGCCCGTCGCGACCCCGGCGCTCGGCGCGGACGGCACGGTGGACCTGTCCGGCATCTCCGTCACCGCGCACCCGGCCCTCACCGTCACCGCGCAGCTGGTGCTGACCACCTCCGTGGACTTCACCAACGGCAACCACCCCTCCCTGGTCGTCGAGTACCGGGGTGACGGCCCGCAGGTCTGCTTCCGCACCACCGTCGCGGCCGCCTGCACCGCCACCGCCGTCACCAACACCGCGAACGGCAGCGACGCGAACGGCGCGCTCACCTCCAACACCGTCACCACCGCGGTCGCGCCCGGCACCGGCTGCCAGCCCCGGGTCACCGTGGAGAAGGAGATCTGCGGCTCCGCCAACTCCCACGACTGTCTGCCCGGCGGTCCCGGGCCCTGGGCCAAGACCAGCCCCGTGGGCCTGCTGGGCCTGCTCGGCACCGCGCACTGGCGGATCACCGTCAGCAACGCCGGACCGGTCGACGCCGCGTCCGTCACCGTCAACGACGCCAGCACGCCCGCCTGCCGGCAGGCCGCCGGTACCTTCGCCCTCGCGGCCGGCACCAGCCGCGCCGTCTACTGCGACTCCCTGCTGCTGGCGCTCCCGCTGAAGAACACCGCCTCCGCGAGCTTCGTCGCCGCGAACGCGCCCGCCGGCACCACCCCCACCACCACCGCCCCGTCCGCGGCGGTGGCCTGCTCCCTGCTCTGCATCCTGGCGGTGCCCGGCAAGGACTGACCCCGCCCCCGATCGGCAGGCACGACGCCCCGCCCCCGACAGGTGGATTCGACAAATCGTCGCACCCTGACGGGGGTTGGGATCGTCCTCAAGCAGCCTGAGGAAGCGGGGGGGGGGGGGGGGGGGGGGGGGGGGGGCGGGGGGGGGGGGGGGGGGGGGGGGGTGGCGGGGGGGGGGGGGGGGGGGGGGGGGGGGGCCCCCCCCCGCGGGGGGGGGGGGGGGGCCGCCCGCCGCCCCCCCCCCCCCCCCCGCTTCCTGCGCCCGCGGTCGAGGGGACGTCAGAGGGTGGTACGTCCATTTCCGGGCTCCACCTTGGAGCTGCCGGCCGGGTACGGCCCACTCGGCCCGGTGCGGGCGTGGCGCTGCACCGAGGAGCTTCCCTGCGCCCGGCCCTTCCGAAGTCCAGCGCCGCCCCCGCGGCCGGGCGCGCGGTGCACCACCACGGCCCCCCGGCCCCGGTCAGCGGCCGGGGCTGTTCAGGGTCTCCTTGACCTTGGCGATGGCGAAGCCCCAGCCCTGAGCTACGGTCGGCTTTCCCGGCACCGCCAGCTCCTGAGGGTTGGTCAGCACGTCGAGCAGGACCGGGCCCGGAGTGTCGAAGGCCCGCCGGACGCCCTCCGCCAGCTCGTCGGGGTGGGTGACCCGGATGCCGGTCAGCCCGAGGGCGGTGGCGACCGCCGCGAAGTCGGGGTTGTCCAGCTCGGTGCCGAACTCAGGGAGGCCGCCCTGTTCCTGTTCGAGCTTGACCATGCCGAGCCGGCGGTTGTCGAAGACGATCAGCTTGACCGGCAGCCGGTACGTCTTGATCGTCATCAGGTCCCCGAGCAGCATGCTCAGTCCGCCGTCGCCGCAGAACGCGACCACCTGCCGCTCCGGGTCCAGCAGTTGGGCGCCCAGGGCCTGCGGCATGGCGTTGGCCATCGAGCCGAGGTTGTACGAGCCCAGCAGCGCGCGCCGCCCGCGCATCTCGACGAACCGCGAGAGCCAGACCGTTGCCATCCCGGTGTCGGAGGTGAAGACGGCGTCCTCGCCGGCCGCCGCGTCCACGGCGGCGGCCAGCGCCTCGGGGCGCACGTCGCCGTCCCGGTTGTCGAAGGCGCTGCGCAGCCGACCCAGGAGCCGGTGGTCGTGGTGCGGGTCGGCGAGCCCGCGCTGGCCGGCCCGCCAGTCGTCGAAGCGCTCGCGGGCGGCGTCCAGGTGCGCCCGGTCGGGTGCCGGGGCCAGGAGCGGCAGCAGGGCCCGCAGGGTGGCGCCGACATCGCCGACCAGGCCGAGGTCGAGCGGGGTGCGCCGGCCGAGGTGACGCTCTCTCAGGTCGATCTGGATCACCGTGCAGCCGGTGGGGTACCAGTCACGGTAGGGGAAGTCGGTGCCGAGCATCAGCAGGGTGTCGCAGGAGTCCAGCGCGTGGACTGCGGCGGGGTTGCCGATCAGGCCGGTCTGGCCGACCTGGTGGGGGTTGTCGCCCTCGAAGCCCTCCTTGGCCTTGAGGGTGAGGACCATCGGTGCCGACAGCTGCTCGGCGAGCTCCAGCACCTCCGCGCGCGCGTCCCGCGCGCCGCGCCCGACCAGGAGCGTCACCCGCTCTCCCGCGTTGACGAGCTCCGCCGCCCGGCGGAGGTCGTCGTCGGCCGGCCGGGTCACCGCGCGGGCGGCCGGGATGCGGACGGGGCGGTCGTCCGGCACCTCCTGGTCGCCCAGGTCACCCGGGACGGTCAGGACTGCGACGCCGCCCTCCCCGAGGGCTGCCCGGACGGCGGTCTCCAGGAGTCGGGGCAGTTGCCCGGGCGAGGTGACGGTGGCGCGGAAGACGGCGACGTCCTTGAAGAGGAGGTCGTTGTCGACCTCCTGGAAGTAGTCGCTGCCGAGCTCGGCCAGCGGCACCTGTCCCGCGATGGCGAGCAGTGGCGTGCCGCTCTTGGCCGCGTCGTACAGTCCGTTGAGCAGGTGGACCGAGCCGGGACCGACGGTGCCCATGCAGACGCCGAGCCGGCCGGAGAGCTGGGACTGCGCGCCGGCGGCGAACGCGGCGGCTTCCTCGTGGCGGCAGCCCACCCAGTCGATGCCGTCGGTGGTGCGGATGGCGTCGGTCAGCGGGTTCAGGGCGTCGCCGACCACGCCGAAGACGTGGCGCACCTCCAGGTCGCGCAGGGTGTCGATGATCAGGCGTGCGACGGTCCGGGTCATGGTGGGCCCTCTCTGGTGTCGGGGGTTCACGGGTCGGGTCGGGGCTCAGACGGTGAAGCGGTCGGGATCGGCGGCGTGCCAGTCCCGTGCCCAGTCCTGCGGCGGGTCGGCGATCAGCTCGCCCGGTGCCAGCGGCGGGTGGATCTCGGCGTACGAGCGGACGGTCTGCGCGTCGACCCGGCGGTTGAGCATGTGCGGGCGCAGACGTGACGGGTCGTCGACGCCCATGGCTGCCATGATCTGCAGCGCGCTCTTGACCGTGGCTTCCTGGTAGCGGCGGGTCCGCTCGGCCTTGTCGGGGACGTACAGGGCGCGGGCCCGGCGCGGGTCCTGGGTGGCGACGCCGACCGGGCAGGTGTCGGTGTGGCAGCGCTGGGCCTGGATGCACCCGAGGGCGAACATCATGGCCCGGGCGGCGTTCGTGTAGTCGGCGCCCTGGACCAGCCGCTTGACGAGGTCGCTGCCGGTGGCGACCTTGCCGCTGGCGCCGATTCTGATCCGGTCGCGGAGCCCGCTGCCCAGCAGGGCGTTGTGCACCGTCAGCAGTCCGTCGGTGAGCGGGAGTCCGACGTGGTCGGCGAACTCCAGCGGTGCGGCACCGGTGCCGCCCTCGGCGCCGTCCACCACGATGAAGTCCGGGCTCACGCCCTCGTCCAGCATCGCCTTGCATACGGCCAGGAACTGCCGGCGGGAGCCGACGCAGAGCTTGAACCCGACCGGTTTGCCGCCGGCCAGCTCCCGCATCCGGGCGAGAAAGCGGACCAGTTCCCGGGGTGTGGAGAAGACCTGGTGGTAGGGCGGGGAGATGACGGTCTTGCCCTGCGGGACGCCGCGCACCCGCGCGATCTCCGCCGTGACCTTCGCCCCCGGCAGCACTCCGCCGATCCCGGGCTTGGCGCCCTGGCTCAGTTTCAGGGAGATGCACCTGACCTGCGGGTGGGCCGCCTTCTCGGCGAACTGCTCCGGATCGAAGGCGCCCTCCGCAGTCCGGCAGCCGAAGTAGCCGGTGCCGATCTCCCAGACCAGGTCACCGCCGGGCCGCAGGTGGTACTCGGAGAGCCCGCCCTCACCGGTGTCGTGGGCGAAGCCGCCGAGCGCCGCCCCGGTGTTCAGCGCGAGGATCGCGTTGGCCGAGAGCGAGCCGAAGCTCATCGCCGAGACGTTCAGCAGTGCCATGTCGTAGGGCTGCGTGCAGTCAGGTCCGCCGATCCGCACCCGGGGCACCTCGGTGGGCACCGCCGACGGCGCCATCGACGGGACGAGGAACTCGCGCCCCGTCTCGTACACGTCGAGCTCGGTGCCGAACGGCTCCTCCGCGTCGGTGCCCTTGGCCCGCTGGTAGACGATGCTGCGGGTGTCGCGGTCGAACGGCCGACCGTCCACGTTCCGCTCGACGAAGTACTGCTGCACCTCGGGCCGGACGGACTCGAAGAGGAACCGCAGGTGTCCGAGCACGGGGTAGTTCCGCAGAACGGAGTGCCGGGTCTGCAGCAGGTCCCACACCGCCAGCACGGCCAGGGCGAGCAGCGGGCCGGCGGCGAGCCACCACCAGGGCGACCAGACGGCGGCCGCCACCACCGCTCCTACCCCGACGATCGTCCACGACAGCACCCACAGATATCTCAGCATGCAGCGCGTCTACCCGGCTCACCCGGGCTAAGCACCCGGTGAGCGGCCCGACGACGGAGCGCCACCGTCCGGGAGCTCCGTCCTGCCCTTGCTCGTCGTAGCCGGCCGCGTCAGGTGGGCCGACGCCTCTGCCCGCCGTCGTGGTGAACACCGCTGTGCATGGTCCGTCCGGGACAGGGCATGCGGTGTCCCGACACAGACTCTGGAGGTCACCATGGTTCCCCTGCTTCTCGTCCTGCTCCTCGCGCTGCTGCTGTTCGGCCTCGGGTTCGCGGTGAAGATCCTCTGGTGGGTCGCGATCGTCGTTCTGGTGGTCTGGCTGGTCGGCTTCGTGGCCCGCGGCACCGGCGCGTCGGGGAGCCGGGGCCGCTGGTACCGCTGGTGACAGCATCTCGACATCCGACCACTCCGCCGGGCCGGACCTCGTCCACGTACGCCTGTCCGTTCCCTTTCCCCTTCCACGCGACCGGCCACCCCAGGCGATGGAGCGCGTGAGCCCGCCTGCCCGTAGCAGCCTGTGGAAGGAACCTCGGGGCCCGACGGTGAACGACGCTCCCGCCCCGGCCCTGACGCCGACCCAGCGCGGGCGGCGCGGCCCGTCGTACGCCGGCAGCGGCTTCCGCCCCTTCGCCCGGCCGAGCAGGGCGCATGACAGCAGGCCCCCCGGACATCACGTCCGGGGGGCCTGCTGTCATTGTCCCGGCCGGTGGCTCGGTACAGTGTGGAGCCATGCGGCAGCGAGAGCGCGAACGCGCACTGTGGGACGCCTTCTTCCACATGGACACCGAGCTGTGGCAGGTACTGACCCGCAGGCTCCAGCAGGACACCGGGTTGTCCGAGCCGGACTGGCAGGTTCTGGACGCGCTGGGCAACGCCGAGGGCCACACGCTCCGCTCGTTCGAACTGGCGAAGACGCTGATGTTCGGTAAGAGCCGGCTCCACCAGCACGTCGGACGCATGGAGCAGCGAGGTCTGGTGGAGCGGAGGCCGGTGCCCGGCGACGCCCGCGCCACGGTGGTGTCCCTCACCCCGGACGGTCTGTCGGTGTCCCGCCGGGCCCAGGCGTACCGTGCCCGGCACATCCGGGAGGAGCTGATCGGCGGCCTCACCACGGACGAGGTGGAGCAGCTCATCGCCATCTCCGACAAGATCCGTGCTCATGTGCGCCGCGACCCGGCGGGCTGAGGATCACTCCCAGACGGTGGTGGGGACCTCGGCCCGCAGGACGGGGGCGACTTCGGCGAAGAACCGTTCGAGGTAGCCGCGGGTGACGGCCAGTTCGGTGGTGTAGGTCGAGAAGAACCCCTCCACCCCGACGCCGAACACCTGGTTGCCGAACTTCCGCTGCAGGCCGAGGAGTTTCTCGGTGATCTGCTCGGCGGTGCCGACGAGCGCGGATCCGTTCTCGACGAAGTCCTCCAGTGAATCGAACGGGAATCGGGCGCGCACGCGGTAGTGCTCGGCCACCGAGGCCTCGAACATCGGCCGCGCGAACGCCAGGGCGTCCTGGGAGCGGTCGGTGATGATGGGGGAGTGCACGCCCACGGCGACCAGTGCGTGGTCGGGATCGTGGCCGTGGAAGGCGAGCCGCTCGCGGTAGTGGGCGACCAGATCCAGGTAGTGGCCGACGCGGTCCGTGCCGTTCGCCGAGTACAGCGGATCCCCCCAGCGCGCCGCCAGCTCGGTGGACCGCTGGTCGGTGGCCGAACCGTGCCACACCCGGGGCGCGGGCTGCTGGAGCGGCCTGGGTTCGAGGGACGCCTCGGTGAGCTTCGGACGGTAGCGGCCCTCCCAGGTGACCTTCTCCTCCCGCCACAGCCGCCGGAGCAGCTCGTACCCCTCCTCCAACCGGTCCCACAGGTCGGCCGGGTCGACCCCGAAGACGCTCGGCGCGACCGCGTCGCCGCCCTTGCCGATGATCAGGTCGAGCCGTCCTCCGCTGAGGTGGTCGAGCGTGGCGTAGTCCTCGGCAGAGCGGACGGGATCGGTGAGCGACAGCACCGCGACCGTGGTGACCAGGCGGATCCGGGACGTCCGGGCGGCGATGTTCGACAGGATCACCGCAGGTGACGCCGACAGCAGCTCCGGATTGTGCCGCTCGCCGACCCCGAACGCGTCGTACCCGACCCGCTCGGCCCACAGCGCGAGATCGATCAGCTCGGTGAACCGCTCCGTCCGGCTGAGCGGCGGGCTTCCCAGCCCCCTGCTCTTCCTCGGGACCAACGTGCTGGCCAGGAACTTCACGACCACACCCCTCTCGTTGAGTTCACATGTGAACTCTGAAGGAGATGGCCTCCCGCGTCAAGACGCGATGGGAACGCGGTCGACACCGATCACTGCGGCGGTGCCAGATCGGGCGTCTGCGGTGAGGTTGACGGCGAGCGGTGCTGCCCGGCCGCCGAGCTGACTGGCCGTCGGCGCGTCGAGGCAGCCGGGCCAGGGCGGAGGGGTGGGGTGAGCCGCCTGCCCGGGACGGTGCGGGTGGCCCCTGCGGGAGTTCAGCTGCCTCCAGGAGGACGCTTCATCCCTGTGCGGTGCTGATGGTGGTTCAGGTGCCGCGCCACGTCGGGGTGGATCGCGTTGGCTTGCGCCCGATCGGCTGGGCGTGGGGACGACCGTGACTACGAGGGGCTTCCCGAGGCTCCCTGAACCGGGCGACGATCACGCCGATGTTCCCGCGAATTGACGGCCCGTCGGAGATGCGGCCGGGTTCCGTCCTGGTTTTCCGCTCGGATTCAGCCGGAATCACCGTCGGTCGGGGCCGCCTCAGCGGGTCGTGAATTCATGCGGAGAGGTCCGCCGGGGCCTGGCGGGGTGAGGTGCGGGTTCTGGGTGTTCCCGGTCGGGCGGGTGGCCGCCGTCCTCGGCGCCGTGCCGGGTGGCTGCCGGGCGCCCGCCCGGCTACGCCTACGCCCGTCGGTCCGGTGCGCGGGTTTCAGGTGCTGCGGTGGTGCCGGGGCTGGCGTTGGCTGATGAACAGGAGGATGAGGCCGGTGAGTTGGAGGCCGCCGCCGGTGATGAGGCCCCTGGGGAGCGGTCCGGTGTCGCCGCCGGCGAGCCGGATGAGCACCTGCCAGGTCAGTGCGAGGGCCATCAGCAGTTGGCCCCAGCCGTGGAGGCGGGGATTGTGGACGTGGCGCCGGCTCGTGGGCAGGAGCCAGCCGCGGATGACGGCCGCGAGGCCGGTGACAAGGAAGAACAGGGAGAACGCCAGGACGGGTATGGCGATATACAGCTTCACGGCCGGCTCCTTCGCGCCGGGCCTTCGCCGGACGCAGGCGTGATCATGGCACCAGGCAGGTACATGGGTCCATCCCGCCGAAAGTGGCGGGTTGCCGTCCCGGGCGTTGCCGGTCTGTCAGCGGTGGTGCGGCGTGGGTGGGTTCAGCCGTAGTCGTCCGCGTCCGGAGCCACCAGGCGGGCCTCGTTCGGGGGCGTCGGCTGCCACGGCCGTGCCGGGGGTGATGGCTGAGCCCGAATCCACCGGGCAATAGCCGTTCCAGCGTCCGGACATGAGAACGGAGATGCCCTCTGAGCTGGGAAGATGTGACTTGTCTAGGGTTACATCCAACTGGTCTGGAGGGGCATCTTCGGGATGCAGTTTCTCATGCCGCCGCGCGCGATGTCCGTTGCATTCGACGAGCCGAACCTGATCGCGGACGCCGAGATGGCGCGCGGTCCCCGACGCCGTCAGCCGTAGCCTCCAGACGCCCGGAGTGGCATCCCCGTCGGTACCTGGAGTCAGCTTCAAGCCACCTGCGCTCCGGCTGGGGCACGGCTGAGGGAAGCGCGCGGCAGTGCACGCGATCTACGAGGTCAGGGGTCCGCCGGGCATGACGTCGAGGAGTTGCCGCGCAGCGTGGCGCGGGCCCGCTGCGAGGACTTCGTGGGCCAAGGACTTGGTCCGGTCACCGGGCGCGGCCAGCAGCTGCTTCACCGCGGTGCCTACGGTGAAGGCGGTCGCGGTGTTGGGGTCGAGCGTCAGTCCGAGTCCGGCCCGCTCCACGTCGTGCCCGATCGCGAACTGGTCGCTGGAGAAGGGAAGCACGAGGGAGGGGACGCCGGCGGCGACGCACTCGGTGAACGAGTTGTTGCCACCGTGGTGGACCATGGCGGTGCAGTGGGCGAGCAGCTGCTGCTGGGGGACGGTGTCGGCGAGGTGGAGCCGGTCGGGGGAAGCGCATGCGAGGACCGGGCTGCTGAGTAGCTCGGGGAGCCGGTCTCCGGCGGCGACGATCACGGATGCCTCGGTGTGCGTCAACACTGCTTCGGTGACTGTGCGCAGGACGTCGTGGCGGGCGGACAGGAAGGTGCCGAAGGCGACCAGCACCAGTGGGCGGCCGCCCGAGCCGAGCCGCGCGACGACGGCTTGCCACGTCCCGTCCGGTCCGGTTTCCAGGGGGAGCGGTGTGCAGTGACCGGAGTAGATCGCGGTGGGTCCGCTGGGAGGAGGGGGGAGGTCCGGCAGCCGGGGGTAGTTGAAGACCACGGCCCGCGGTGAGCAGAGCGCGAACGCCCTCTCCACCTCGGGCAGATGGGGCGCGTGCGCGCGGGCGACGTCGCGGAAGGCGCGGGTGAACGCCCGGTCGTTCGCGTTCACGGCCACGAGGAGTTCGTCGAGGTCTCCGGGCGCGGGGCGCAGGGCGTCTGGCCAGGCCCGGGGGAGCCCGAAGGAGGCGTCCTGCTCAGTCGGGATGTAGCTGGGGTGGCCGGGGCAGAAGGTCGCGTAGGGCAGCTCCAGGCAGTGCATGCTCAGGGTCACGGGGTAGCTGAGCTGGTCGACGAGGTACCAGTCGGCCCTCGACCGGCGGTCCAGAGCACGCACGTCCTCCAAGACCCGCTCGGGGTCGGGGAGCATGTCGGCCGCGCGGTGGCGCGCCTGGGTGAGCAGGGCGGGGATCGCCCCTTCGCGGGTGGCCTCCAGGAACTCCCGCAGGCGTGCGCCCTCCGAGGGGGCTTGGGAGGTTCGTTCGGCGACGCCGGTGTTCGCGTTCCGGGTGACGGTGAGCTCGGTGAAGTCCAGGCCGTGCCGGTCGGCCAGGCCCGCGAAGGCCGGCGCACACGCCAGCGTCACCTCGGTCCCCTCCTCTCGCAGAGCCGCGCCGAGCGTGCTCATCGGCACGGCGTGGGACTGGAATGGGGGGCTGATCAACACGACTCGTGGCACGTCACTCTCCGCTGTCGGCGAGGAAGGGGGCGTTCGGTGGACATCTGGGCGTGGTGCTGATGCCCCAGATCGTGCCATGCCGACACCTGTGGCGGCACGGTGCCGGGTGCGCGCCATCCACTCTGCGGTTCCGCACCGAAGGTGAGGTGACACCCGCGAGGAAAGGACGTCCCGATGGCGCACCGACCGTGCGGCCGGAAAGAAAGCTACCCGCCGGCCGACTCCGACGTACTGGTGCGGTGGCGCCGCCACCACCTCGACCCCGAGTCGGATGAGCCGGACGGCGACGATCTGCTGTTTCTCTTGGGCCGGGCGGAGTACGGCCACCGTACGAGCCCCGGGACCGATCGCGCGCTGCTGCCTGAGGACGTCGTCACCGCGCGGCTGCGGCGCGCGGCCCGTTCCGGCACACCGGCCGATCCCTGGTGGCTGGTGGGACTGGCCGGTGGGGGAGCGCTGCAGCGCAGCGCTCTGGCCCAAGCCTGGGGTGCCACGGTGCGGGCGGGTTTCCGGGCCGACGCCACCGCGGCGTTGCGAAGCCGCCTGCTGCTGCCCGCTTCGCCGATCGAGCGGGCCTTCCTCCTCGACCTCGCCGAGGAGCACGCACTGTCACCCCTGGCCGTCGCGGAATGCGCCGGCGCGGCGCACAGTGACGCCCCGCCCGTCCGGCAGGCGGCCTGGCGCTACCTGTCGGGGCTTCGGGGCGGAGCGCGTGTCCTCCCCGTCAGCCACGGGCGGTCGTCGGGCTGCTACGAGGCGCTGCTGCTCTCGGCCGCCTGGCAGCGGGCTGCTCCCGGGCACCCTGCGGGCGCTGGGTACCGGCTTGCGGTGGCGGGGCTTCCTGCCGCTCCTGCCGAAGGAATCGTGGTGGCGCAGTCGATGATGCTCGGACGGTTGGAGGAGCCCGGCGTCGGTGCCAGCGGGGGAATGAGCGTCCTGTTGGGCGCTCTCGGCGATGCCCTCGCAGCCACTGGCGAAATCGCCCGGGTGCTGACGCTGGCGCCCGGGTGCGGCGGCGACCTGGGCCAGGGTTTGGTGGCACGGCTCGGCACCGGGCACTGGCTCCTGCGGGTTCCCGTACCCGGGCCGGCGGCGGCACCGGTGAACGCACCGGAGCTACGGACCGGCTTGGCGTGGTGGATGGCGCGTCTGCTTGCCCTCCCGGGCGCCGAGCCCGCGGTGGTGCACGCGCGTTTCGCCGACGACAGTTCGCTCGCCGTGGCGGACGCGGCCCGCCGCACCGGCGCGCGGTTCGCCTTCACCGTCACACCCGATCCCCACCGGACCATGGGGGAGCGGCACCGCGACGTCGGGCACGCTCTGTGTACGGAGCCTGCTGCGGCCCTGCGTGCGGACCTCCACCGCGTATTCGCGGCCGATGTCCTCGCCGACCGCTGCGACCTGCTGGTCACCATCCCGGGGCCGGCCGGAACCCGGGAAATCGCGACCCACTTCCCGCAGCTCACACTCGGCGGCCGGGGGCGACGGTTCGTGTCGCCCGCCGAGGGAATCCCTCCCTTCAGCCGCGCAGGCGGTGACTCGGCTCTGGCCGCGGACCTCATGCGCCGGCTCTTCGCAGGCGGTGACCGCCAGGACGGCCTGGATCCGAGCGCCCGGAGCTCGCGGATGTTCCTCAGCGTGGGCCGGCTGCATCCCGTCAAGCAGCAGGACCGGCTGGTCGAGGCGTGGATCGAAGCAGGCCTGCACCACCGCACGACACTGCTTCTGGTCGGCGGCTCGGCCGGTCCCGGAACGGCGGCCGAGCGTGAGATGCGCGAGCGCATCGCCAAGCTCGTCTCCGCGGAGCCGATGGCGCGGCGCAACCTGGCCTGCTGGCCGGCGCTGCCCAACCGCCACGTCCGCCTCCTCGAACGGGTGCTGGCCGCGAAGCAAGCGCCGTACCCGCCGGTCTACGTCTGCCCGAGCGCCAAAGAGGAGTTCGGTCTCGCGGTCCTTGAGGCCATGGACGCGGGCCTGCCGGCAGCGGGACCCCAGCGCGGTGGTGTCCCCCACTACATCGACGACGGTGTCAACGGCTATCTTCTTCCCACGCACTCGGCCCCAGCCCTCTCCGCGACGCTGGCCGCCTTGGCGGCCGTGCCGGGTGATGAGCTGGCTTCGATCGCGGCAGCCGGAGCGAGCACCGTGACCGGCCGCTACTCGGCCCGAGCGATGGCCGGCGAGCTGGCCGAGGCCTACCGGCTGCTGGCCACGGAACCGCTGAAGGCCGGCGGGCCCGCGGATGACAGGGATTCATGAGAACTCAGCCATCTCCGACGCCGACGGGCCCTGACGGCCGGAGCCGGGCCCCGCTGGACGGAAGACATGTGGGGGCTCCGGTCGGTTGCCGGGATGTCCGGAGCCGGTCCGGACTGCCCTTCACCCGGAGCGCCGCACTGGCCGGAGCACGGCACGGCGGCCGGACGGATGTCCGGCCGCCGTGTGGCCGCCGACAAGGCGGATCGAGCGGCAGCGGCGCAGCCGGTCGGACAGCGTGTACCTATGCGGTAAATCCGCCGCTTGCGGGGGTGGCGTACCCCTGTTCGTAGTTGGCCAGGGCCAGACCCAGGCCGAAGAAGGTGGGTGCCCACTCGCCGACGAAGATGCCCCATCGGTCGGCTCTCTCGACGCCGGCCTTCTCCGCCTTCATCGACACCGCCCAGCTGAGGAGGGACAGTCCCACGGAGCCGAGCGCCGCCGCATAGGCGTGCTCGCTGGTAAGGCCGGCTTGGTGGAGTTTCTGGACGACCTGCATGGCGATCACTCCTCTTTCGCGATGTACCGATGCGGTCAGCTTGGTCGCCGAGCCGTGGAGGTGGCGGTTGCATCGCTTTCGCACCGCATCGCTGGCAAGGGGGTGCCCTTTCCGTGGAGGCGGATGCCGGGCCGGTCCTGCCGAATCGCTCCTCGCGGGAGTCGGCGCCGGCTGGTGGTGGGTCAGCGGGTTGGCCGGTCCTGCGGTGCGCCGAGGTAGGCGTGGTAGGCGGTGGCCACGTTCACGAGGTAGCGGTGAGCGCCGGCTCGTTCGTGGTCGTCGAGGCCTTCCGCGGCCTGGTGCAGCAATGCCAGCAGGGGGGCCAGCTCGCTCATCACGTGACCGAGCCCGGCGGGTGTGGCGTCGAGGACCTGACGCCGCCGGTCGCTCGGGTGGGCCGAGCGGCTCAGGTGGCCTTCGGTGACCAGCCGGTTGACCGATTGGGTACCGGCCGCGGTGGTCACGCCCAGGCGCCTGGAGAGCTCGGCGGGTCCGATGGGCGTGCCCGCGGATGCCGCCATCACCACGTGCTCGACCGCTTCGACGTTGGTCAGCGGCATCGCGAGCCGCTCGGCCAGTGCCGTGCGGGCCAGCTGCGTCAGGGTGAGGACCTCACGCAAGGCCTCTGACAGGACGTCCCTCTTCCCGTCAGCCGAGGCGGCGGGAAGGGAAGCGCTCGTGCGATCCGGATCGCCGGCGGCTCCGAAGACGGGGTGTTGCGCCATGGCTGACATCAGACACGGTGAAAGTCGCTAAGTAACTTAACTACTATGTGAGGGTTCATCCCGTGCTCCCGCGTCCGTCAAGCCAAGCCGAGTGGTCCCGGCTCTCCGCCCTCACGAGCCGACCGCGCACCAGCGCCTGGCTGATCCTGCTGCTCACCCTCATCGGCCTTGCGGCCGTCTTCACGCTCGGCCCCGCCGGCGCCACCACCACCGAGGCGACCGGTACCGGCCTGCCCGCCGACTCCCAGTCCGCCAAGGCCGCGGCCATCGTCAAGTCGCTCCCTTCCGGTGCCGCGGCGCCGGCCATCGTCGTCTACAGCAACACCGACTCCAGCCCGTTGACGCCAGCCCAGCAGGCCTGGATCGCTGGCCGCGCCACCGACCTCGGCAGGCTCGGCCTCGCTCCGGACGCCGCCCGCCCCGAAACCGTGCAGGACAAAGTCGCCACCGTCGCGATCCTGCTGCGCACCGACTCCGCCGACGACCAGAACACCCAGACCGTCGACCGGATCCGCGAACTCGCCTCGACCGATCTGCCCGCACCGCTCAAGTCGGAAGTGACCGGCGCTCCCGCCTACAGGGCAGACGTCGCCCAGATCTTCGCCGGGGCCGACACCAACCTGCTGTTCGCCACCGCCGCCGTCGTCGCCCTCCTGCTCCTGGTCACCTACCGCAGCCCGATCCTGTGGCTGGTCCCGCTGCTCGTCGTCGGAGCCGGCGACCGAGTGGCTGGAATCCTCGTCGGCGTCCTCGCCCCGCACGCGGGCGTCGAGGTGGACGCCTCGGCCGCCGGCATCCTGTCCGTGCTGGTCTTCGGTGCGGGCACCGACTACGCCCTCCTGCTTGTCTCCCGCTACCGCGACGAACTCCACCTCACGGACAACCGCTTCACCGCGATGGCCCGCGCCTGGCGCGGCACCGTCCCCGCCGTACTCGCCAGCGGCACCACCGTCGTCCTGAGCCTGCTCACGCTGCTCGCCGCCGAGCTGACCGGCAACCGCGGCCTCGGATTCGCCGGCGCCGTCGGCATCGTCACCGCCGTGTTCTTCGGCCTGGTCGTCCTGCCCGCCGCCCTCGTCCTGCCCGGCCGCTGGCTGTTCTGGCCGCTGGTCCCCAAGGTCGGTGAGCCCCTCACCGCCGACCGCGGCGGCCTGTGGGCACGCATCGGCACCGCCGTCGCCAGGCGCCCCGCCGCCACCGCCCTCGCGGGCACCGCCGTCCTGATCGCGCTCGCGGCCGGCGCCCTCGGTGCCCAGACCGGCCTGTCCCAAGCTGACGCCTTCCGCAAAACACCGGACGCGGTCCTGGGCCAGCGCACCCTTGCCGCCGTCCAGCCCGCCGGCGCCGCCGCACCCCTGACCCTGGTCTCCAACCGGGCGACCGGAGACCAGGTCATCCAGGCGGCACGCGCCGTACCCGGAGTCGCTTCCGTCGCCCCAGGTGCCACCACCGACCGCTACGCCACCGCCCAAGCCGTTCTGACCGCCGAGCCGGGCACCACCGAATCCGACCAGGCCATCGAGCGGCTGCGCACCGCCCTGGCCCAGGTACCCTCCGCCGACGCACTGGTCGGCGGCGACACCGCCGAGGCCTTCGACACCGCGCGCGCCAACGAACACGACACCCGCGTCGTGGTCCCCCTCGTCCTGGCCATCGTCCTGCTCGTCCTCGCCGTCCTACTCCGGGCCGTCGTCGCGCCCCTGCTGCTCATCGCCACCGTCATCGCGTCCTACTTCGCAGCGCTCGGCGCGAGCTGGGTGCTGTTCCGCACCGTCTACGACTTCCCCGCACTCGACACCAACGTCCCCCTCCTGTCCTTCCTCTTCCTCGTCGCCCTGGGCGTCGACTACAACATCTTCCTCATCGCCCGCACCCGCGAGGACACCCTCGCCGGCCACGACACCAGGCGCGCCGTCCTGCGGGCACTTGCCTCCACCGGCGGCGTCATCACCAGCGCCGGAATCCTGCTGGCCGCCGTCTTCGCAATCCTGGGAGTCCTTCCCCTCATCACCCTCACCCAGATCGGCGTCATCGTCGGCGTCGGCGTCCTCCTCGACACCCTCCTGGTCCGCACCGTCCTGGTCCCGGCCCTCGTCCTGCTCACCGGCCGCCACTTCTGGTGGCCCGGCCACCCCGAAACCTCCCGGCCCGAACCCGACAAGCACGCCACCGACCTACACGCCACCAACACCTCGTGACCGCTGGGACCTCGCTGCGCCGGGCCACCAGATCGGGGCCGGCGCAGCGAAGTGATGGCCAGACCTGAAACGTGAATCAGCGTGGTCCCATCCGGAGCCCGAAGACCGCCAGTCTCCGCGCCTGCCGTGACCCTGCGCCGTGCGGGAGGAGGACGCTGTCCGAACCCCGAATCGCCCGAAGGGCGCTGCACCGGGCAGCCTGAGGCGGCGGGGACGGGTGGGCGCCACTGTGGTCGTCTCCCGAAGGGCCGGAGGTCCGGGGCGGGTAGCCACCGCACCGCCTGCAGCAGAGGAGTGAGGTGGTTGTCGCCCGCGGTGTCGCTCGTCGGCTGATCCCGTGCCGGATTCACGCACGTGCCTGTACGTGCTGCCAGGCGCCGAAGCGCACGGGCACGCCGGGGGAGTACAGGACGCTGGCCGGCGGGCCGTGGAGATCGATGTCGGCGGCGCGGACCAAGTGGTCCGACAGGCCGCCGATGCGTGCTTCGTGCAGCGGCCACCTGGGATGGTCGGTCGGCAGGTAGACGGTTCGTCCGTGCACCCGGGTGTGCAGGCCCCATCGGGCAGTCAGGAAGTCGGCGAGCGGGCCGGGGGCAGGCAACCGCGGGCCGATATGAGCGGTCAGCACACACGTCCTTCCGGCGGGGGAGGGCCAGCGTGCGCGGGTGGCGAGGAAGTAGGAGTCGCCTTCGACCGCCAGGCGCGTCGAGGACCACCGGTAGGGCAGCGCCAGGGTTGCGCGGGCTGCGAGCACCGCCGCCAGCCTCGGCGATTCCAGCGAACGGAAGACGACGCCGCGCCGTCCCTGCCGGTCGACCGAGTAGAGCCTGACGTTCACCTCCGGGAACGTACCGAAGTACGGAAGGCCCGGGCCGCGGCCCAGCCCCAGGCGCTCCATCCGGAACGGCACGAGCCCAACCCAGCTGGTCCCGTTCCAGACGTCGGGCATCACATCCGGCGGCATCAGGTGCGCGACTGCCGCGGGGTTGACGGGCCAGTGGACGAAGAGGAGGTGGCGCCAGTACTGCGACAGCACAGGCGCGCGTACGGGCCTGGTGGGATGCGCCGACACGGGCTCGTTGATCATCATTTCTCCCGCTGCTCTGAGGCCGCCAGCGTGCAGCCGACACCTGTGGCCAAGGCACTCGCATCGTTGGTGCAACTGGCCCCCGGGCCACGCACCGGGGGGCCACCGCACTACCCAGCTCCCGGTCGGCCGGACCAGGAGCGGACCGTCCACCGTGCGGCCGTCCCCGCCCGTGATCGTGCCGCCCCGGGCCGCACAGGCCCCGGGAGCGGGTTGTCATCGACGCCCGGCTGCACCGCAATTCGCTGCACAAACGATCCAACTGCCCCCCGGGCTGCGAATCGATGCACGGTGACACCGTGAACAATCCGATGCGCTCCACCCGAACGGGC
Source organism: Kitasatospora sp. NPDC101801 (assembly GCF_044766665.1). Lineage (NCBI taxonomy): Bacteria > Bacillati > Actinomycetota > Actinomycetes > Kitasatosporales > Streptomycetaceae > Kitasatospora > Kitasatospora sp. NPDC101801. The sequence goes on from NZ_JBIWML010000052.1 coordinate 28,268, forward strand.
CGCACTCCCGGCAGGCAGCAGCCGAGGGCCGATCTCTCGGCAGCCGTGATCGAACGTGTGGCGCGAGGAGACAAGCGGGCCTTCGAGGATCTCTATCACCACCTGGCCGGCCCGGTGTTCGGCATGGCTCTGCGCACCCTGCGGGACCGCGCCCACGCCGAAGAGGTCGCGCAGGAGGTGCTGCTCGAAATCTGGCGCACCGCAGCCACCTACCGCAGCGGCCGTGGGTCCGTCACGACCTGGGCGCTCACCATCGCCCACCGAAGGGCGGTTGACCGGGTCCGTTCGGTGAGGGCCTCGACCGAACGGGACGACCGCATCGCCCGTCAGGACCCCGCGCACAGTGAGCCGCTGGAGGACCGTGTGGTGCGTTCCATCGAGCAGGCCCGGGTCAGGTCGGCGCTGGCCGGCCTGAGCCACGTCCAGCGGGAAGCCGTCGTCCTGGCCTACTACGGCGGCTACTCGCAGCGCGAGATAGCCGATCTGACCCACACACCTCTGGGCACGGTGAAGACCCGTGTTCGCGACAGCCTGATCCGGCTCAGGACGGCACTGGGCTTGGAGTCCAGCAGCGATGACGACTCACAGCGGCCCACCGCAACCGCAGCGATGGAACGGAAGACCGGAGGAGCCTGGTGAGCGGGCCGGACGACGCCGGCGAATCGCTCGGGCACGCCTTCGGTCGGCGGCCGTCGAAACAGCCTCGGGCAGTGCGGTCGAGATCCGGCTCGCTGGCACACTCTCCGCCCCGACCGGGCCCGGTCTCCGCCTGTTCGAGACGAGTCACGTCTTCCGGGTCCTCCACCTCACGGCCTCCGACACCGCCGTCGAACTGCTCGTGCAGACCCCAGCCGCGCGGCTTCGGGTGGAAGGGCCCCGCCCGGGTACCGGGGATTTCGACGCGGCATGGTGCCACGTGCCCCACGGAGCTGTCCGGACCCGCTGCCCGGCTGCGGCCGGATACGCGGCACCGTCGCGTCGGACCCCTGCCCAGTCGATCGCTGCACCGTGAACCAGCGAGACGGTCCGGCCGCAGGACGGCGACTTCCACGGCGGCTGGATCACCAGCGAAATCGCGGGCCCCGCTCGAAGGTCTCCCGGGCTACCCGGGCTGGCGGGCGCGGCAGGCAAGGCTCGACAGCGTCCGCGGACACTGCGCAATGACGCGGCCCGTCCCTCCAGGACCTCACCGCCCATCCACAGCTTTCACCGGTACCGACGAAGCACCCACCACGTCGCTGGTCGCCCGACAGGGAGGTTGACACCATGGAGCCATCGCCGGCCAGCCCCGGGACACCCGATTGGCTGGGCCCTGCTGCCGAGGCATCCGATCAGGTGGAGCAGGCCGCCCTGCCCACTGGTGCCGTCGCCCTGCTGCTCGGCGTATCGCCGACCACCGTCCGGTCCTGGGAACGCCGCTACGGCATCGGACCCGAACACCGGCACGAGGGCCATCACCGCCGTTGGGGCCCGCGCGACATCGCCGTCCTCGAGGCGATGTGCCACCTCACCGCCCGCGGGGTCGCGCCCGCCGAGGCGGCACGTGCCGCTCTGGCCGAACGCGACGCACGGCAACCGGCAACCTCTCTGCCCAGCCAACCCGCTGGCGCCCCGCAGGAGACTCCCGAGCGCGGCGCCAGCGGAGGCAGGGCACTGCGCGTCGGGAGCGTGCGGCCCGAATGCCGCGGACTGGCCCGTGCTGCCGTCCGGCTCGACGCGGCGGAGACCGTCAGGATTCTGCGCGAAGCCGTCGCGTCGCTCGGGGTCATCGAGGCGTGGACCGAGGTGATGATGCCGGCCCTGCGCGCGGCGGGCCGCAAGTGGGCGGTGGACGGCGAGCAGTACGTCGAGGTCGAGCACCTGCTGTCCTGGCACGTCTCCAGCGTCCTGCGCGAAGCGGCGATCGCCTCCATCGTGAGCGGACCGGGCCGCCCCGTCCTCCTGGCCGCGGGCCCTGGCGAGCAGCACACCCTGCCCCTGGAAGCCACCGCGGCGGCACTGTCCCAACGAGCGCTCCCCTTCCGCATGCTCGGCGCGGCGGTGCCGCCCCGAGCCCTGGTGGACGCCGTCCACCGCCTCGGGCCGTGTGCCGTGATGCTCTGGTCCCAGGACCACCGCACCGCAGACCAGGAGCTTGCCCGACTGGTGGGCGCCGCGACCTGGGGGGCACGCGGCTCCCGCACGAGGGCTCTGGTGGTGGCGGCCGGGCCGGGCTGGCTCCGCCACGGCCCGCCTCCCGGCGCGTCGAGCCCCCGCACCCTCGCGGCAGCCGTCGACCTCCTGGAACGAGCCACTCACCCACCGGGACCCGGCACCCCCGGCCAGATCGCCGCGAACGGTGCCGGAGCAAGCGGGGGGTGACCTGTGGGCTGGATCCTGCGGCGCGATCGCGGCGTCCGGCGCCCGGACTTGCCTGACCCGCACCGGCCACGCCGAACGGAGAAGCAGATATGGACCTGGAACCGTCCCGCGCCCTGCGCTGCCTGGTGACCGGCGCCACCGGTTACATCGGAGGACGGCTGGTGCCCGAACTCCTCGCCCAGGGGCACGCGGTGCGCTGCCTGGTGCGCGAGCCCGGCCGCTTGCGCGACCAGCCCTGGCGGGCGGAGGTGGAGACCGCCGCCGGCGATGTGACCCGCCCGGACACCCTGCCGACGGCGTTCGAGGACATTGGCGTCGCCTACTACCTGGTGCACTCTCTCGGCACCGGACCGTCCTTCGAGAGCACCGACCGGGAGGCGGCCCGGGCCTTCGGGGCCGCCGCGTCGGCCGCCGGCGTGCGCCGGATCGTCTACCTCGGCGGACTCGTCCCCCGGAACGGCTCGCCCACCGGCCTCTCGCCCCACCTGCGCTCGCGCGCCGAGGTCGGACGGATCCTGCGTGACAGCGGCGTGCCGACCGCCCAGCTGCGCGCCGCGGTGATCATCGGATCGGGCAGCGCGTCCTTCGAGATGCTCCGTCACCTCACCGAACGCCTCCCGGCGATGGTGACCCCGCGCTGGGTCTCCAGCCGGATCCAGCCGATCGCGGTCCGCGACGTCCTGCACTACCTGGTCGCCGCCGCCCGGCTCCCCACTGAGGTGAACCGCAGCTTCGACATCGGCGGACCGGACGTGCTCACCTACGAGGAGATGATGCAGCGCTACGCCCGCACCGCCGGGCTGCGGCAGCGCCTGATCGTGCCTGTGCCGGTCCTCACGCCCCGCCTCTCCAGCCACTGGGTCGGCCTGGTGACGCCGGTCCCCAACTCCATCGCCCGCCCGCTGGTCGAGTCGCTGCGCCACGAGGTGGTCTGCGGCGAGCACGACATCGCCCGCTGGGTGCCGGACCCGCCCGCCGGGCTCACCGGCTTTGACCGCGCGGTGGCCCTCGCGCTGCGCCGGATCAAGGACGCCGAGGTCGCCACCCGGTGGTCCTCGGCCTCGCTGCCCGGGGCGCCCAGTGATCCGCTGCCCACCGACCCGGACTGGGCGGGCGGCAGCCTCTACCAGGACGTCCAGGAACGCCGGGTGAGTGCGGCCCCCGACGCCGTGTGGCGGGTCGTCGAAGGGATCGGCGGGGAGAACGGCTGGTACTCCTTCCCCCTCGCCTGGGCCCTGCGGGGCTGGCTGGACCGGCTGGTGGGCGGCGTCGGCCTGCGCCGTGGCCGCCGGGACCCGGCCCGGCTGCGGGTCGGCGACTCCCTCGACTTCTGGCGGGTCGAGGAGATCGAGCCGGGACGGCTGCTGCGGCTGCGCGCGGAGATGCGGCTGCCCGGGCTGGCCTGGCTGGAACTGTCCGTCGAGCCCGACGGCCCGGGCAGCCGGTACCGTCAGCGGGCCCTGTTCCATCCGCACGGCCTGGCCGGGCACGCCTATTGGAGGGCCGTCGCGCCCTTCCACACGGTGGTGTTCGGGGGGATGGCGCGCAACATCACCGAGCGCGCCCACCCGACCTACCGCGGCTGAACCGCCGACCCGATTCCCGGTTCCGCCCTGTCAGAACGAACTTGCTCATGGCAGAGGTCAGTTGACGGAACATCCGGCACCCGGAGCGATCCTCTCGCAGGGTACCGGGCAAGTGGTCGTTGCGGTGCGAAAACGCTGCAACCGGCGCACGCGGTGGTGCGGGGCGATGGTGGGGATCTTGGAGGTGAAGGCCATGGTGCATCCCCTGACCGCCTACGGGAGGCGGCTCATCGACGAGATCGAGTGCGCGCTGAGAGCGGCGGATCCCCGGCTGCAGCGGCTGCTCGGCCGCCGCACCACACTTGTCCGGCGCTGGCTCTGGCAGCCCCGCCGGCCGGCGGCGCTGGCATCGGTGGCGGCCGTCGTGGTACTTGCCGCGACAACGCTCGCGTGCACGCTCACCCCGTGGGCCGCGGTCGCAGCCGTGCTCGGCGCGGCCACCCAGGCCGTCGCGTTCCGGCGGCTTGCCGGCCTTCACCCGTGACAAGCCCTCGTCTGGAGCCGATCATGTCCCCTTCCGAACCCACTCCCACCGCCCGGCGGGCCGGCGGACCGCCTCCCACGGAGGCGCCCGAGTGCGAGTCCTCGACTTGTCACGCGATCTCGACGCCCGAGACCGTCGAGCTGCACACGGCCTGGCCCGGCTGGATCCCCCTGACCCTCATCATCGCGACCGCGCTCGTCCTCGCGGCCTTCGCGGTCGGCAGGATCGCCGGATGGTGAGTTCCGGCCCCGCCGACCGACAGGCCGCTGGACGGCGGGCTCGTGAGGCTCCCGGAGCCGCTGGGGCGGCGAGGGACCCGGTGCCGGCCGGGAGGCAGGACCGACGAAGTCCGCGCGAACGGATCGGCGACGAACTGTTCGCGCGGATCGCCGGGCCCCGGGGGCGGGCCGTCAGGGAGCGCATCCACTCGACCCCGGGGCCGCGCTGGTTCGGACCCGGTTGTGAGATCCGTACCGTACATGGCGACGCCGCGATGTTCGTCGGGGGCCTGGCCGCGCTCCTGCTCCAGTCCCTGCACCCCGTGGCGATGGCGGCCGTGGCCGACCATTCCGGCTTCCGCGGTGATCCCTGGGGCCGGCTCCAGCGCACCAGCACCTTCCTGGCCGTCACCACCTTCGGCACGGCCGCCGACGCCCAGGCTGCCGTCGACCGGGTCCGCGCGGTTCACGCACGGATCAGGGGAACGACACCGCAGGGGCAGCCCTACCGTGCCGACGACCCGCACCTGCTGGGATGGGTGCACGCCGCCCAGACGCACTGCTTCCTGCGCGCCCACCAGACGTACGGACGGGCCCCCTTGGATCCCGCCGGCCGCGACCGGTACGTGGCCGAGGCCGCACGAGTGGCGATCGCCCTCGGTGCCGAGGACCCGCCGCGCAGCGAGGCCGCACTCGACGCCCGGCTCACCGCCTACCTGCCCGAGCTCGCCCAGAGCGTCCAAGCCAGATCGGCCGCACGGTTCCTGCTGCTGCGCCCGCCTGTGCCTGTCGCGGTCCTTCCCGCGTACGCCGCGCTGGCCGCGGCGGCGGTCGCGTTGCTCGAGCCGCAGCACCGCCGGCTGCTCGGCCTGCCCGCCACCGGCCTGATCGACGTGGTCGCCCGCCCGTTCGGGTGCGCCATGGTGCGGACGGTCCGGTGGGCGATGCCACCGCCCCGGATCTGACCGAGGCGCCGGTGAGCCGGGCGGGTCCGGCGCGCCGGACCCGCCCGGCGGTGGCCTGAGTCTGTCAGTCGAGCGTGCCGTTGACCGTCGCCGAGGGGATAGCGATGTCCGGCACGTGGTAGGCATCCAGGATCTTCAGACAAGAACCGTCGTCCATCAGCGACTGCAGGGCGTCCCGGATCGACTCCTTCAGCCCCGGAACCGCCTCGGAGACGCCGATCCCGATCGGTGAGGCGCTGGTCGGGCCCCTGGTCTCCTTGCCCATCACCGCGTCGAACGTGACGCCATTGTCCGCGGTGCCGGCCACGTACGCCGCACTCACCTCATCGAGGAAGTCAGCGGAGACCTTGCCCGTCCCTTTCGTTCGGGCAGCAGGCTAGCTGTGCTTCGAGCGGCGAAAAATCTGTGCTGGCCGGACTAGACATTGCTGTGCGCCGTGGTTAGTATTTCTCTCGTAGCAAGCAGTCGGCAGGGCCCGCCAGATACGAACTGGCTGGAGCAGTGCAGTAGTTGGCAGTTCGGTGCGGTTGCGGAGTCCTGAAGCCAGGGTTGGTGCAGTACGGCGACGGGACTGGCGGCCGCACCCGGTGGCCCGCAGTGATCAGGGGTCGCCACCGAGCGGTACCGCGGTGGAAGCAGGTGCAGTACGAGTAGGTGAAGTTGAAGTTGGGCCGTAGTCACCAGTTGTCGGGGTGTGCGAGGTTCGGCAAAGGCGCCGGCTGCGGGCGCGCGTGCTGGACGATCCGGGCAGTGGGGTTCCAAGCCGAGCAGTTGAGCAGGACGGGCGACGGGGCTGGCTGCCGGACAGAGCGGTGGGCCTTCACGGACACCGCAGCTGTACCAAGCGGTACGCGGTATCGAGCAGTAGGTGTGAATCACGCAGTACCAGGCAGTACCCGTAGGAAGCAGTACCAGCAGTTCGCAAGATGCAGTCGAGGATGAACGGAGGGCGCTGGCGCCATCAGGATCGCCCGGCCCGTATGACACCCACCGATTGTCCGGGCGGACACCGCAGACCCCTCAAGGCACGAAGGACGGTGGTTTCCGGTCACGCATACGCGATCCCCGCAATCCCCCTCCCCCGAGGAGTTGCGGACACAGAGACCGGCCCAGAGCCGGTACATGGTGAAGTTCCCCTTCGGGGTCCCGGCGCGCAGTCAAGCACCGGGGCCCCTCCCACATCCCCGAACCCGCAGGAAAGCCAGACCCTCATCCAAAGAGGCGCCGTGACCACGACCACGCACCGGCCCCACACCCCCAACACCTCAGCCGCCGTCGCCACCTTCGATGACGACGACTACCCCGCCTACACCATGGGCTGCGCCGTGGAGATGACCGGCACCACCGCCGGCTTCCTGCGCTCCCTGGGCGAACACGGATTGATCACCCCGCTGCGTTCGGAGGGCGGTCACCGGCGTTTCTCGCGCTACCAGCTGCGGATCGCGATGCGCGCCCGCGACCTCGTCGACCAGGGCACCGCTCTCGACGCCGCCTGCCGCATCGTCATCCTCGAGGACCAGCTCGAAGAGGCCCGGCGCAGCAACGAACAACTCCGCGGCCACCGCGCCCGTGGAGCTGCGCAACCGGCTGCTGGCACCCAGCTGCCCCAGGCCAGCTGACGCCCAAGTCGGCGCTGGTCCGGATGTGCGCTGGTCCTCCAAGGCCGGGAGCTCTGCCTGATCCGCCGCCAGAACCCGGACGGCATCGAGCAGTTTTCCGTGCCTGGCGGTCTGGCCCACGAAGGCGAGACCACCACTGAGGCGCTCGCTCTGGACGTCGCCGACCTCACCAGGCCCCCGCGGCCGCGCCACGTCCGGGACCCGCTCACCACCCGTCCCGGCCGCTTCCACCGCCTCCATCTAGTGCACGCCGTCCGGGTCCCCCTGACCGTCCGTCAGGGCATCGGGGCGGCTGGCTGTGTAGTGATACTGACGTCGGCACTTTGGGGTGATTGGCTTGTTCGTGTAGCTGATTGACGGTCATCTGCGCGGTATGCCGTAGGTATGCGCTATGCGGATGCGGGCGGGCTGACGGCGAAAGGTCGCCAGCGCCGTGAGGTGGTGCGGCTGGAGGCCGCAGGGTTGTTTGGGGATGGGCTGGGGCCGCCGGAGGTTGCCCGCAGGCTGCGGGTGAGCTTGAAGTCGGCCTACCAATGGCACCGGGAGTGGACGCGGGGCGGGGCGGCGGCGCTGGCCTCGCGCGGCGCGAACGGCCGACGGTGCAAACTGTCCGTCCGGTGCCAGGAGAAGCTGGCCGCGTACCTCGACCAGGGGCCGGCCGCCCACGGCTGGGACGAGGACCAGGTGTGGACCGGTGCGCGGGTGGCCACGCTGATCGGCCGCAAGTTCCACGTCACCTACAGCGTCTGGGGTGCCACCCGGCAGATGCGCCGGCTGGGTTTCAGCCCGCAGGTCCCCGTGCGGCGTGCCGCCGAGCGTGACGAACACGCGGTGGCCGCATGGAAGGTGGTGACCTGGGCGGAGGTAAAAGCGCCCGGGCGGCCTGTGGTGGCTGGATCTGCTTCGAGGATGAAGCCGGGTTCACCCGCAGGCCGCCCAAGGGGCGCACGTGGGGACGTCGCGGCATCACGCCGGTCGTGAAGGTGGGTGGCCGGGGCTCCGGGCGGGTTTCCGTCGCCGGCCTCATCGCCGTGCGGCCGGGCTCACGGACCCGGATGTGCCACCGGCTGCGGCGCCACACCGGGCGCAAGGGCGAACGCCGCAGCCTGTCCGAACGCGACTACATCGGCCTGATCGACGGAATCCACCAACTGGTCAGGGCACCGATCGTGCTGGTCTGGGACCGGCTCAACACCCATGTCTCACACGCCATGCGCGACTTGACCAGCACGCGGGACTGGCTGACGGTGTTCATCCTGCCCGCCTACTCACCGGAGCTGAACGCGGCCGAGTACCTGTGGGCCCACATCAAGCGCAGCCTCGCAAACCTCTCCAGCGTCGCCCTCGACCGACTCGAAACCCTCGTACGCAACCGTCTCAAACGACTGCAGTACCGCGCCGACGTCCTGGACGGCTTCTTCACCGGAACGGGACTCTCTCTCGACCTCCCACCGCCATCACCCTGAAGCGCCGAGGTCAGTAACGCTTCCCAAGGCCTGACCGCCGACCACGCCAGCCCGGAGATCGAGCGACTGAAGCGACCCAACTTCCGAACCACAGCGCCAACCTGGGCTGGCGGTGAGCCTGTTCACCCGCAGGTTCCCGGACCCGGATCGCCCCCTCGCTCTCCCCCTTCGTGGTGGGTGGCGGGCCGGGCGCCCTCCCGGCCCGCCAGGCGTTCACGTGCGCTCGAGCAGGGCGGTCAGGTCGGCGAAAGCCGTACGGACCGCGTGGGGGTCTTCCAGCCACGGAAAGTGGCTCGCGTTCTCAATCGTCCGCCGCAGCACGTGGGGCCGGTCGAACGCGGCGTCCTGGTACCAGAGGCTCTGGTCGACCACACGGTCTTGGCTGCCACTGACGACAAGCGTCGGCACACTGCTGGCGGCCGGTGTCCAGCGCGCCTGGTAGGTGTCATCGAAGTGGGTGTCGGCCCATGCCACCGCGTCCTGGCAGTAAGGCAGGCCCTCCAGCACCGCGCGGCCGTCGGCCAGAGCTGCCGGAGTGAAGTTCCACGCCGCTGCGATCAGGGTGAGTGCGCGCAACGTCCGGTCGTTCGGGTCCTGTCCGTAGGCGGCGGCCGCTTCTTCGAGGCCGGGCAGCGGATGGGCTAGAGCCCACTGCGCGAAGGTCTCGCGCCAACCGGCGTGCGGGGCGCTGCTGACCAGGGCAAGGCCAGCCAGTCGGCCTTCCAGCTCCGGTGTGGCCAGCATGAACATCCCGCCAGTGGAATGGCCGACCATGACCACGTCGTCCAGTTCGTCCACCGTCTCGGCCAACACCTGAGGCCAGAGCTCGTACGGGCTTTCAGGAATCTGCGGCACGCTGCGGTTGGAACCGTCCCCCGGCAGGTCGACCAACCAGACCGTGCCCGGCACCTCGACCGCACGGGCCAGTCCCAGCAAGGACTCCGAGCCCAGACCCGGGCCACCAGGGACGAACAGCCAGTTCCACCGCCCATCCGCGCCCGAGACACGACGCAACCGAACCCCCGAACGGGTCCAACGCTCCTGACCTGGTAAGCCCACGGCGGCCGCGCCTTTCCCGTCGATCATCGAGCACATCATCGGAACCCTATGCCTGAAGCATCCGAAGCTGCACAGCATTTGCCGGTTGGATCGCAGCCGGGGAACTGCCCTGCGACCCGCACTGTGGCCACGCCGTCGCGTCGTGGAGTTGGTCGCCGAAGCCGTCCAGCGGGAATCAGGGAGAACCCCGCCATCGTCATCGCTCGGCACGGCACCGGAGCCGGCCAGCCGAGACGAAAGGCGGCCGTCACCTCACCGCACAGGTGCGCAGACGTGCGGCCCGGCGGAGTGGTCGCCTTACCGTGACTGGTACCCCACCGGCTGCACGGTGATCCAGATCGACCTGAGAGAGCGTCACCTCGGCCGGCGCACCCCGCTCGACCTCGGCCTGGTCGGCGATGTCGGCGCCACCCTGCGGGCCCTGCTGCCGCTCCTGGCTGCGCACCACCTACGCCGACCTGATCACCGCCCTGGAGGAGACCTTCCTGCACCGGCGCACCGGGGGAGCCGAGGAGATGGACACCCAGGCCAAGGTGTGGCTGTGATGTTCGGGTTCGGTGCCAGCAGGGTGCGGCTTGGTGTCAGTGGACGCGGATGGCAGGGCGGTTGCAAGTTCCGGGGTTGTGCGGGTTGGTCGAGTGGTGACCGACGAGGGGACGTAACAGGGCAGGCACGGGCTCCATGATCATTGCGGTGTCGAAGCCCAATGAACACGAGGTCGCCCGTGCCTGCCGCTGTATCTTCTCCTATCCCAGCCGTGCTGCTGAAGCTGGGTCCGCTGGACGCCGGCCGCGTCGCTGACCTGCGCCCCTACCTCGACTCGGTGCCCGACCCGCGCTCGCGGCGCGGCCGGTGGTACCCGCTGACGACGGTCCTGCTGGTGTGCGCCTTCGCTGTCCTGTCGGGCGCGAGGAGCATCGACGAACTCGCGGAGTGGGGCGAGCGCGCCTCGACCACACTGCTGGCGGCCATCGGCATCCGCCACCATCCGCTCATGTGGCGGCGCTCCCCGTCACCGGCCACGATCGGGCGCGTCCTGCGGGCAGTCGACGGTGACGTTGCTGGACCGGGCCGTGGGCACCTACCTGGCCGACCAGCACCGCACCGCCACCCGGGCCGCAACGACCGGGCGACGGCGTGTCATCGCCGTCGACGGCAAGGCGCTCAAAGGCCCAGCCCGGCTCACCGCAACGCGCTGGCACCTGCTCTCCGCCGTCACCCACGGCCTCGTCGTGACCCTCGCCCAGGCCGAGGTCGGCGCGAAGACGAACGAAACCACGCACTTCCGGCCGCTGCTGGCACCGCTGGACCTGGCCGACGCCGTCGTCACCTTCGACGCCCCGCACTCGGTCAAGGCGAACATCTCCTGGCTGGTCGAGACGAAGAACGCGCACTACATCGCCGTGATCAAGACCAACCAGCCCACCGCACACAGCCAGCTCGCCGCCCTGCCCTGGCGCGACATTCCCGTCCAGCACACCTCCTCCGGCACCGCACACGGCCGCCGGGAGTCCCGCTCGATCAAGACCTGCGGCATCGCGGACGAACTCGGCGGGATCGCCTTCCCCCACGCCCGCCTGGCCATCCGCGTCCACCGCCGCCGCAAGCAAGCCGGAAAGCGCGAGACCCGCGAGAGCGTCTACGCCGTCACCAGCCTCGACGCCCACCAGACCAGCCCCGCCGACCTGGCCACAGCCATTCGCGGGCACTGGGGAGTGGAGAACTCCTCGCACCACATCAGAGACGTCACCTTTGCCGAAGACGCCTCAACCGTCCACAGCGGGACCGTGCCGCGCGCCATGGCGGCCCTGCGCAACCTCGCCATCGGCGTGCTGAAAACCCTCGGAGCCGACAACATCGCCAAGACCACCCGAGCAATCCGCGACCACCCCGAACGAGCACTCCCACTCCTGGGCATCACCAACAATCTGGACCTCTACGGAACTTGATCAAGCCCTGGCCTGCCGGTGGAGGACAGTCGCCCCGGTCCGGCCGATCCGGCAACCTCACACCGGGTATGGCCGTGGATGTGTGCGCGTCGTGGCCTGCGGTGGTGGTGAATCGGGCGGGCAGGCCGTGCCCGGTGAGCCTGGCGTAGCGGTGGGCGGTGTCCTGGGGGGAGTCGGTGGCGCGTACAGCCAGGACCCGGCTCCGTCCGGTAGCCGGCGTTCGGCGGTGTGAGCCGCTCAGGGGCGGGGCGTGAGCAGTTCGGTGAGGACTCGGTCCCAGTCGATCAGCAGGTCTTCGCTTCCCGGCGGGACGGCTTGGTGGCTGGCGGTGAGAAAGGTGCGGATGCCGCGGGTCCCGATGGTCACCACGGCGCACCCGGTGGGTGAGCGCAGCTCCACCGCCGTCTGCCCCGGGCCGTGCGGCCGCACCCGTACGTCGCCCTGCCCGGCATCGGCGACCAAGCCCTCGGCCAGCAGTTGGCGGGCGAACACCCATGCGATTGGGGTCTCGCCGAGCGTGCAGCGGGCCCCGAACAGCAGCCGCACCGCGTAGGGGTCGGTGGTGAGGTACTCCAGGTGGGCCTCGACCTCGGGCGGATCGGGCACCATGAGCGAGGCGGACAGCATCTGGACGACGGGTGGGTGGTTCACGGGCACACT
>NZ_JBIWML010000053.1:0-39445 GCF_044766665.1 Kitasatospora sp. NPDC101801
GCTCGACCGGCCGGACCTCTTCAACCGCCTCAACGGAGACAGTCACGTCGCTCATCAGGTGCTACTTCCATGATCGGGAGTTACACCGATGACCGTACAGACCCCCGAGAACCTGCCGAGCAGTAGCCGAATAGTCGGGATCCTTTTTGACGGACCTCTGAGATCAGGGGTTGAGCCCCGGGTCCACTGAAACGATCAAGCCCAATGGCGCCGCATCTCCGATCGCCTCAGAATTAGACTGATTCATCCGGGTTTAGTCGGGCACTAGCTCAAGAGAGTGCGGCATTTCCCCCCAAGCGGGTAGCCAGTCAGTGGCAACTTCTCCGCTCAGTGCCGCATGGAGCCAGTCGCTAAATTCTAGATCTGATTCGTACCAGTCAGCCCAGCCTCGCCGGAAGGCGGAGACTGTCCATCTGGAGTCTGGGCGGGGCACCAGAAAAAGCTGATCCCCTTCAACTGTATTTCCCCATAGTAGAGCACCGCCGGGGTTTGGAAGAACGAGATGCGGTACAACATCAGTCTTTTCCAGCATTTCGCCCATCCGTCCTGCGTAGCTCTTCAGGGTTCGCGAGCCGCATAGAAAGATGAATTCTGAAATCGCAGCATCGCCATAGGAGTCGACGATATCCGAATAGTCGCCCGGTAGGCTAACTCCCCACGATTCACCAATGAGTCTCACTGTGCCGACGTCATTGCGAACCGGGCTTCCCAGGAGACCTGCGAATTCTTCCGGATTTCTCATTTATGCAATCCCTGCTACTAGCGACAGAAGCTTCCGATATTGGTGCTGTTGTTCTGAATCGTGCAGCGTACGCTTACTGAGCCCGACGCTTGGAATTCTATCAGCGTGGGGACCGGAGAATTTGGATCCCCATATACTGGGAATACTTCCACTATGGCATGCCCGCCAGCCTTGATGGCATTTACGACAGGCTGTTCAGCATATGTGTACATCCATTGATTGGCGGCCTGGTACATCGGGACGAAGTTTCGGGTATCCGTATTGGATCCCCCCATTGCAAATCCTATCAGATGCCCTCGAGCTCTATCGTTAACGGGGAGTGAGCGCAGGCCTGGAAGCGGGAAGCCCAGGCTGGGTCGAGGTGGAGGTGTGTAGTCATTCACCGATAGGTCGGCGAAAGCTCCGGTGGCAACGCATTCCCCGGCATGCATCTTTCTCGGTAGGTATATCTTATTCGGGCCGGTCCACCCTGCGCCGGTATTGCATTTATCACCATTGCGCCCCGAGTTTGATCCTTGGCCTCCGGTTGGGCCTGATCCCGTTGCGGCAGAGATCTGTGCGACATTGAATTGCTGCGGAGTCGCGGATGGATTAACGCCCGATGTAACGACAGTGGTAGCTCCGACCGATTGGCCGTTGAGAGTTGATTGGGCTGGTGTGTTGTTGCTGTTGGGGTTGTCTGTTCCGGGTGTGAGTGTCCAGCGCGGGGGTGGCGGCGGTGTGACGGGGCCCTTGGGGGTGGGGGGTTCGCCGTCTGCGCTGCCGCAGTCGCTGTAGCCGGCGGCTAGGCCGTATTGCGGGACTCGGATCCCCGCAGGGGCTGGGATTCCACCAGCTGGCCCTCCAATTCCTGGAACTGAATAAGCAGGGACTCCAGCTATTGTCCCCTTAAAGGCATCCCACCTCTGCTTCGAAATATAGTCCGAAACTCTATTCCAATATGCCCACTCGCCATTGACATGCTGACCGGCAGATCCCTGCATATAACTAAAGGTATTCCACAAGCCTGGGTCGTAGTAAGGCCCGTTGTCGATGTCAGTTCTGTGGCTCATCGGCGCACGCGGCGGCGTAGGTGCATCGCTGTTCGGAGTAGCCCCATCTGGCTCGCAGGGGTTTGGGTTGTGGCCGGTGGGGTCGGTGTTGTTGAGGGGATCGGCGGCGCCGTAGCTGTACCGGTTGGCGATGCTGGAGGTGACGGGTTCGAGGTTGGCGGTGTCGCGGCTGGTGAACCCCGCGCTTGCCGGGTCGTACCAGCGGCTGGCGGTGCTGATCTGGCCGGTGGCGCTGTCGGTCCAGCCGCCTTGGTAGCCGATGCTGTGGGTGGTGCCGCTGGTGGCGGTGGGCTTGCCCCAGGGGTCGTAGGCGCTGGAACCGCTGGTGATTGAGGCTGTGGCGGTGAAGCTGCCGACGAGGTCGCCGTGCCGGTCGGTGTAGGCGAATGCCGCTGCGCCGTTGGCGCCGATGGTGGTGAGGCTGCCGCCAGGGGTCCGGGTGTACTTCTCGGTGCCGTCTGATGTGAGGGCGCTGGAGGTGGCGTCGTAGGTGAAGCTGTGCCCGGCGGTTTGAGCGAGGCGGCCGAGGGCGTCGTAGGTGTAGGTCTTGCCTGCCTGTGCGGTGAGCTGGTCGAACGCGTCGTAGGTGGCGGTGGAGGTGTTGCTCCCGGACGTGCTGCTGGTGCGGGTACCCCTGGGGCTGTAGGTGTAGGTGGCGGTGGTGTTCTGACTGGTGAGCTGGTTGCGCTGGTTGTAGGTGGCCGTGTTGGTGCCGTCGGCGGTGAGGTTGCCGTTGCCGTCGTAGGCGTAGGCGGTTGAGGCGGCGCCGTCGTTCCAGCTGTTGAGGCGGCCGGCCTGGTCGTATGTGTAGGACTGGGTGGTGGAGCCGGTGAGGCCGCTGGTGGTCTTGGTCTTCAGGCGGCCCGACGGGTAGTAGCCGTAGGCGAGCGATGCGATCGCGGCGCCGGCGGCGGTTTTGAGGCTGTCGTTGGTGACGTTGCCCTGGTCGTCGTAGCCGTAGGTGCGGGTGTTGCCGGAGCCGTACTGGACGGTGCTGACCTGGCCGCGCGGCGTGTAGCTGTAGTTGACGGCCAGTCCGGTCTGCGGGTCGGTCAGGGTCTTGAGCTGCCCGGCGGGGTCGTACGTGTAGGCGGTGATGCCTGCGGTGTCACTGCGGGACAGGAGCTTGCCGTCCGCGTTGTAGCTGTAGGCCGCGTTGCTCATGGGGCCGGAGGCGGTGGAGGTGAGGCCGCGGTCCTCGTAGCTGTAGGACTGGGTTCCGCCCGGCGTGGACAGGGAGGTGAGTCTGCCGTTGAGGTCGTAGCCGAATGTGCGGGTCGCGGTCGGGGTGCCACCGCCGGTTCCGGTCTGGGCGGTGGGGTTGCCGGCCTCGTCGTAGGTGTTGGTGATGGTGACGCCGCCGGGTTCGGTGAGCTTCACCGGCTGGCCGAGGCTGTCGTAGCCGGTGGTGTAGGTGCGGTCGGCAAGGGCGGGATACGCGGAGGTGGCCGGCTCGACGGTCGATTCCGGCAGGCCGAGGGTGTTGAAGGTGTAGTAGGTCGTGTTGCCGTTGCCGTCGGTGTAGGCGGTACGGCGGCCCGCGATGTCGTAGCCGAACTTGTTGGTGATGCTCGTGCCACTGGCGACGAGCTCGACGCGCTGGGTGGGGCGGCCAATCGCGTCGTAGGCAACGGTGCTGGTGTTGCCGTCTGCGTCGGTGGAGGTGACGGGGTTGCCCGCGACGTCGTAGGTGATGCTCGTGGTGGCCAGGGTGGCGCCCGCTGCCGACTTCTGTGAGCCGGCTGTCACACGGCCCGCACGGTCGTAGCTGAAGGTCGTGGACGGTCCTGCGGTGCCGATCTGGTCGCCGGGCAGCGTGATCTGAGCGGGCCGGCCCACGAGGTTGTAAGTGGTTTTGGTAGTCCGGTTCAGCGGGTCGGTGACGCTGGTCCGTTCTCCGGCCGCGTTGTATATGGCGCTCTCGGGTGATCCGCTGGGCGCTGTGGCGCGGATGCGATTTCCGGCGTCGTCGTAGCCGAACGTCGCGGTATAGACGTCTGTGACGGCACCCGCCCGGCGGACGAGCTGCGATGTGGTGGCGGGCCGGCCGAGGTCGTCGTAGGTCGCCTGGGTCTGCGCGCCGGTCGGATCCGTGCTCGAGAGCTCCTCGCCGTTGAGGTCATAGGCGTGCCGGACCTTGCGGACGGTCCCGTTGAGCGGCGGCAGGGTGGTCTCGACGAGGTTGCTCAGCTGGTCGTAGGCGTTGGTGGTCAGCTGTCCCTTGGCGTCGAGAACGGTCTTGACCCGACCGAGCGGGTCGTAGTCGATCTGGGTGACCGGTGTGATGCCAGTCGGCTCACCAGGGGCAACGTAGGTGTTGCGAGCAACGGAGTCGTGCTCGCCGGCTGCGTCGTAGGTGTGAGTGAAGGTGGTGATGTTCCCGCTGGGGTCCTGGACGGAGGAGGGGGAGTTGAAGATGCCATAGCCGGTGCGGGAGATCGCCCGGGCTTGAGGAAGTGTCACCGCTGCGCCGGTAGTGGCGTTGAACGCGGTGCTGGAGGCCGGTGGACGTGTGGTGACCGTGGTCCGGCCAAGGGCGTCATGCGCGTACGTGGTGGTGTAGGCCGCAGGATCAGCCCCTGCGACGTTACCCAGGGGGCTGACCGTGGTCAGTGGCAGGCCGCGTTGGTCGTAGGTGTTCTTGACGACGCTGTCGGCGGGCTGGGTTCTGGTGGTCTGCGTGAGGGGCTGGCCGAGCGCGTTGTAGGTGTAGTCGGACTGCTGGGACTCGGTTCCTGCGGTGAGGACGGCGGAGAGCATGTTCTCGGTGGCGTCGTATGTGTACTTGGTGGTGCGGTTGAGCCCGCCGGGGTCGAGGGTGTTGCTGCTCAGCCGTCCTGCGGCGTCGTAGCTGGACTCGACTGTGGTCTTACCTCCGCCGGTGATCTCCTGGGTGAGGTGCCCGGCAGCGTCGTAGGTGTTCTGCTGCAGGACGATGTTGCGCAGGGTGCCGTCGGGGTTGCGGTAGCCGTCGAGGTCGACCTCGGAGAGGGTGTTGTTGTCGTTGTAGTAGTTGTGGGTGGTGCGGCCCATCGCGTCGGTGACGGTGGCGAGGCGGCCGGCGGGGTCGTATGCGCGGGATTCCAGGATCTGGGAGCGCGAAGGCACCGGGTCGGTGGGGCTGCCGGTGTAGTTGCTGATCGAGGTGCGCAGGAGCTTGCCGAGTGCGTTCCAGGTGTAGGACCACTTGGTGCCGGCGGCGTCGGTTTTGGTGCTGAGGTAGCCGTTGGGGTCGTAGCTGAAGGCTGTGGCGCGGCCGGCCGGATCGGTGGTCTTGGCGACGAGGCTGTTGGTGGTGTTGTAGGTCCAGGTGGTGGTGCGTGGGGCGTCGCCGCCGGTGGTGTCGGCGGTGGTCTGGCTGGTCTGGTTGCCGTCGCTGTCGTAGGTGAGGCGGGTCTGGCGGGTGTGGACGGTGCCGGTGACGGCATCGGTGGCGCTCGGGTCGGTCTGGGTGGTCAGGTTGTCCTGGCCGTCCCAGGTGTAGGTGGTGGTGCTGGTCTGAAGGCCTGCTCCGCAGTCGGTGCAGTTGTCGGTCTGGGCAGTCATGCGGCCGATGTTGTCGTGGGTGTAGCTGGTCACAAGCCCCGTTGGGCTTGTCGTGCGGGTGAGGTTTCCGGCCTTGTCGTAGGCGTAGCTGGTGCTCTTCCCGCCGCTGTCGGTGGTGACGGCGGGCAGGGCAGCGGGTTGGCGGCCGTCCGACCCTGTGGCCGGCTCGGTTCCGGCGGTGTAGGCCGTCGTACTCGTACGCCCGTTGGGGAAGTCGGCGGTTGCGGGCAGAGTGGCGGAGGTCAGGTCGCCGGTGCTGTTGTACGCGTAACTGGTGGTGTACGTATTGTCGGAGGCGTCTGCGGAGCGGGCGTCACTGGCGGTCAGCTGGTGGTCGTTGGAGGGATTGAACGGGTTGACGGGGTCTACGAAGTAGGTGGCGTAGGCGGTGTTGCAGGTCGCCGCAGTGCTGCAGGTGGTGGTTGAGACGGTGTTGCCGCGTTCGTCGTGGCCGGTGGTGACCGTGTGCCCGTTCGGGTCGGTCACGCTGTGGAGGTAGCCGTGGGTGTCGTAGGTGTAGCGGGTGACACCAGTGGTTGGGTCCTCCGTCACCGCGAGCTTGCCGGTGCGGGTGTCCCAACGCCAGCTCATGGAACGGTTGCTGGGATCGCTGACGGACACGGAGGTGACCTTCGTGGGGCTGGCCCCCTTGCCCATGGCCTTGTAATGGGCGCCGACGGCCTCAGCGCCCAGCCGGGTGGGATAGAACGCGACCTGCGCGATGGAGCCGGTGAAGCGGCCTCCGGGACTGGTGGGAGCATTCGGCCACCCGCTGTCGGCCGTTCCCGCACCGACATACACGTAGCCGGATCCGTTGTAGAAGATCTGGCGCGCGGCGTTGCTGGCTGCGGCCTGGGCACCGTCCAGGTAGAGGGCCTGACCGTTGTCGTCACCGGCGATGACCGCATGGTGCCATGCACCGTCGGTGACTGTGCGGGAGGAGACCAGGGCATCTGCGGCGGTCCCCGTCCACAAGGCGCCGTACAGCCTGCCGTCGGTTCCGACGTACAGGGCGGGGTTCCATTGGTCACCCGCAGCCCGGGCTGTGTCGATCTGGAAGCTCTGGTAGCCGTAAAGGGTGCCTGCGGTGGTGGTCTTGAACCACAGCTCGACGGTATTGGGGCCCTTGATCGCGGCGGCGGAAGCCGGTAGTTGTACGAAGGACGTGGTGCCGTTGAAGGTGGCAGCGGTGCCTTCGGAGGTACCGGACGGGCCAGCGGTGCCAAGAGTGGTGGCCGTGTAGGTCCCGTGGTCCTGGTTCGGCAACGCGGTGCCCAACTGGTTCTGAGCTATGGCGATGCCAGCTGGCTCGTTGAGGCGCCAGTAGGCGGACGGCGTGGCCAGAGTGACGGCTGCGCGGTAGTTGGCCGACTGCGAGACGGCCTCACCCGCCGGGCCGGTGGCAGCGGCATAGTGACCGGCCACCGCAGTAGCCGACAGCGCGTACGGGTAGTAAGAGAAATCGGTGAGCGAGCCCTGCAGATGGCCGCTTTCATCAGCTGGGGCTGACGGCCACGTCTTGACCGTCCCCGCGCCGAGGTAGGCGTAGGTGTCACCGTTGTAGCTGGTTGCGCCGCTCACGGGCACGCCGCTGGCAACGCCGTCGATATACAGCTGTTGGAACACCGTCCCGTTGGAGTTGCCAGCGACGAGGTTGGCCATGTGCCAGATGTTGTCGTTGACAGTCCGGGCCGAGACAGCGCTGTTGGCTGCGCTGCCGTTCCACAGCTGGCCGTAAAGCTTCCCGTCATTTCCCACGTACAGGGCGGGGTTCCAGCGTCCGCCGGTCGTGTTTCCGCCAAGGGGGAATGACTGGTAGCCGTAGAGCACGCCGGCACCCGCCGTCTTGAACCAGAGCTCCACGCTGGCCGCGCCGCCAGTCCTGGGGGCGGCAGTGGAGGGCAGTTGGACGTACGAGGAAGTTCCGTTGAAGGACGCCGCGTCGGTGCCGCCGCTTGTGTAGGGGCCAGCCACGCCGCGAGTGACGTCGTTGTAGCGGCCTTGGTTCTGGCCGAGAGCCGCCGAGGACAGCATCTCGCCGGCCTGGTTGCCTGCGGTGTCTGCGAAGCGCCAGTAACCGGTCGGCCTTGCGTCGACCACGGCCACGTCATAGGTGGTGGCACCGCTCGAGGCAGCCTGGAACAGCTCCGTGATCTTGTTCGCGTTGGAAAGACCGTGAGCGAAGGCCGCGACGTTGGCGATCTGTCCCTTGAAATGACCGGCGGGATCAGTGGGTGCGCTGGGCCAATCTGAGGTGACGTTGCCCGCGCCGATGTAGACGTGGTTCTCCCTGTTGGCCTTGATGGTGGCGTTCAGAGGACCTGCCGCCACCGCACCGTCCAAGTAGAGGCTCTGGGCGGTGGGACTGTCGGCAGAAAGAGCCGCGAAGTGCCAGTTGCCATCCGTGACCGAGGTGGCGGAGACGAGTGCGTTGGAAGCCGAGCCTGTCCAGAACTGCCCGTGGAGTTTGCCGTCCCTTCCCACGTACAGGGCCGGGTTCCAGCTGTCTTGGGGCTGGGCTTTCCCACCGATCGGGAAGGACTGGTAGCTGATGAGCACACCAGGTGCTGTTGTCTTGAACCACACGCCCAGCGCACCGGGACCTGCTGTGGGGGCGTAGGCCGCAGGAACCTCCGCCCAGGAGGTCACGCCATCGAAGGTGGCAGCACCCGGCGATCCGGCCATGGGGCCGGTCGCTCCGAGCGTGACATTGGAGTACGTGCCGTTGTTCGGGGCCGGGCGCGGCGAGTAGATCATGTTGGAGGCTTGGCTGGCCGAACTCTCCGCAAGGCGCCAGTAGCCGGATGGCCGCGAGCCCATCACCTCACTCCGGTACTCCTGCTCGGAGCCGGATACCGAGGGCGAGTTCAGCTTCCACACACCACCGTTGGCATCGGTCACCTGCGTCGCACGGTCCTTGACCGCGTCGTACACCACCGCGAGCTTCGTCTTACCCGACGGCAGAGCCAGTGCAGTCAGCTGCACCGATGCATTCCGGCCCGCTGCCCACTGCGCCGCGACTGCCGGTGCACCTAGGGCCTGCGGGTAGATCGCGACCTCGGAGAGCTGGCCGGAGAAGCGATTGTTGCCGTCCGAGCCGGCTGCGGGTACGGCAGGCCAGGGGATGCCCTGGGTGAAACCGGAACCGAGGTAGGTGTAGTCCATGTCCAGGTGGTCGATCGCGCCAGCCCGGGTCCCGATCGCAGCACCGTCGAGGTACAGCGTCTGACTGTCGCCACTGCCCGAGAGAACAGCGAAGTGCCACGCCCCGTCCGTCACTGTCCCCGACGACGTGATGGGCTCGAAGCCGACCGACGGTCCGTAGAACTCTGCCCTCAGTTTTCCGTCGCTGCCGACGTACAAGGGAGGAGAACCATGCGACGGCCTACCGGCCAGCGGCGCATTCTGGTAGCTCATCAGGACACCGGGCGACGTGGTCTTGAACCACAGCCCCACCGCGAGGTAGCTGTTGCGCAGTGCTGTGTTCGGCAGCGCCACCGACGAGGTGCTGCCGTTGAAGGTGGCCGCCGTCGTGGCCGAGCCGACCAGCGGCCCGGCGGTCGAACCGAGCGTGACGCTCGCGTAGGTTCCCTTGTCACTGTCCTGGTTGGCGATCACCTCGCTGTTCGCGCTTGTTCCCGAGGCCTCGCCGAGCCGCCAGTAGGAGGACGGTCCTGAGTCCAGAACCGCAGAGCGCATATGGGAGCCCGGAGTGTACGAGTATGTGGTGCACGGCCTGGTGATGTTGGAGCCGGTCGGCGGCGTGCACACCTGCGAAAGCCGGTCGGCGTTCGTGGCGTCATAGCTATACGTCCAAGCCAACCTGGTGCTTGCATCTGCCCCGGTCACCGGGCCGGTCGATACCTGCGCCACATGCCGTCCGTCGGCCGTCCATGCGAAGTACAGCGCGCGTCCTGACGCCTCGTCAGTGACGGTATCGAGCTTTCCCGAAGTGTAGTGGAGCACCTGGCTGTGCTGCTCGCGGTCGGTGACACGCGACAGCAGATACCCCGAGCCCGACTTCTGGTTGAACGAGTAGACCGTCCCGGACTTGTCAGCCAGAATCCAGCCGCCGCCCCCGGCGCTCGCCGCGAGTGTCTCGAACTCGCCGGCAGGGGAGGTGTACAGAGGCATTCCAGTGGTAGTGCGAGCGGCCACGGACCACTGACTTGCACTGTGGTAGAGGTACTGGATCCCGTCTGCCTTCTGAACCGCGAGGATGTCCGTACTGATGTCGCCAGCAAGGCCGTTCACTGGTGCCAGGTCGCCCGCGGTGTCCCAGCCGGTACCGATTTCGGTACGCGTGGCGAGCGTCGAGGTACCAAGGGTCGCGGCGCCGGTTCCCGCGTAGAGGAACAGCTTCCCCGACGAGGGCTCGACCGCGACCAGGTCACCCCGTCCGTCATGGTTGAAGTCACCGCCGATCAGCTCGGACATGGAGTTCCAGCCCCAGCCCAGGTACACCCGCGCCCCCGGCGAACCGCCCGGGTTGATCGGGTAGGCATAGAGGTTGCCAGTCGACTTCTCCACGGCGACCAGGACCTTCCGTCCGTCGCCGGTCAGCGGCGGGGTCACCGCAAGGGACGCCATGTCGTTCCACCCGGAGGCCCCCAGTTCCACGGAAGCACCGGAGTTGCCGGGGTAGAGGCGCAGTGAACCGTTCCAGTTCGCCACCGCGATGACATCCCCAACGCCGTCACCGGTCACATCCGCGCCTGTGATCTGCGAAACACCGTCCCATCCCTCGCCCTGCCATCTCCGCTGGGCCTGGGAGAAGTCCGGTCCCGGGTAGAGCCACAGCTTGCCCGTGCTGGAGTCGACCGCGACGGCGTCATCGATGCCATCGCCGGTCCGGTCTCCGATGCCGGCCAGCTGGGTGAGTTGGAAGTCGTTGCGCCCGAACCGTTCCGCCCGGCCGCTGCCGGTCGTCAGCACTACCGAGCCCGTCCCGTCCGAGTCCGGCACGACACTCATGTCGTAGGCCGACGACCAGCCGGATCCGAACAGAGCCGATGAGCGAGGGTCCAGGGAGTTGTACGTTCGCGAAACCTCCAGGGCAGGGCCCACCGCTTCCACAGAGGCGTCAGTCGCCGCAGTGGTGTAATTGCCCACCTGGGCGTCAAACGTGCGGGTCGTCCCGTTGCCTGCGGAGCCGCCCAGGCGGGAGGTGATCGCAGGCTGCTGGACTGCGGTCGTGAACGCCGTGTAGTCGCTCAGGAGGCTCTCGCCTTGGTGATCTCCTACCTTCACACGCCAGAAGTAGCTTTTGTTCCATGCCAATGTGCCGACCGGGATCCGCCAGGACGAGCCCGGCTGCCACCCGGATTCCGCGATGAGGGCAGGGCTGCCCGACTCGGGGTTGGTGTAGACCTGGAAGTCGTAGTCGAGGCCCACGCCCGGGCTGTTGTCCGGGTCATGGCCGGTCGCATAGAGCTGAGGGGACAGCACACCGACGACGGTGTTGCCGAGCGGTTCCGCGGTGTCGATCTGCGGTGGAGTGTTCTGCGACGACACCCAGATGCAGCTGTTGTACTTGACGCCGTAGGAGTCATGCAGCGACGCGGTGCCCCCGACAACGCCGTCCCAGCAGACCTGGTACTGAGAACCGACCGGCAGGGGCGGGATCGCCACTGCGACCGTCGTCGAATCACCCGTCCTGACCAGACCCGATACGCCCGTGAGCTGGGCGTTGACCGCGATTTCGTTCCAGTTGGCGTCGTAGACCCGGGCACGGACCTGCATGCTGGAGGAGTTCCACCAGTTGGCCGCCTCGTTCCTCAACGTCACCTGAGCTGAGCCGGGCTGAATAGCCGTCGGCGGGATGTAGCTGCTGACAGCGTTGTAGGTAGCGGCCCAGTCAGCGTAGGTGACCGCAAGATAGGGCGGGTAGCTCGTGTTAGTGCTGTCGAACTTTTTGTACGCGTAGTTGTCCCACGGGTCTGCTGTCAGAGCCAGGCCGTAGTTGCTTCCACCATGGGTCCAGCTGTTCACCAGCTGCGACCCCGGGCTTGTCTGATCAGATCCCAGGTGGATGGTTTCCCACTGGACGCCACCACAGGTGTCCCCGGCCGCGAACGACTCGCCACCGAGCCACCGGCCGACGCTCAGCCCGGGGGAGTCACGGATGGTCTGAGGATTCCATGCACTCGTGATCTCACTGACATTGACGGCCCGTCGGTCGCATTGCCATGAGTGGGTGTTGGCGATCTTAAGGTCAACCTTCAGGACGAAGTTGGCCCCCAGGTTCGCTACCGCAGGGAACGTGAGGTAGCTGCTCGTGACATGGCTTCCGCCGTCATACGTGCCGACGCGCAACTCGTTTGACGTCGAGTTGTTTGCAGAGAACCCGCTGGACACATAGGTCGACTGGCCTGCGTTCACGTTGGCCGAGCTCGTCGGGTCGACCTGCACCGGGAAGACGCGCTTCGGGTCGTGGAGCCAGGCAGCGTCCAACTCCATCCGCAGCGCGGGGGCGCCGCCCACCGTGATCAGCGAGTACTTGACACCGTCACTCATCACCCCGTCACCGGATCGCGGGTCCTTCGCTGAGTCCTCCATCGACCCGGTAGGGATGATCGCCCGGACCGCGCCGGCACTGTCCTTGAAAGCGACCTCACCCTCGCTGCCGATCGAGGCAGTCAGGCCAGTCAGTCGCAGAGGAAAGGTCCAGCTCGTCGGTGCGGTTGCGTCCTGGAGAACCAGGGTCTCCTTCACCCCGGCAGCCAGGGCGTTGTATACAAGATCGGTCTTCGGCGCTGCCAGGGGATACGTGATGGTGTTCCCGGTGACTACGCCGCGGCTGCTGGTAGCGCCCTGAAGGCTGTACGACAGCTCATGGCCGGCGTCCAAGCGCAGAGTTACCAACGAGGGGGAATCGGCAGAGACCGCGAAACTCGGCTTCTGGCTGTTCGCGCTCTCGTGCCACCTGTTGTCCCGGCCCAGGGCAAGCGTGGTGTCAATGCTGCCCCACGTTCCGTCAGGCGCCTTGTAGTGCACGGGACGGCTGTAGACACGCGTGGTCTTGGTGCCGTCGCTGTTCTGGAACACTGATGTGCTCTCCGTACGAGCGGCGACATCCTCAACGCTGCTGTCCCCTTCTGGAGCCGGCGTGAGAACCCCGCCTGCCGTATCGGAATGCTCTGGGGGATCAGCCATCGCTTGACTCTTCGCCAGGCTCACGGCGGATTTCGTCTGTGCTTTCGGGTGCCCCTGAACCCAGTCGGGCGGTTCAGCGGACCGGACGGGCTCTGTGGCGCGGGTAGCTCCTGCAACCCGGGGCGAACTGTGGTTGCTGCCACGGGCTTCGGCCAGCTCACCCGCTCCGGGAGCGTGCGGCGCAGACTTTCCGCCCTCAGACTTGTCCGTAGCCGACACCGGGACCTGGCCAGCACGGTCGGCTGCAGTACCTGCCAACTGTTGCGGGGTCCGGGGTGACGCAGTGCTCTGCGGAGCATGCACTGCTGCGAAGGCGACTGCGTCCTGAGTCGCCAGACACAGAAGGAGCGCGACGCAGGTCACAAGAGCACGAAGCCGATACCGATGGCGCCGCGGACCGCTCCCCTCGGAGCAGCCCACCGCTGATATCGCACTGCGCATGAGCCGCGCAAGCGCAGATGACGATGAATCAGCACGGAACCACGAGCGGCGCACAGCCGTCCCCCAGATGAGCGATCAATCGAGCCGACCCCAAGTGGTGCTCGACGACGAGACTTCCTAACAGACAATCAAAGGGCGTGTACAGCGCAGTCCTGGCGAGGAAGCACCCGTCATTTGGTGATCAACTCAGACATATGGCGATAGCGCACATCAAAGATTTACCAAAGATTTCTCGCAGCGTGATCAAGATCAGCTTGCTCCGCTACTGACTTGACATGAGCGGATAGCATCCCTCCTGGCTGGGCACATTTTTCGTTCGAAGGCCTGCGACTTATGCCCAGATGACTTCTACTGACGAGGGATCACATCGAATGCCCCGAACCCTGATCAGGACGTGGAGCACAGCACTGGCTTGCATGGGGCTCGCAGTTCTTCCGGTGCTGACGGTTGGTCAGGCACACGCCGATCCAGCGCCTCTCGCCCACTGGCCTCTTGACCCCTCTCACTTCGACGCCGAGAAGGTGTGGACGGTCAGTCGCGGGCAGGGAGTCATCGTCGGGGTCGTCGACAGTGGAGTAGCCGCTGCACACCCTGACCTGACCGGTCAGGTCATCGCAGGCACGAGCCTTCTCGGTGATCAAGGAGACGGTCGCACGGACAACTCCGAGGAGTCCCACGGCACAGCGATAGCCGGCATCATCGCCGGATCAGGAGGGCCGGATCGGAGAGGAATGATCGGCCTCGCCCCGTCATCACAGGTGATGCCGATCCGCGTGTCCGCCGACAAGATCGTCACGCCTCAGGCACTCGCAGGCGGAATCGTCTGGGCGGTGGACCACGGCGCGCGGGTTGTCAACGTTTCTATAGGCTGCGCCGAGCCGCACCCGATGCTTCGGCAAGCCGTTGAATATGCGGCACGCCAAGATGTCATCGTGGTGGCCTCTGCGGGAAACCAGGGCAAGACGGGCAATCCGCCACAGTACCCAGCGGCCTTTCCCGGTGTCGTTTCAGTATCAGGAACCGACCGAAACGGTCACTTCTGGGATCCGAGCGAATCCGGAGCTGGAATCGTCTTGGCGGCGCCCGCTGAGGCAATTAACTCCACTAGCAGCCCAAGTTCCTATGCGAGCGTCAGCGGAACCAGCTATGCCGCAGCATATGTGTCTGCGACAGCAGCCCTCCTGCGATCACACTACCCGACCATGACAGCCGGCCAGATAATTCGCAGAATGATCGAGACCGCTTCAGAGCATCGAGCCGTGCCGGACTCTAAGCTGGGCTACGGGATCATCAACCCCTTTGCGGCGCTCACGGATAAAATGCCCCTGCCCGCAGAAACCGCAAATCCGTTGCTTGATCGCCCGCAGGCGGCCAGTGAATCCAGTTGGCCGACCCCGCTACGATTCGCAGTCGGCACTATTGCGGCATCGGCCGCCGCGGTGGCTCTACTTATGGCATTTCGGTGGCGGCGAATCCGATCTACTGGATCCCCTGCCCTATCGCAACGCAGCACAGTCGCTGTACCCAAGCCTGTTGCAAATGCCAGCCGGGCGTCATCAAGGAAGCGAAAGAACCGATGAGACCCAGGCTCACTTCTCCATCATTCCGTGCAGTGATCGTGGCACTTCTGACGGCCGGGGCCGGAGCTCTATGTTTGTGGTGGCCAGCCGACGAAGAGCCACGTCAGGTCGCAGCTGTCAACTACTCAGGGCGACCAACAGCATGCCTGGCTGCCAGCGACTCGCCAGAGAATACAGCGGCCACTCAAGTGGCTTGGCAGGCGATGCAAGGGGCAGTTGGAGGCAGGCCAATAAACGTGCAGCAGCTCGTCGTCACTGCTGGTACACGAGAACAAGCCGCACCATACTTGGCCGGTCTAATTGCGCAGCGATGCACGCTGATTGTTACTGTTGGTCAGGATTTTGGGGCAGCGGCCATGGAAGCAAGTAAGACTTCTCGGGATGTGAGATTCACAGCCATAGGAACGTTGCCTAAAGAATCGCCTTCAAGTGTGGTTCTGCTGGGAAATGGAGATATGAATATTCAGCTCCGGGACCAGATGCGAGGCCTGCTTCCACCAGAATGATCAATGCGCTGTCACACGCACCGCAGCGCCCGGGCCTGCACTGTGGCCAGCACAAGGCCAAGGCCCGCCTGACTGGGCGTTTCGTCCCTGACGTGTGGGTCAGGCTCCGTGCCAGGTGAGGGTGGTTTTGCCGGTGAGGCTGATCATCGAGACGTGGATCATGGCTTCGGAGCGGGCGGGCAGCGCTTGGTAGTCGCGGGCCAGGTGCCGGTGGTTCATGAGCCAGCCGAGCGTTCTCTCGGCGTCCATCTGCGTGGGAGGACGGTGAATCCCTTGACGGTAGGGTCGCGGCGGAAGATATCGACGCCGATGCCCAGGGTCGCGTCGTGTTCGATGACGGCGTTCTTGTAGCCCATATCGGCCCAGGCTTTGCGGAGGGTGGGGTGCTCGGCGCCGACCTGAGTCACCAGTTGTCGGCCGGCAGTGCCGTCCTGGACGCTCGCAGCGGTGACCAGCGGAGCCGACGCCCACTACAGAGCCCGCCGCGAACACGGCGACTGGCACACCGCCGCCCAACGCCATCTGTTCAACCGATTGCTCGGACAGCTCCACCACTGCCTCCAGCACCACGAACGGTTCGACGAGCACACTGCCTTCCCCGCCCCAGCCCTCATCACGGTGGCGGTCTGAAGCTGACGCCCCGCCAGGCAGGGCACTCAGTCCTGGCTGGACAGAGGGGTCCGCAGCTCAGCACGGAGCCGGATCGAGGCGTCGACCGGCAGCCCCAGAGCCGAGTGACGCAGTTCCTCGGCATGCCCGGCGATCAGATCGAGATCACGAAGCTGGCGCTGGAGTTCCGCCGCCATGGCCTCGTCCGAGTCCGGAAGATCAGCGTCTTCGTCCTGGTCCGCAAGGTACTCAAGGCGCTGGTCAATGGCCTCCATCGCTCGGCGGCCGGCCCACAGGGCGAAGTCACTGCAGCCGAACAGGTAGGCGTGCGCCGCGTGCAGCACCGCTGCGGCGGCGGGCTCGTCCGCGTCGTCGGGGCCGTCCTGGCCGTCGTTGTGGCAGTACTCGCTGAGCATGTACTCGGCCACGCCCTGCTTTACGGCGGAGAAGGCCGTCGTGTCACCCAGGACACCCTCCCAGACGGAGTCCAGCAGCGGCCGAAGGCTCAAGGTGAAGGGCACCTGGTCGTCCTCGGGCAGGGCCTCGTGCCAGGTCAGCAGTCGTTCCGCGACGTCGGCGGCGAACACCTTGCGCTCGCCGGAAGTCACTTCCGCCAGCCGCCCCTCCATCAACATCGTGAGGTCCTGCCACGTGTCCATCGAGCCACCCTGGGTCGAGATACCAGCGCACTCGTGCACGCCGAGGCGATCATCTCTCACCGACGACGCCGCATCCTCGCTCGGCGAACACCCATCACCTGACGCTTAATCACGTGCGAAGTCCTACGCTGCCGGGGCGAGGCTGGTTGCATCTGCCGCCCTGGCCCGGCCGCTGTTCTGCTGGTTCTCCTTGCGCCTGCCTGACCTTGGTGTTGCGGACCAGGCTCGGGCAGGACGGCCAGTCGCGCGCCGGGTGCGCAAGGTGCCGGCCCGGACGCCGCCTCGACGGTAGTGCCTGGGCAGGGGGCGCGAAGCGCCGGTCCGGGGTGCCCCGGTTCGGTGCGCTGGCGTTCTGCCGTGGTACCTGCGGTCGGCACTGCGATTACGGGAGCGCAGCGGGCTGCCTGCAGTGGGGTGGGTCGTGCCGGGGCCCGCTGTGGGAGGCTCGGGGTCCGGGGGCCCAGTGCGCCCGTCGGGTGCCGCTGGACCCCCGGCTGCAGGGGGTCTCCTGGTGTCGTTGGTTGCATATGCAATCCCGTTGATTCACTCACAGGGGTGATCCTGTGAAAAGAGAACCGGGTAGCCCATGCGGCGCTCGGGAGCGCCGAAATCTTCGAAACTCGGCGGACCTTGTCCGCTGGTTGCCCGATCGGGTTCGGGTGGGGGACCGGTAGGGCTGGGTAAATGTCGTCCTTCGATCGCTTGCGACCGACCCGGTATTTGCATCGCCGGGGCCCCGCCGGGGTAACTGTTTGCCGGTCCGGGGGCACGTGGCGCGGATGCTTCGGGTGCGGCTACCTTCAGTCCCAGAAATGAAAATCCGTTCCAGGGGCGGCGCCCGCCGCCCCTGGAACTCGAATGAACGGTCCTCTCGATGACTGACCGCATGTTCGGCGGAGAGTTCGCGCTCCCGTCGAAGCCTTACGAATTTATCAGTTTCCGTGTTCCTCCCGTGGGATTGCACGTGGTGGATGCCTGGGATGTCACGGCGCCCCTGAGCGCCGTGCTCGCGGCGGGTGTCGCGCCGTGGGTCATGGCCACCGCGGCGGACTACGACTCGTGGAAGATCGGCGCGCTGGCCGCCCTGATCGGGGCCGCCCGACCCGCCTGCCTGCGGTATCGGCGTCTGCGCCTGCGCTGAGCGAACCTGCTGGGGTGCTCCGGCAACCTTCGCCGGGGCACCCCACCGTCCACCCCACGACACGAGAAGGCCCTGGGCTGACGCTGCGCCCAGGAGCCGGAGGAAGTCCCCTCCGCGAGGGGAGAAAATCAGGTAGAGCCGATGAGTTCACCGACCCCGAACACCCTGTCCGCGCCGGATTGCTGTGTGATGTGCGGACGCCAGTTTCACCAGCGGCAGGGACCGGGCCGCCGCAAGACCTACTGTGCGGTGCGCTGCCGCCGCCAGGCCGAGAAGCTGCGCAGCGGTACCCCCGCACACTCGTCAGCACCCGATGCCCGCCGCTGGGGCAGAGCCGTTGCCGAGGACCTGCACGCTGTCGCAGCACGCCTGGTGGAGTCGGAGCGTCAGCAGGCGCCGTTGGAGGCGCTGCTGCGGCTGGCACGCGAGCTCTCCGACGAGGTCGAGGCGTACACCGCCACCGCTGTACACGAGGCCAGGGCGCACGGCTGGACCTGGGACGCCGTCGCCGAATCGGCCGGGGTGAGCGCGGACACGGCACGCAGCCGCTGGAGCGATGCCAAGGTGCGCCGGCTGCTGGCCCGCAGGGCGGACCGCCGGCCCACCGCCGGCCGCCCGGGCGAGAGCGGTCCCGCGGAGTCCGCCGGGGGCCGGCGCCCACGACGCCAGCGCAGTCCCCTCGCAGCGGCCCTGTCGACCCTTCAGCGTGACAGCGGGGTGAGCATCCAGACGGTGGCGGCCCAGGCCGACCTCTCCGCCTCCTACATCTCCCGGGTCCTGGCGGGTGAGCGCACACCGACCTGGGCCGTCGTCCACATGCTCGCCACGATCCTCAAAGGGGACGCCAGGCAGCTGCGCCTGCTGTGGGAGGCCGCCAACGGGATGGCCCATCCCTCCCGCAAAGGGATCACCCCGGCCGCGGAACAGGTGACCGCGGCCCTACGCGGCCTGCACCTGGCGGCCGGCACGCCATCGGCCGAGCAGCTGTGCTCTGCGGCGAAGGAGCTGGAACTCCCCGTTGTCCAGGCGGTCCTGCGCGGTGACATGATCCCGGACTGGACCATCGCCAGCGCCCTGGTGACGGCACTGGGCGGCCAGCCGGCCGATCTGCGGCACCTGTGGGAGGACCTCCACTACTCCTTCATCGTCTCGGCCTTCCCGCACCTGTTCCCCAGGGACGGTGTCCCGTGGAAGGAACTGCCGGCCGGAGCCGACGACGAGCAGGGGCCCCCGTGACCCACCGTGCCCGTTCCACGCGCCACGCTGTCGGGTTCCGTACCTTCGTCGCGTTGCGCCACGACCGCTACCACCAGTACGCCCACCTGCGGCTGGGGGCCAGCGTGCTGGCCCGGCCCGCGGTCCAGTGTGCCTTCGACAGGCTGGAAGTCATCTGGCCGGTGATCCTCAGCAGTCCCAGCCCGGACGCCTGCGCCTGGGACATGCTGGGCGAGTCGGTGGCGGCACTGGCCCGCGCGGCGGCACCGCAGGCCGAATGCCTGGGCCTGCTCGACCGGTTGCTGCCCCGGGCCCAGGCCGACGCCGTGCTCCTGCACCACCACCTGGGGATGGAGCTGAAGGGGGCGGCAGAGCTGATGGGCATCGAGCCGCTGACGGTCACCGCCCACCTCCTCACCGCGAGGCGCACCATCCCGTACACCCTGAAGGAGGTCGCCCTCACGCACGTTGACGGTTGGTGACGAGTCGTCAATTTCTCCCCGTTGGTGGGCAGAACGGGAGTTTTCCCGCTGCACGCCACGGGTCTGCGCCACCCTTTCGAGTGCTCCCAGCCGCCGGGATGTGTTCCTTCCCCTAGGCTGGGCAACATCGTTGAGCCACGATGGGCATGAGCATGAGGGAGATGCATGGGCGCCACGGAGAAACCCGAATCTCCCGCCATCGACATCACCGTGCCCAGTGTGGCGAGGATGTACGACTTTCTGCTCGGTGGTGTCGACAACTACGACGTCGACCGTGATGCCTGCGGGGACCTGCTGGAGATCGTTCCCGGTACCCGTGCACTCGCGCGCACCAACAGGGACTTCCTGCAGCGGGTGGTACGGACGCTGGCGGCCGACTACGGCATCCGGCAGTTCCTCGACCACGGGTCGGGCCTGCCCACCCAGGACAACGTCCACCAGATCGCCCAGCGTGTCAGCCGGCACTCCAGGGTGGTCTACATCGACAACGACCCGACCGTTCACGCTCACGGACGGATGCTCCTGGAGGAGAACGACCAGACCGCGGTCGCCTGGGCCGACATGACCGACACGGACGCTGTCTTCGGCAGTCCGGAGGTCCGCAGGCTGATCAACCTTGAGGAGCCGGTCGCGGCTCTGTTCGTCTCGGTCCTGCACTGCATCCCGGACGAAGCCGATCCGGCGGCACTGATCCGAAGAGTTGCTGCGCGTCTTGCCCCCGGTAGTTTCATGGTGATCTGCCAACTGGTCAGCGAGCACCCGGACATCCGCCAGGCCGTGACCGACTTCATGCACGAGAGCACCCAGGGCAACTGGGGATGCGTGCGCCAGCAGTCCGACGTGGACGGCTACTTCGCGGGCCTGGAGATCCTGCCCCCGGGCCTGACGGAGGTCTCCCTGTGGCGGCCGGACTCCCAGCTGAGGCCGCACCCGCAGGACGAGGACTGGATCGAGTACGGGGGCGTGGCCCGCATCCCGGTGAGCCGCCTGCAGGGGGCTCAGCTGATCTGACGGGAGAACCGCTCGATGGCCTCGTCCAGCAAGGCCAGGCTCCCAAGGCGCCGGGCAGCGACCCCGGACAGCCGGTCCAGGACGTACCGGTAGGTCTGGACCTCGGAGTCCTTGACGAGGTAGGTCGCGCTGTCGATCTGTTCGAGGTAGACGACCTCGGCGGGGCCGCCTGCGGCGAACTTGAGATGGGTGATCGATGACGGCGGCGGCGCGACCTCGGCCGAGGCCGCGAACGGCACGATGCGCACGTTGATGCCCCGGCGCCGGTCCAGGGAACGCAGGTAGCGAAGCTGTTCGACCATCACTTCGGGGCCGCCCAGCGGGCGGTGCAGGATGCTCTCGTCCAGCAACGCCACCACCGAGGGGCGTGACTCCGAATCGAGGAGCTGCTGACGGGCCCGGCGCAGCGAGACCCGGCGTTCGATCAGGTCGGCTCTGATATCGGGAAGGCCGGCTCGTACCACCGCCCGGGCGTAGTCCGGCGTCTGGAGGAGACCGGGCACGGTGTGCAGCTCGTACGTCCGCAGGAGCTCCGCCGAGTCCTCCAGGCCGATCAGTCTCTTCAGCCAGCCGGGCATCACGTCGGCGTACTGGTCCCACCAGGCCGGTGCGGTGGCCTGCCGCAGCAGCTCCTGGACCTCCGCCAGATCCCGGTCGGAGGTCACTCCGTAACTGCGGACCAGATCCAGGACGTCCTGCTGGCGAGGCGGACTTTCCCCGCGCTCCAGACGGCTGATCTTCGACACCGACGCCCGGATCTCCGGCGCCACATCCTTGATCTTGAAACCCCGCTCGGTCCGCAGGTCCCGAAGGTAGGCCCCCAGGATCTTCGCCGCCGCCGCGGGCTTCTCATCGGATCGGGACATCGGGACCACCGGGGCAAGTGCCCCGCGGCCGGAAGCGAAAGCGGGCATGCAGACTCCAGTGGAGATGAATACTGTTTCCACTATTCCACCACGGAGCCTGCATGTCCGGTGCAGCGGGAAAAATGATCAATTCAGTGCAGGGTCAGGCAACCAAGTGATCGAACTCGTTGTTCTTTGCTCCTGTGATGAACGCTTCCATCTCCGGTCGCGAAAAGATCAGCGCGGGCCCCTCGGGGTCGCGAGAATTGCGGAGTGCCACGGTGCCGTCCGCCAGCTTTGCCAGCTCGGCGCAGTTGCCGTTGGCGCTGCTCGCGAAGCTCTTGATCCAGTGGGCAACGATCGAGGAGGCCGGGACCCCGTTGGCGTGCATCAGTTCCCTCTTTCGGTCTGAAGAGCTTCCTCGGTGGCCATGCTCGGCTGCCGACCACCTGCCCTTCCGTGCAATTGCATCTGCAAGTGCACGGAAGGGCAGGTGGAATACTAGCGACCGCCACAGGAGGTGTACTGTCCCCCGAACGAGTGTCGCCGCTATCAATAAAATATGGCAATAGGTCAAAAGTTGGGCCATCTATAAAAATGAACAAACGAAGAAAGAAGAGGCAATGGGCATCGGCGCCAGTGCACTTGCTCTTACAACTGAGAAGACCCGCTTCGACTGGGGCCTGGCGATGGGCCTTGGCGTTCCCCGGTTCGCCGCCCACCGACTGATCCGGCAGGCCGGCAGCCTCCGCACCATCCGCAACTTCACCCAGCAAACCCTCGCCAAGTGGGCCCTGGGCCCTTATGCGGACGACGCCACAGTCATCGTCAACGAACTGGTCAGCAACGTTCTCGGCCACGCCGCACCGACCGCGGCCCCCACAACCCAACCCACCCCCCAACACATCGGCTGGCTGGCCCTGATGGACTCCGCGGGCACCCTGTTCTGCGCTGTCACCGACTACGGCCCCGGCGAACCGGTCCTGGCCAGCCCCGCCCTCACGAGCGAGACAGGCCGCGGCCTGCACATGGTGGCAGCCCTCAGCCACGCCTGGGGCTTCTCCCACCAGAGCGCAGCCGGTAAGACGATCTGGGCCAGACTCCCCACCACCCCCACAGTGACCAGAATGTTCGCCGGCACGTGGCCCCCAGCTGCGCGATCCAACCTCACGACGTAGCACCACCAGATGCCCACAGTCGTTGTGGCCGCGCGCCCCGGACCGTCCGTCAAGTACGGGGCCGGCGCGCGCGGCTGACAGTTCCTGCGGGGAAGCGCTCGGCCCCGGTGACGTCGTCTGGGCCCTGGAGATGGATGGTGAGGTCGGATGCCGAGCAGGGGTGTGAGGTCGAAGCTCCGGCCCCTGTGGCAGCTCCAGAAGGTGTTTTTCGAGATTGGGAAAGAGTCGGCCGGTGTATCCAGGGCTTCGCTGTGCCCGATGCCTTGGAGAGGAGCGGGCCAGCGCGCGTCCGGTGATGCGGTGTTGGCCCTGCCCGGTACGCCCGGGCGCCCTCTGGCGTTGGGCTCTTCATGGATGACGACTACCTTCTCGAAGCGGCTGACCTGGCGGCCGCCATGTGTACCTGCGGGGCAGCCGACGGTCGCTGCTTGAACTGCCGAGGTACCGGCTGGATGCCGGGTGCCCGATCGCGGACGGAGTGCGAGAACTGCCAGGGCCTCGGTGGCGACAGGGCACATGAGTGGGAGTGTGAGGGCCTGCACGTGCCGCTGGTGGAGGGTGGCAGCGAGCCGGTCCCGCCACCACGATGGGGCCGGCGGACGTGACCGGGATCGGGGGCAGCCCCGGCGGGAGGATGCCCCTCGGCGCCCTTGAGGTCCAGGCGTGCCTGGCCGGCGTGCCGGGGCCTCCGGCCTGCGCCTGACGCCGACGGCTCCTGTGACCAGCACTGTTCGGCAGCCCCGGCCGGGTCAGAACCAGGCAGCGGGGACGTCGGCGACCAGGCTCGAGCAGATGCTGATCAACCAGCCCGCTCGCTCGCTCGCCTTCATCGACCTCGGCGTCGGTGCTGTCACCGACCCGCACCCCCTCAGGCTGCCGCCGCCAGGTCTGCCCGCTGGCGGGCCGCCGTCTTGACGGTGTGTCAGTCAGTTGGCCGGTGCGAACAGGCGGCCCAGGGCGGCCGCGACCGGCCCGGCGTACTGCCCGGGCAACTGCTCAGCTGCCCAGTGCACGGCGAGGGAGAGGAAGTCCGTGAGGTCCTGCTCGACTCCGGCGAGCAGGTGCTCCAGCTCGGCGTGCGACAGTTCGATGGCAGGGCTGTCAGGGGCTGCGGCGTTCACGGTGAGCCGGACTCGGGGCCCGGTGCCGTCTGCGTGAGGGACCCGGCCTGGTTCGCCTGTTTCCGGGCAAGGCGTTGTGCCTTGAGCCGCTCCATCTTGGCTGGGCCTTGGTAGACCTCGTTGAGGATCTCGTCCATCAGCGTGACGATCGACGCCGCGTCGTCCTCCGAGAGCGGCTCTCCGGCGAGATCTCCATGAGCTACCTCGTTCCCGCCGTGACGGACCTCGTGGGCGGCTTCCTTGGTGATCGGCCGGATGTGGCCTTGCTCCGCCAGCGCGTCGATTTTCGCCACGAGCGTCCCGTTGACGATGCGCTTGTCTTTGGCGGTGGCTTCGACCACAGCCCTGGCCAGGGCGACCGCGCCGCGGTAGGCGTTGATGCTCAAGCAAGCGTGGGCCTCTGAAGCGGCACTGGCGATGTGGGATGGGACATCCTCATACGAGACCCAAACGGCCGACGCAGGAGTCCACTCGAGCTGAACCGCTCCGGGTTCGTTCGAGACTTCAGAGTGTGGCTGTGACCTGCAGATTTGGGTGGTGCTGGTAGTAGTTGGCTTCGTATTCGGTGGGTGGGATGTGGCCGAGTTCACTGAAGAGTCGGGTGTGGTTGAACCACTCGACCCACTCGGCGGTGGTGATCTCGATGTCGGCCAGCGTGCGCCAGGGTCCGCGAGGGTTGATGACCTCGGTTTTGTAGAGGCCGATGATCGATTCCATCAGGGCGTTGTCGAGGGCGTCGCCGACGGTACCGATGCTCGCTGCGATCTCTTCTTTCGCCAGGTGGGTGGCCAGGCGGAAGCTGGTGTATTGCGAACCGGCGTCGCTGTGGTGGATCAACTCCCTTGCCCGGACTGGGTTTCCGGCCCGGTCGCGCTGCCACAGGCCCATCTCCAGCGCCGACAGGATCAGTGGGGTGCGCTTGTTGGTGGCGGCCGACCAGCCCACGATCCGGCGGGAGAACGTGTCGACGACGAAGGCGACGTAGACGGTGCCGGACCAGGACTGCACGTAGGTGAAGTCCGCGACCCAGACCCGGTTCGGGGCGGGGGCGACGAACTGCCGCTTGAGCCGGTCCGGGGCCCGCTGGACGTGCTTGTCCTCGTCCTGAACGGTGGTGAGGACCTTCTTCCCGCGCACGGCTCCGGTCAGGCCGGCGGCCTTCATCAGCCGCTCGACGGTGCAGCGGGCCACGTCGGTGTGGCCGGCCCGCTTGAGGGCGGCCCACATCTTGCGGACCCCGTAGACGTCGTAGTTCTCGCGGTGGATCCGTGTGATGGCCTCGGTCAGCTCCGCATCTCGCACCGCGCGGGCGGACGGCTTGCCCTTCTTGTGGGCGTAGTAGGTGGACGGGTGGATGCTGCAGTCCTGTTCGGTGAGGGTCCTGCAGATCGGCTCGACTCCGCCGAAGCGGTCCCGGTGCTCGTCGATGAACGCTACGAGCGTGTGTGTGGCCGGTCGAGCTCGGCCGCGAAGAAACTCGCTGCGGCCTTGAGGATCTCGTTGGCCCGCTTGAGCTCGGCGTTCTCCCGCTTCAGGGCTTTCATCGCGGCGGATTCCTCCGTCGTGGTGCCGGGCCGGTGACCGCCGTCGACCTCGGCCTGGCGGACCCACTTGCGCAACGTCTCGGCGCCCACGTCCAGCTTGGCGGCGATCGAGCGGATCGCCTCGAACTCGGTCTTGTACTGATCACGCGTCTCGAGCACCAGGCGCGTGGCCCGGTCCCGGACGTCCTTCGGGTATGGCTTTCGCATAACAGGTTCAAATCTTCCAAATATGGAAGTCTCGGTCAAACCCGGAGCGGTTCAAGGTGTGCGGGCGGGGGCTGGTGGGGCGATCGGCTCCCAGACCGAGTCGTCCACATAGTCGAACGCGGCGTCGGTGAGCCACGCGAGGTCGTCCAGGTGGTGGTCGCGGGCCAGGCGAAGGCCTTGGCGAAGGCAGGCGACAAGCCAGGCCCGGTCCTTGGCCGGGGCGCGGGAGGTGCGCCACTGCGAGCCGAGGGCGGCCAGTGCCCGGACTGCGGCCTGGTGCCAGTCGGCTTCGGTCCAGCGGTCCGCGGCGGTGGTGTCGTCGGCCTGGAGGGCGGCGCGGATGGCGCCGTGCAGGTGGTAGGGCCAGATCGCGTACGGGTCTTCGCTGATCATCGGCCGCTCCACGAGCCGGCGGGCGGCGGCCTGGTGGGTGAGGTCGGCGGCCTGGGTGGCGAGGTCGACGTCGAAGGCGTCCAGCAGGGACGCGGAGCGCAGCACGTGGCGCTCGTCGGCGGTGAGGTCGGACAGCGTCCGGGCGATCAACGCGGGGAAGGTGTGGTCGAAGTCGGATGCGACGGGTGGGCGGGTGCGGCGGATCTCGAGGAAGCGGGCGACGGCCAGGTCCAGGTGCAGCGGCAGGCCGTGCGAACGCTCCGTGATGACCGCGCGGACCGGCTCGGGGATGAGCGCCTGGCCGTCGCGGGTCAGCCGCTGCGCGAGGTAGTGCTCGCAGTCGGCGGGGGAGAAGTCCCCGAGCAGGTGCTGCCGCCTGCCACCTGCGGTGCGGGCGGGCTGCTGGCCGTGCGGCGCCAGGCCCGGCCAGGCGTGGGGGCCGGTGTAGTCCAGCTGCCCCTCCAACGAGGTCTCGCCCCAGGCGAGCCGGTTGCGGCCGGCGATGACGAAGAAGATGTTCGGCATCAGCCACACCAGCCGCTGCAGGAGCCGCTCCAGGTCGCGGTGCCGGTCCTCGGTGTCCTCGAAGGTGTCCAACAGCAGGATCGGGACCACGGCCTTCTTCGCGGGCAGGCGGCTGATCTCCCACGCCAGCAGGTGCGGGTAGAAGGACAGCGCCTCCAGGTCCGGCTCCGCCTCCAGCAGCGCCGCGGTCCGCGCCGCCCCGGCCAGCGCGCGGGCCCGCGCGCGGCGCTCGCGCAGCGCACCCACCAGCGCGGTGGCGACCTGCCCGGCGGCCGAGCCGACCAGGCCGGGCAGCTGCAGCGATCCGGCGATCTCGCTGACGGAGGCCCTCAGCTGGTCGGGCAGCAGCTCGCCGACCTTGCCCATCAGCCCGGTGCGCCGGATGTACTCCTCCAGCGGCTCGCCGGGGTGCTGGGCGTCCCAGTAGCGGCGCAGCGCCAGGTCGAAGCCGGGCAGCGGAAGGCCGACGGCGCCGGCCAGGGCGAGCCGAATGCTGAGGACGACCCGCTCGAAGTCGCTCCCGGTGGAGGCGGAGCGGGACAGGTCGATCCGGATCGGCAGTAGTCGCTCGCCCGCCCCGATGCCGGCACCCCACTGCTGGGGCCGCTGGCCGTCGACGCTCAGGGACGCCTCGAGCTTGCGCAGCAGGGTGCTCTTGCCGACGCCGCCGACGCCGTGGAAGGCGATCACGTGGGTCCGCGGCTGCTCGAGGTCTTCGACGTCGAAGCCGGGGGAGGCGATGGTGCGCAGGTGCTCCTCCACGGCGGTGGCTACCAGGGACCACTGCTGCTCGCGGTTGGTGAACGCCCCGGCGCTGTCGACCGGGTCGTTGGAGCTGAACAGCGCGCGAAGGTCGGCCATGAAAGTCCCCCCAAGGACAGGATGATCTGCGCCCAATTTATGCCGTTCACCGCTTCAAGCGGCAGGATCGAACGGAAACGGGCCGGTAAGAGCCGGTCACTGGCCCGACCGGGCCTGGGCCAGCACCTTCCCGGCCATGACCTGTCAAGGCTCCTTGAGGTGGTTCGCCGTGGACAATCCCCCTTCCGTACCGTCCCCGTCACCGGGTGACGGCGACGGCTCCGTCGATGTCGCCCAGGAGACCATCGGCGCCGTCATCGTCTGGTACAGCCGCCAGCTGATGGCCGCCCGGCGCTCGGGAGACGAGCAGCGTCAGCGAGAGCTGGCCGCGCAGATCCGGGAGTGCGGCGAGGACCGGGAGCGGCTCGCCGACGCCAGTGCAACGGAGGTCGTCCGCATCACCGAGCTGTACACCGAGCACCTGAAGATCCTGCGGGGTGGCGAGAACTGACATGGTTCGTCGCACCACGCCGGGCAGGTGGCTTCCGAGGTTCTTGTTGGAGATGACTCATCATGCACATGCACCACAAGTTCGTTAAAGCCTAGTCCTGGTGGGGAGTTGAGCCGCTAGCCTCCTGTGCTGCCGTGGTTGTACGGCACACGACCGATTTGCGGGGGGCGCAATGGTCCGGGGAACAGCTTCGTCCGGTAGCAGTGCGGACAGGGCCGGGCAGGTCAGGGTTCGGGACGTGGTCCGCGAGGTCGTGGCGGACATCGCGCCGGCGGAGCTCGTCTTGGTGGATGGCCTGGCTCAGTTCGATGACGCGACGGCGGTGCGCCGGCTACGTCCACGGGGTGGGCGACGTGAACCGCTCGGGTTTGGCCTTGGCGAGCTGGCAACGCTGGTGACACCGGTGGTGTGGCTGGTCCTTGACCAGACCGCGAGGAAGTTCGCGGAGTCCGCAGTCGACGGGACGCTCAGTGGCACCCGGACGTTGCTCCGAAGGGTGCTGCGCAGGTCTGCCGGACCGCTGGCCATTCCTGCGCTGACTCCCGGGCAGCTCGCGGAGGTGCGTGCACGTGTATTGGAAAGCGCGTCCCAACGCGGTCTGTCGTCGGACTGTGCCGAGGCGGTCGCTGATGCTGTCGTGGCCCGCCTGGCGGTTGCGGCGGCTGATCCATCTCCGGAAAGTCCAGCCGACCCGGTTGACGAGAGCTGACCGCCGTGGCAACCGAGGCTCCCCGGATGAATCCGGAGGGGCGGGTGATACCCGCCGGCACGACCATGCGCTTCGTGCTGCTGGTCACCCTGATGCTCGCGAGCAGCAGCTCCATGCTGGTACTGGCGCTCACCGCTGCCGGACTCAACAGGGGATCTGAGTGCCTGAAGGCTGCCGGAGTCGCCACCAGCCAGGCGCCCAGCACCGAAGTTCTTCACAGCGCTGCCTATCAGGCCTGCACCGCCGAGCACTGGCAGCTACCCGAATGGCTCGCGCCTGCGGTGCCGGTCAGCCTGTTGGTCCTGGCCTGCGGGCTCTTCTTCGTCATCCCGCTCTGGAAGAACCGCCGTAGCCGGGTTGTCCCTTTGAAGGCGGTTGATCACGAGGGCTTGATCCTGCGTCAACTGGAGCAGTTGGTACAGGTAGCCGGGTTGAGGCGCATGCCACGATTCGTCGTTGATCCCTCCGCGGCCTCAACCGGAGCTACGGTGTTCGGTCGCAACCGTCGGCCGACCGTATGCCTGCACGGTGGTCTGCTCACTCGGAGAACCAGTACACCGGAGGACTTCGAAGCGGTACTGCTGCACGAGCTGGCTCACATCCGCAACGGTGACATCACTCTCACCTACGCCACGGTCGCGCTCTGGCGGACGTTCATCGCCGCCGTACTCGTTCCCTACGCGGTGGGCTTCAGTATCCTTATTTTCAACGCAAATAACTCGAAATCACACTTCTACGACATCTCCGCGCCAGCATGGCGTGCCCTCGTTCTCCCGCTACTCATGACGGCAGTTGTCTATCTGGCGCGGTCGGACGTGCTGCGCAGCAGGGAGCTCCACGCCGATCTCACCGCTGCCCGCTGGGGCGCCAGCCTGCGGATCTGGGGTGCTGTCGCACCAGCTCAAGCCGTGCCTGCGCCAGTTCGCGCACTGCGCTCGTTCCTTGAACTCTGGCGCACGCACCCGCAGTGGGAGATTCGCAGAGAGGTACTGGCGGGCTCCACCTCGCTGTTCGAGGTACCAGCGCTGCTGATGTTCCTGACGGGGGCAGCCGCCATGTTGGTCAACGGCCAGCTTTGGCAATTCGGCGTCGCAGACGGCATCGACGTCACTTCGTGGCCGCGGAATCTGGTGATGTCCCTCGCGCCTGCCGCGCTCGTCGCCGGGGTCGCAGGCATCGCCGTGTGGCGGTCGGCGGTTCACCGGCTGTTGACCGCCCGGCGTCGGCTCTCCGGGGCATGGGCGGGCCTCTGGCTGGGCGTCGGGATGACAGTCGGTGAACTGTTCGAGAATCGCATCGCGATCAACCGGTGGTTGCCCGGTGAGCCCGTGATGCTTGCGCTGGTGCTGTTCGCGGGACTGGCATTCGCCTGGTGGGCCGCCCAGTGTTCCCAGCTGTGGGCCACTGTCTGGCGAGGCCGGACGCTTCACCCGCCGATGCTGCTGGTCGCCCTGGGAGCGTGCTTCGCCTTGTGTGCATGGTTCTGGTGGTGGCAGGACTACGGTGTGATCCTCGCGAACACACCGGGGCTGCTGACCAACGTCCTCGGGGGAGCCGAACGCCTGCCAACGGATCCAGCGGGGGAGTACACCGCGGCCATCGCTGTGGCCGTGAACACCGGCGGGTTGCTGTCCACTACGGTTGCCGTTCCGCTTGCGCTGCCGGCGGTTGCCGGGCTGTGGCTAACGCCGCTGCTGGCCTGGACGGTTCGACCGCTGGCGCTGGGCCCGGGCCTTCCCTCCACACTAGGCACCGACGAGTCGGCGGTTCCTGCCAAGCCGTTACCGCGGCTCCGCCGCGCACTGCTCGCAGGACTGCTCGGCGGCGTCCTGTGCTGGGTCGGCGTCGCAAGCCTGAAGGCTCACATGCACGCCTGGCAGCCACCCCCCTCGCTCCGTGGAATTGGGGTGGGCATGTTGTTCCAGTACTGGGTCTGCGTTGCCGTTCTGGCAGGCGTCGTGGTCGCCGCCGCTGCCACGACCCTGCTTGTCGGCCAATACCGGCTGCTCGCCGCGCTCGTCGCGGGCCACACCGCAGTACTGGTGGGTTGCGGCGGCGCATGGGTGCTGACCGCGTCAGACGGTTGCATCCAGGCCATCAGCACGTTCACCGACACCTGCGACTGGCGACCGGTTGCGATCTGGCAGGCCTTCCATTTCCTTCTCGGCATCCTTCTCATCCTCGCCACCATCGTGGGCTTCGCCTCAGCTGCCATTACCGCCGTCGCTCGAAGTGCGTTCAGCAGACGGACACGCCTGGCGGTTCGTCCCCCCAAGAAGGAACTCCGAGGGGTACTGCCGCGCCGCCTGGTAGTGGGAGCACTGTGCGCTGGAGCCATCGGGCCCCCTGGGGCAATCCTGTTCCTCCCCTATCCACAGCCAAGTGCCCGGGTAGCAGCGGCCTACCCGATACCGACCATGCATCCGAGGTTCGCCGCAGGGGAAGCTGCGGGGCAGGCAGATGCTTGGTACAGCCTGGGCGGCCAGAAGCTGCTTGGCCGCTACTACACACTCTCCGAACAACTGCGTGCTCTCGGGACGGAGGCACAACAGTCGGTGGACGGTGATGCGCTGATCCGGTCACGGCTTCCCCGGATCTGTGTCGAGTTCGGAAAGGCCGCGCGGGACGCCAACGCATACTTTCCAATCCCAGACCCGCGGATGCAGTCGATCTGGTGGACATTCACCACGATGGGAGCCGCGAGCAGCCGAGATTGCCTGGCAGGCCTTGACCAGAATGACAACAGTCTGGTCGCCACCGGCATTCGGGAGCTGAGCCAGGCCGCAGAAGCTCAAAAGTCAATCATCGAGTGGTACCAGGCAAGCAAGGAACGGCGATTTTGAGCGTCCGGAAAGAGCCATAGAGCGGACGCGCCTTCGACGGCAGCGGCTCTGATTGGTGATCGAGTTAGCGTGGCGTCGCGCTCTGCCTTGGGTCGGGTCAGGTGCCGCGACGGGTTGGGCACAGCGCGGCTTCCCCGGCAGGCGCGTCGAGTCGGCGCGGCTGCCGGGAGGCTGGCATGAGCGGGAGGGCCTGGGCGCTGATGGCGACCAGGTCGTCGCGGTACTGCGGCATCGCCGTGTGCAGCTCGCGCTGGACGGCCCAGAACCTGGCCGCCTCCTCCTCGGTGTAGGGACGGGACCGCTCCGCGAGCAGCGCCAGCGCCGCAGCCCGGTGTCCGGGCCGGCGCCCGCCGCTGGTGGGCCGGCTGCTGTGGAGTGCGCTGGTGTCGCGTCGCATCACGGTGACCTGGTCGACCACCGCCAGTTCCTCGGCGGCCGCGACGACGTCGGGCAGTACCCGGTAGTGCGCGTCGTGGCCGTTGGCGGTGGTGAACCGGCCGGGTACGCCGAGCCGGGTCACCCGGGCGTAGCGGTGGGCGGTGCCCTGGCGGGAGTCGGCGGCGCGTACGGCCAGGACCAGCAGCTCCACCCGGTAGCCGGCCCGCCGGAACTTCATGGCCTCGGCGGCGAACTGCGCGGGGTCGGCGGGGGTGGTCTCGATGACGAGGTTCCCGCGGCGCTCGCGCACGTAGGCCTCGGCCTTCGCCTGCCAGGCCCGGTAGTCGGCGCGGATCGGCTCCGAGGCCCGGCGCGGATCGGTGCGCAGCAGCTGGAGGTAGTCCGGGTGCAGGACCTTGAAGTAGTCGCCGGCCAGGTGCACCGGCCGCATCACGCTGCGGCGGACCAGGTGGGCGGCCCGGGTCTTGCCCGCGCCGGGCTGACCGGCGACGAAGACCACGACCGGGCTCTCCTGGCTGGTAATCGCGTTCAGCATGGTCGGCACGACCACCGCCTCGAAGACGAAGTCGTGCTCGTCCTTCGAGAGACGGTGGTAGTCGACCCCCGGGTGCCCGCGTCAGCGGCTGGGCGGTGCGGCGCACCGGTTCGGCCAGCGCTGCGGCCCGCTCGGCGTCCCGGCCGGCGGCCAGGGCCCAGTCCTGGGGGATCCGGGGGTCGTGGACGCGGCGCTCGCAGGCGGCCAGCTCCCGGCGGAACCGACCGGTGACTGCAGCGTCCCATGGCCGGGTGTGCTCGGCGATCACGGCCCGCTCCGCCCGGGCCGGTCGGAGCCACTGTCCGTCGGGGCCGAGTTCGTTGGCGTACACGCTCTCCAGTGCCGTGTCGGTGCCGCGCCGCACCACGAACACCCTGTCGGCCAGGCGCCCCGCCTCCACCGCCGCGAGCGCGACGGGCAGCACGGCGGCGCACGCGGCCTGGTTGTCCCACCCCACGAATCGGGCCCGGCCGTCGACGGCCAGATTCAGGTAGCGGTCCAGGACACCGAGCTGGCTGAGCGCCTCAGGCACGGCCAGGGCCACGATCTCAACCCGGTACCCGGCCCGCCGGTACCCGGCGATCTCCGCCAGGAAGT
This sequence comes from Kitasatospora sp. NPDC101801, assembly GCF_044766665.1. Taxonomy (NCBI): domain Bacteria; kingdom Bacillati; phylum Actinomycetota; class Actinomycetes; order Kitasatosporales; family Streptomycetaceae; genus Kitasatospora; species Kitasatospora sp. NPDC101801. The sequence goes on from NZ_JBIWML010000053.1 coordinate 32,348, forward strand.
CCTCGGGGCGGCCCAGTGCCGCCTCCACCACCGCGTCGAACCGTCCCTGCCGCAGCCGCTCCTCCAGGTGGGCCTGCCAACTGTAGGTGTCGGTGCGCACCCGCACCCCGGCCGTCCGCACGTCCTCCGCCAGGAACCGCCGGTAGTGCGGGTGGAGAGCCTTGAAGGCGTCGCGGTCGACCCGCACCGCCCCACCCCGCCTTGCCAGTGCCGTGTGCACCAGGTCCACCACCAGCGTCTTGCCGCTGCCGGCCTGCCCGGCCACGAACACCACCACCGGCCGCTCCTGCGCCACCGCGTGGCCGAGCCCGGTAGCGAGTACCCGCTCCAGCACCGCCGTGCTCTCCGTGCTCTTCAACACGGCCGGGACGACGCCCCGCTCCTCCACCCACTGCTCCTTCGTGTCTCGGGTCTCTTCGGGCGGGCCCGCCCCAACACAGAGCATAGCGGGTACGTTTACGGGTACGTACCCAACTGGTCAATGCGGGTACGTACCCGTATCCTGATGTGGACCCGAGAGGAGCACCCATGGCCGACGCCAACGTGCGCATCCCCGCCGAGACCCGCGACCGCCTCGCCGAGATCGCCGCCGCCGAGCACCTGTCCCTGCGCGCCTACCTGGCCCGCCTCGCCGATACCCTGCTCACCCCCGATGAGCGCGCCGAACGCGCCGAACAGGCCCGTAGGACGCTTCAGGCCTGGAACGGCTACGACCCCGATGCCGCGCACACCCAGGAGCTCGACGCCGAACTCGACCGCCGCCTCGCCCAGGCCGGCGGCCAGTGACCGCCCTGCACGTCGTCCTGGACGACACCGCCATGGTCGCCGCTGGCCGCGGCAACGTCCTCGCCTCCCGCCTCATCCACCGCGCCCACGCCGAGCCGGGCTGGTATCTCTACGCCCCCGCCTGTGCTCTCGTCGAAGCCGACCGCACCCGCCCGGGCACCGCTGAGCACCTCGCCGCACTGCCCGGCCTCACCCTCCTCGACCTCGACCTGGCGGCCGCCCTCGCGCTGGCGAAGGAGAGCACCTGGGCCGAGGCCCACACCCGCTACGCGGCCGCCCCGACGCCGGAGCGCCCGGACGGCGCGTTCGTCGCCACCGCCGATCCGGCCCGCTGGAAGGGGCAGCCGGTGCGCGTCATCGACGTCACCTCCTAAAGCTCCGCCACCGAGACGGCCGGACCCCTCCGAACAGGCGGGGAGATCCGGCCATCGGCATGTCGGCCTCCGGTGCTGCCCGATGTGAGCGCGTCCGGCGGGCCTCATCAACCGGCCGGAGCCCGGCGTCACCTCTGAGTAGGTCTCGCCACCACTCGCCCTACGTCCAGGGCGACGCCGAGCGGGCCCGCAGGGCCCGCGCCACCAGGTGGCTCACAGCCGTGGATGGGAAGGCCTGCGCTCGGGTTGGGGGCTGCTGAGGCTTCCGGGACGGACGGCGTGCTGGCCGAAGCGCCGGTTGGCCTTGTCGACGGCGGGTTGCAGGCGGCGGGCGTCCTCGGTGCTCTTGTCGAGGGTGAGCTGGACGTAGACGTCGCCGGCCGAGCCGAGTCCGCCGGCCCGCGCGGTGAGGGCCCGGATGCGGGCCCGTTCCAGGCGCAGGGCAGCGAACATCGCGTACAGCGTCTCCTGCAGGGCGGTGGTCTGGCCGGTTGGTTCGGTGAGGGTGCGGGTTCGGGTGGTGCGGGTGCGGTCGGCGTAGGTGATCTGGAGTTCGAGCTGGCGGGTGACCTGGTGGTCGTGGCGCAGGCGGGCTCCGAGTTCGACGGCCAGGGCGAGCAGGGTCCGCTGGGCTTCGGCGGGGTCGAGGACGTCGTGGTCGAAGGCGCGCTTGGCGGTGATGGTGGCGGGTGGTCCGGCCGGGGTGATGGTGCGCGGGTCGTGGCCGGTGGCGCGCCGGGCGAGGAGCAGGCCGGTGGACCGGCCGGCGATCCGCTGCACAGTGGCCGGGGGCAGCAGTCGTAGGGCGTGGATGGTGTGGACGCCGTAGCGGTGGAACTTGGCGGCGAGGGCCGGGCCGATGCCGGGCAGTGCGGTGACGGGCTGCCCGTCCAGGAAGTCGGTGACCGCGTCCTGGTCGGCGGGCACGATCAGGACCTGCCCGGCCGGGACGGTACCGAGGGCGATGGTGGCGACCATGCGGTTCGGGCCGCCGCCCACCGACACGGTGAGGCCGAAGGTGGCGGCGATGCGGGTCTGGATTCGGTCGGCCAGCTCGGCCGGGTCGGCTTTGAAGTAGCCGATGGCGCCGGTGATGTCGGCCAGCGCTCCGTCGGGCGGCAGGGCTTGGACAGCCGGGGTGATGTCGCCCAAACTCTGGAGGACTTCGCCGTAGGTCTCGAAGCCGACGCCGTGGAAGCGCAGGTGAAGGACAGTCAGCTGCCGCATGCCGGATCACCCCGCCGAACCGGGCGAGGCGTGCCAGAGCCGTCCGGCGCCGCCGCTGCCGAGGCCGGGCACCTCGCCCCACGCCGGTGCCGCGCCGCCCGGCCGGCCATCCTGCGGAGCGCCTGCTGCCGGAATGTTGTCGGTGGTGGGGGCGAGCAGGTCGCGCACCGCCGCGGTGCCGCCGGCCTGGTGGGCGGCGGCGACCTGGGCCAGGTCCCACACGGTGGTGGCGACGACGCTGACGGAGCGGCCCTTGCGGGCGACGGTGCCGCGCACCAGCAGCAGCCAGCGGTGGAAGACGGTGTCGGCGCAGCGTTCCTGGCTGTCCTGGAAGACGACGAGGTCGACCATCTGTCCGGCGGTGCCGTCGTCGAGGGTGACGAAGATCGGTCCGCCGTTTCGGCCGCGCGGGGTGGAGATGGCGATTTTCGTGCCGGCGACCAGCACGGTGGCGCCGTGCTTCGCGTCGGCGAGGGCGGTGGCGGAGGTGACGCCGAGGCGCTCCAGCAGCGGGTGGTGGTCGGCCATCAGGTTGCGGGAGGCGTCCATGCCGATCGCGTCCAGCTCGGCCTGCAACTCCTCGTCCGTCCCCATCTCGGGCAGGCCGGCGCCGGTCGGCGGGACCGGGTCGGTGAGGGCGAGCTGCTGCGGCGCGCCGTCGGCGGGGCGGTGCTGCTGGTGGAGCTCGTCCAGGAGCAGCAGGATCTCCCTGCGGCGGGAGCCGGCCGCGAGGGTGTCGAGGGCGCCGGTTCGGGCGAGGTGCTGGGCGACGGGAAGGGTGGGGCGGGCGCGCTGCCAGAAGTCGGGGACATCCGCGTAGGGCTGGCCGACTTCGATGCGCTCGGCCTGGTCCTCGGTGATTCCGCGGATGTCGCGAAGGGACATCCGCAGCCCCAGCCCCCGGCCGGGGACGGGTTCGATGCGGTAGTGGGCGCTGGAGTGCTGGACGTCCAGGGGCAGGATCGGCACGCCGCGGCGGCGGGCATCACTGAGTAGGGCCCGTTGCGGGTACATGCCCGGGTCGTGCTCCAGCACGCCGGCGTACAGCGCCGCCGGGTGATGCGTCTTCAGCCAGGCACTCTGGTACGTCGGCACCGCGAACGCCACGGCATGCGCCTTCGCGAAGCCGTACGACCCCATGCTTTTCAGCATCTGCCAGACCCGGTCGACGACCTCAGGGGTGTACCCCTTGGCGGCGGCCCGGGTCCGGTACCAGTTCTCCAGGTTGGGCAGGCGGTCGGGGGTGGAGAGGGCGCGGCGGGCTTCCTCGCCGTATGCGAGGTCGGTGCCGGTCATGATCGCGAACAAGATGGTGACCTGCTCGTTGAAGATCACCACGCCGTAGGTGCCCCGCAGGACCGGCTCGAGGTCGGGGTGCGGGTAGCGGATCGGGGCGCCGTGCCGGCCCCGGATGTAGTCGGGGATCATTTTTGCTTCGACCGGACCCGGCCGAAACAGCGAGATCTGGGCGATCAGGTCCTCGAACACCTGCGGCTGAGACTGCCCCAGCAGCTGCCGCTGCCCGGGCGACTCGAGCTGGAAAACCGCCAAACTCTCGCCCTCGCGGAGCAGCTCGAAGGTCGGCCCGTCGTCCAGCGGCAGGGTGTCCAGGTCGACGCTTTCCCCGGTGACCCGGGCGACCTCGGCGACGGCGTGGGTCATGGCGGAGATCATCCTCACGCCCAGGACGTCGAGCTTCAGGAAGCCCAGGGGCTCGACGTCGTGCTTGTCGAAGACCGACATCGGCAACCCCTGGGTCGGGGTGGGGATGACCGGGGTGCGCTGCAGCAGTTGGTCGTCGGACAGCAGGACGCCGCAGGGGTGGGCTGAGATTCCGTGGTGCAGGCCGTCCAGGCCTTCCGCGAGCTCCCACAGCTTCCCGTACCGGTCGGCCTGCGCGGCCAGGGCCCGCAGCTCGGGCAGCTCGGCGAGGGCCTGCCGGATCCCGGCGGCGCCGAAGTGCGGGAACGCCTTGGCCAGCTGGCCGACCTCGTCCGGGGGCAGGCCGAGCGCCAGGCCGGCGGTGCGGATCGCGCCGCGGGCCTTCCAGGTCTCCGGCATGCTGACCAGCGCGACCCGCTCCGGGCCGTACCGGTCCAGGATCGCCCGGTAGACCTCCAGCCGCCGCGCGGACTCGACGTCCAGGTCGATGTCGGGGAGCGACTTCCTGCGGACGTTCAGGAACCGCTCCATGATGAGGCCGTGGTCGAGGGGCATGGCGGTGGCGATGCCGAGCAGGTGGCACACCAGGCTGCCGGCGCCCGAGCCCCGGGCGGAGACCCGGATGCCCAGCGCCCGGGTGTCCTCCACCACCTGGGCGACGGTCAGCAGGTACGACGGCCAGCCGAGCGTCTCGATCACCGACAGCTCTTCGGCCAGGCGCCGGCGGGCGGTGGGGGAGCGGTCGTACCTGCGCGAGGCCATCACCGCCTCGCAGCGCGAGCGCAGCACCGGACCGGCCTGCCCCGGCGCCGCACCGGCCAGGCGCTCCTCGGGGAAGTGCACCGACCCGATGCCGAGGTCACGCACCGGGTCGAGGCGGCACGCGGCCGCGGTGCTCTCGGTCGCGGTCAGCAGCGCCGCCGCCCCGGCGTCGCCGAGACCGGCCGCGTCCGCGACTTCCCGCGCCAGCACGGCCATCTGGGCCGGGGACTTGAGGTACCGCTCGGGGCTGCCGGTCCGGCCGGGCTGGATCGGGGTGAGCAGGCGGGCGGAGTCGAGGACGTCGGCGATCGGTGCCCGCTCGGCGGTCGCGTACCGGACCGCGTTGGACAGCACACACTCCACGCCGAGGTCGGCGGCGAGCCGGACCGTTCGGGCGGCCAGGCGCGGTGAGCCGGCCCCGGTGCCCGGCCGACCGAGGTGCACGGCCTCCAGCCGCAGCGCCGGACCGTAGAGCTCCCGCCACGGCAGCAGCAGCTGCTCGGCGAGGTCGGGGCGGCCCTGGACGAGCGCGGCCGCGATCTCGGAGTCCGGGCCGAGCAGCACCGTCAGCCCGGCCGTGCTCACCTCCAGCGCGGTGCGGGGCACCACCGGTTGTCCGCCGCCGGCTGCAGCGCGAAAGGCGTGTGCGGCGGTGATCAGCGCACACAGCGACGCCCACCCGGCGGCGTCGCGGGCGAGGAAGACGGCGCGGGGTGCGCTCTCATCGACGAACGCGCCGCCCTTCACCGGGCCGCTGCGGCCCTCGGCAGTGGGACCGCCCGGATGGGTCGGGGTGAGGCGGGCAACGGCCAGGTCCGCGCCGAACACCGGACGGAGCCCGGCCACCGTGCAGGCGGCCGCGTGCCGGACCGCGCCGCCGACCGTGTCGCGGTCGGTCAGCGCCAGCGCCGACATCCCCAGCTCGGCAGCACGCTCAGCCAGCTGGTGCGGATGGGAGGCGCCGTACCGGAGCGAGAACCCAGAGGCCGCGCGCAGGTGCGTGAACACCGCAGCACCACCTCCAGGTCCTGTTTCAGCCCCCGATCGTCGACACCCGGCTCCCCTCCGGGACCTCCAGCGTAGACCCAATTCGATCGCATGTTCGACTCAGTTTGGTGGCATTACTCCAGGTAGAGGACCCTCGACGCAACATCGCGGATCAACTCCGGCTAGTGACTCAGAAGCTGGCGGAACGTCAGCACCCCAAACCCCGCGCACAGGAGTCCCACAGCGCCAGCCCGGGAGCACGACGTGACCTTCCCGGCGGGCCGACCGGGCGCCGGACACCCGGCCGGGCACCATGGACTGCATGTGCGGCAGATTCGTCTCCACCACCACCCCGACCGATCTCGCCCAGCTGCTGCGCGCCAGCTCCTGGCCGACCACCGAGACGCTGGCACCGTCGTGGAACGTGGCGCCCACCGACGGGATCCTCGCCGCCATGGAGCGCGTCGACCACGACACCGGTGAACTCACCCGGCAGGTGCGGGTACTGCGCTGGGGACTGGTGCCGTCCTGGTCGAAGGACCCGAAGTCCGGCGCCCGGATGATCAACGCCCGGGTGGAGACCGCCCACGAGAAGCCCGCCTTCCGCAAGGCGTTCAAGGAACGCCGCTGCGTCATCCCGGCCGACGGCTACTACGAGTGGAAGCCCGTCCCGGCAACCGTCAGCGGCAAGGCGTTCAAGCAGCCGTACTACCTGCACCGGCCCGACGGCGAGCAACTGCTGATGGCTGGCCTGTACGAGTTCTGGCGCGACCCCACCGTGCCCGACGACGACCCGGCCGCATGGCTGGCCACCTGCACCATCTTGACCACCGAGGCCACCGACACCGCCGGGCGCATCCACGACCGCATGCCGGTCACCCTCCACCCCGACGCCCTCGACACCTGGCTCGACCCCGACACCACAGACCCCGGCCCCCTCCGCGACCTGCTCCACGCCCCGGCCGCCGAGCTGACGGTCCACCCCGTGGCCACCACCGTCAGCAACGTCCGCTCCGACGGACCCCAACTGCTCGCAGAGGTCGAAGACCCGCTGCCCGGCACAGCCGGAGGCCACTTCTCGTAGACCAGCAGCCCACAGCACCGGAATCCCAACTCCGCCGCCACGCTGCGCACCGGCGCCTCGGGAGCCGCGGAGAGCCATCCGGGTTGCCGGCGTGGCCGTGGCCAGGGTCTGTCCAGCCAACGGCTCTGTTCCGTAGTCGGTGGTGACGCTGCGTCCTTGGCTGCGATCATGGACTGTGCATGATGCCAACTCTCTTGTGAATGTGGTGTTTTCGGG
>NZ_JBIWML010000054.1:0-36984 GCF_044766665.1 Kitasatospora sp. NPDC101801
GAACATCACCCGAACCACGACAGGCACGCCAGTACAGCCGACGTTCACACGTACGAGCGATCACGAACGGAGAGAAAAGGGACTTAACGTCCACTGAGCGGTAGGCGGACAGGGCGTGAGCGTCGTCGAGCCTGATACGGCGCAGGATGAGCCGCGGTGTCTCCTGGTGAACGCGGCAGGCCGCCCAGGTGGGGTTGTCGCGTGTTCAGCGGGCGTGGCGGGCGGGGTGGTGGCCGGTGTGGGCGGGCGTGAGCCGGCGGGCGCCGCGGTGTCGTCCGCTCGGGCTCTTGGCAGCGTTGGCGGCCGCGACCACGACCATCGCGAGCAGGGCGAGCATCAGCAGAAGCATCATGTGCGGGTCCTCCAGCTCAGAGACCGTTCCGGCGCAGGACCGCCTGCCCCCGATCCCAGCGCCAACACCCCACCTTCCCTATGGAGTTGCCGAGCCGGTCCTCCGACCCCCGGCTGCACCGCGCCTACCTGCTCAAGGAGGGCCTGCGCACGGTCTTCGCCATCGCCCGCGAGCAGGACGCCCGGGCGGCCGTCGACGCCTTGGGCCGGTGGCTGTCGTGGGCACGGCGCAGCCGTATCGAGGCGTTCGTCGAGCTCGGCCGCAGGGTCCGCCGCCACCGCGAGGCCATCGTCAACGCGCTGGTCGAGCGACTGTCGAACGGACTGGTGGAGTCCACCAACACCAAGACCCGGCTGATCATCCGCCGAGGCTTCGGGTTCCGCACAGCCGACGCGGTCATCGCTCTCGTCATGCTCACCCTCGGAGGCGACCGCCCCGAACTACCCGGGCGCCAACACGCCACAGCCTGACCCACACATCAAGCAGGAGAGCCTGAAAAGGCTCAGTCGGTTCTGAGTGGGCTCTGAGCGGGTGGGTGTTTCGTATCTCTCGTCGGCCGGAACAGCCGGCCGGAAAACGAAGAGAAGGATGTGACTGACATGGCGAAGATCCTCGACCTGCAGAAGCTGGACTCGGCCGATGGCGTCGAGCGCCTCGACGACGACGCGATCAGCCTGAGCAGCTGCGACAGCCACAGCTGCTGACGTTCCGCCTGACGAGTCGCCGTCCGGGGCGCTGTGTGCACCGGACGGCGACCCGTTCGTCTCCGTGCCCGATCGACAACCGGCAGACAGAAGTGACAGTTCAGAACGGAGCCCTACGCCATGCTCTCCTGGGAAGCTCTCCAGCACTACGTCTCGGTCCACCCGCGCTGGTACGAGATCTCCGCCCGCCACGTGCCGACCGACGAGCACCTGGCGGTCCTCCGTGCCGCCGCGGGCGACGGCTGGCAGACCTCGCGCCGGGGGACCTGGTTCATGGCCGCCCCGCCGGGCGTCACCACTCCGCGCCAGGGATGGAAGTTGCACATCACGGCCCTGGAGGGAGAGAGCACCGAGATCCTCCGCCTCGCACTGCCGGTGCTGTGCGCGTCCAAGGTGCCGTTCAAGTTCCAGATCGATCCGCACTCGGCGGACCGGGGGAGTGGTAAGGGGTTCTCCCGGACCGCGAGCGGCAAGTTCCTCACGGTGTATCCGGTGGACGAGGACCAGTTCCGTTCGGTGGGCGCCGAGTTGGCCGCCGCGCTGGAGGGCCGGACCGGTCCCTACGTCCTCACCGACCGGCGCTGGCCCGGTTCGAAGGGCGTCTACTACCGGTACGGCGGCTTCGCCGCGATCAAGCAGCTGCGCCCCGACGGTGTCTCCGATCTGCAGATCGCCCGGCCGGACGGCACCCTGGTGCCGGACTACCGCCGCCCCTGGTACGAGAAGCCGGACTGGGTGCAGGATCCCTTCCCGCCCGAGCCCGAGAAGGACGGCGGGCTGCTCGGCGGGCGGTACCTTCCCCGGTCCGCCCTCATGTTCAACAACCGGGGCGGTGTCTACCTGGCCACCGATACCGAGACCGGCACCGAGGTGGTGCTCAAGGAGGCCCGGCCCGGGGTCACCAGCGGGCGCCCCGGGGTGCCGTGCGACGAACTCCTGGCCAAGGAGCACCGTCTGCTGACCGAGTTGGCCGACACGGGGCTCTTCGTCCGGCCGTTGGCCCTGCTGCACGAGTGGGAGCACGCCTTTCTGGTCGAGGAGAAGGTCGAGGGCAACCACTTCGGCCGACACTGCATCATGAACAACCCGCTCGTCACAGGAGAGTTGGGCCCGGACGCGCTCAAGGCGTACTACCTGATGCTGCGTCCGCTCTGGCGGCAGATCGCCACTGCCGTGGATCTGGCGCACCAGCGCGGCATCCTGCTCGGTGACCTCTCCTACACGAACGTCATCGTCCAGCCCGGGGGCGAGTCGATCACGATCATCGACCTGGAGACGGCCGTCCGGGAGGGAGAGGACGTCCATCTCGGGGTGCACACCGTCGGGTTGGCAAGCCCTCGGATGGTCGCCACCGGACGGTACGACCGCGCGCACGACTGGCACACCGTCGGAGCGATCATCCTCAGCTCGCTGATGGTGGTGAACAACACCATCGGCTTCCACCGACCGGCCCTGCCGCGCTTCCTGCGGGGGCTGGCCGCGGACCTCGCGCTCCCCGCCTCGTTGGTCGAGCTGATCGAGGACCTGATGGACGAGACGGCCGAGGACGGCACGCTGACCGGGGCCGAGGTGGTCGAGCGGATCGACGCGCTGCCCTTCGACGAGTCATGGCTCGCACCGGTGCCGCTCGCACTGCCCGCCACCGGGCGCGGTACCGGGGCCGAGGTGGTGCCGGGCCTCGATGACGCGGGGCTCGGCGAGGTGCTGGACGGCATCGTCCGGTACGCGGAGACCACGGCCGACCAGCAGCGGACGGACCGGCTCTTCCCGGCGCACCCGATGGTCTTCGAGACCAACCCGCTTTCGGTGGCCTACGGGGCCGCGGGGGTGCTGCACGGGCTGCACGCGTTGCGCGGCTCGGTGCCGCCGAGACTGGTCTCCTGGGTGCTCGCCCGGGACGCCAACTCCGAGAAGTACCCGCCCGGTCTCTTCGTGGGGCAGAGCGGTATCGCCTGGGTGCTGGACGAGCTCGGCCGACCGGAGGCCGCCGCTGCCCTGATGGAGCGCGCCCGGGCCCACCCGTTGCGCTTCGCCACCCACAACCTGCTGTACGGCGCGGCCGGTTACGGTCTGGCCGCACTGCGGCTCCGGCACCGTCAGGGCGACCCTCGATACCTGGCTGACGCCGTCGCGGCGGGAGAGGCGCTGGCCGCCTCGGCGGTGCGGGACGAACACGGGGTGCGCTGGCCGGAGCCGGACGCGGCGGACAGGGTGGACGCAGCGGACGTACCGGGCGTGGTCAGAGTCGGTTACGGGTACGGCGGCAGCGGGCCCGCGCTCTTCCTGCTCCACCTGCACCTCGCCACCGGTGACCGGCGCTGGCGCGAACTCGGCCGGGAGGCACTGGAGTTCGAGCTCGCCCAGCGTGAGCTGACCGGGTGCCGGTGGGCCTTCCGGCGGACCGGACGGTCCGGGGAGGAGCTGGCGCACGACCGGGTGCTGCGAACCTACTGGGACGAGGGCACGGCCGGGGTGGCGACGGTGGCACTGCGCTGGCTGGCGGTCTTCCCGGAGCCGGAGCTGGCCGAGCTCGTCCCCCAACTGGTGGAGAGCGTCGTGGCGAAGTACGCCGTACTGCCGCAGTTCTTCCACGGCCTGGCCGGGATCGGCCAGTTGCTTCTGGACGCGGGTGAATTCCTGGGCGAGGAACGGTGGCTCGCCGAGGCCGGGCGCACCGCGGCCGGAATCCTGCTGAGCCGGATCGACCGCCCCGAGGGAGTGGTCTTCCCAGGGGAGCAGGCGCTGCGCGAGACGGTGGACCTGGCCACCGGCTCGATCGGGGTCGGGCTCTTCCTCGACCGGCTGCGCCGGGCCCGTCCGCACGGCCGGACCAACAACGTCTTCACCCTCGATGAGCTGCTGCCATGAGTCCGACGGGCCGTCGGCTGGCCGTCCTCGGTGCCAATCCGGCCTTCCGGCGGATGTGGATCGGGCAGTTCACCTCCGATCTCGGCAGCTCGGTCGTCACCGTGGCGATGCCGCTCACGGTGATCGCCGTCACCGGATCCGCAGAGGCGGCGGGCCTGCTCGGCACGGTCGGCTTCCTCACCACCTGGCTGGCCTCGATGCCGGCCGGGCAGGTGGCCGACCGGGTCCGCCCACGCCGCCTGATGCTGGCCTGCGACGCGATCCGCCTGGCCCTCACCGTCCTGGTGACGGTGGCGGTCCGGCTGGGGACGGCGCCGCTCTGGCTCCTGATACCCGTCGTGGTCGTGCAGGGTTCGGCCGCGATGGCCTTCAACCCGGCGGCGGCCAAGATGCTCCGGGCCGTCGTGCCCGCCGCCGGGCTCCCGGAGGCGGTGGCGGCCAACCAGATCCGCGGCTACTCCGCGAGCATCCTGGGCCCGGTGCTCGGCGGCCTGCTCTTCTCGCTCGGACGGGCGGTGCCGTTCGCGGCGAACGCGCTCTCGTACGCGGTGTCGTTCGCCGCGGTCCACGGTCTGCCGCCGGGGCCCGTGCCGGGCGCCGCAGGAGGCGCCCGGGAGGCGGGGACGTCCGGGCGGCGTACCTGGACGGGGGTGTGGCGCGGGTTGTCCGTGCTGCGGAACACCCCGTTCCTGCGTGCCACCGTCGGGTACGGCGTGGTGACGAACCTCGCCGTCTCGATGCTGCTGTTCGTCCTGCTGCTGCGCCCGGAGGCGGGTGGCGGCGGGGTGGGCCTGTCGTTGAGCGCGGCGGCAGCGGCCGGGCTGACGGGGTCGGTGCTGGCCCCCTGGGCGCTGCGGCGGTCGGGGCTGTACCACCTGCTGCTGGCCGTCTGCCTCGTCCGGCTGCTGGCCGTCACGGCCGCAGCCCTGGTGGGCGGGCCGGTCGCGCTCGGTGCCGGGTTGGCCGTGGTGCTGTTCGCCGGGCCGGTGGCGGGCGCGGCGATCAGCACCACGACGCTGCTGACGGTGGATCAGGACGTGTACGGGCGGGTGAGCGGTGCCGCCTCCTTCGTCGGCGGTTCGCTCCAGCCGTTGGCCCCGCTCGGGGCGGGCCTGATCGTGCAGCAGGGCGGGGTGGGGAGCGCGCTCACGGTGGTCGCCGTGCTTTTTCTGGTGGGCGGGGGGGTGGTCGCGTTCGGGAGCAGCACTCTGCGCAGTGTCGGTCTGGCGGGCCCTGCTCCCGAACAGGAGGGCTCAGCTCAGCAGCAGGGCCGGGTCGTGGGCCAGGACACGCTGGGTGAGGCAGGCCAGTTCGGGGCCGGGATCGGTGCCCAGCTGGTCACGGAGCAGCCGGCGGGCCGCGCCGAGGATCTGCAGGGCCTCGGCCGGTCGGCCGCAACGGTAGAGGGCCAGGGCCCGTAACGCCCAACCGGACTCGCGGAGCGGGTGTTCGGTGGTGAGTGCCCGGCTCTCCACGAGCGAGACCCGGTGGTCGCCGAGGGCCAACCGGGCCGAGACCCGCCGCTCCGAGGCGATCGAGCGCAGTTCCTCCAGCCTGCCGATCTCGGCTGCCAGGAAGGGTGCGTCCATGAGGTCCGCGTAGGCGGGACCGTTCCACAGGCCGAGCGCCCGGTCGGCGAGTTCCAGGGCACGGCCCGGTGACCCGGCGGAGTCGGCGGCGAACACCAGCTCGGCGAACCTCCGGGCGTCCACCGCCGCCGCGCCGATCGCGAGCGCGTAACCGGACGGGCCGCGCAGCAGTACGGCGGGCCGTTCACCGGCCCGTCGGCCGGGCTCCAACACCCGGCGCAGGTCGGAGACGTAGGTGTGGACGGCCTGACGTGGCTTCTCGGGCGGGTTGTCCCCCCAGACCGCGTCGATCAACTGTTCCTCGGGGACGAGAGCTTCCTCGGCGAGGATCAGGGCCGCCAGCAGGGCTCGGGGGCGTCGGCCGCCGAGGCGGACGGGGCGGCCGTGCACGGTCGCGGACAGCGGGCCCAGAACGCTGAGCCTCGGGTGCTCGGCTGTGTTCGCCGGACAGTTCAGGGTCATGCCCTCAGACTGGTCCCGCCGGGGTCGAGGGCCCATGGGAGCACGCCCCCGGATTCCCGTCCGGCCGAGCGGCCCGCTCCGCGATCCCACCGAATATGGGGGCCGTCCCCCATACCGTGGGTGCGGGCGCGCTGACAGAGTGATCCTCATGACCGAGACGGCGGCCTGGTGGGCCAAGGGAGTTTCGCTCGCCGAGCGGATGACGGGCGGTCGGCCGCGGCACGCGCAGGGGACCGCGCTGGTCAGCGCTTGGCTCGCCGACTACCCGTCAGGCTCGCAGTTTCGGCAGCGCCTCGCCGAACTGGGGCTGACGGAGAACGACCTGCACGCCCTGGCGGCCGAACCGGCCGACCAGCTGGTCGGCCGGATCGAACGGCCGGCCTGGGTGGCCACCGTCGAGCAAGCCCTGAGCGCCGCCCCGTTGACCGCTCCGCTCGATCCGGTGTCGGGCTGGCAGCAGGGCTTCGCCACCGTCCTCGCCCCGTTCGTCGAGCGGGCGGCCGCCCGGCTGCCCGCGCCGGCCGCCGAACTGCGGCGCTGCTTCAGTACCCAACTGAGCGCCGCGCTGGTCGCCCTGGCCCGCCGCTCGCTGGTGCTGGAGCTGAACGTCGCCCGGGTCACCGGTCGCCTCGCGGGCGAGACCCCGCAGCAGCGGTTCGCCGACTTCCTCCGCGGCAGCTCCACCCGGGCGGGTCTGCGGGCCCTGGTCGTCGAGTACCCCGTGCTGGCCCGGCTGCTCGCGCAGCAGTGCGAGCGCAGCGTCGAGGTATGGGCCGAACTGCTCGCCCGGTACGAGGCGGACCGTCCCGCCCTGGTCGAGACGCTGCTCGCGGGTACCGATCCAGGCCCGCTGGTCGAGGTGCGGACCGGGAGCGGGGATCCGCACGAGGGCGGTCGCACGGTGGCACTGCTGCGCTTCGCGAGCGGCGCCACGGTGGTGTACAAGCCCCGCCCGCTCGCGGTTCACCGGCACTTCAACGAGGTGGCCCAGTGGTACGGCGCCCGGTTGCCCGGGCTCGGCCCCCGCACCCTGGCGGTTGTGGAACGGCCCGGGTACGGCTGGGTCGAGTACGTGACGCCTGCGCCCTGCACCAGCCGGGCGCAGGTACGGCAGTTCTACCAGCGGCTCGGTGCGCTGCTCGCCCTCTTCCACGGCCTGGGCGGCACCGATCTGCACGTCGAGAACCTGATCGCCTGTGCCGGCCACCCGGTGCCGATCGATCTGGAGACGCTGCTCCAGCCCACGCTGGCCGGCACCACCACCGACGACCCGGCGCTCGCCGCGCTGGAGGCGTCCGTGCGAGGGACGGCCCTGCTGCCCGCCCTGCTGACCGGCGAGCAGGGCACGCTGGACGTGTCCGCGCTCGGCGGCGACCGTGGCGCGCCGCTGCCGGACGAGATCCCCGGCTGGGACGCGCCGGACACCGACGAGATGCGGCTGATCCGTACCACCGGGGTGTTCCGGGGAGCAGCCAACCGGCCGCAGCTGGACGGCGCCGATGCCGATCCTGTCGCCTACACCGAGGACCTGGTCGCGGGCTTCCGCCTCGGTTACGACGTCCTCATCGGCCATCGGTCCGAACTCTGCGGACCGGAAGGTCTGTTGGCGCGCTTCGCGGCGGACGAGACCCGGGTGGTGCTGCGGGCCACCCGCTGGTACGCCGCACTGCTGGAGGAGTCCACCCACCCGGACGTGCTGTACGACGCGCTCGACCGGGACCGGGTGTTCGACGCGCTGTGGCGGGAGTCCGCGGCCGATCAGGTGCTGCGGCCACTGGTGGCGGCCGAACTCGCCTGCCTCTGGGAGGGCGACGTGCCGTTGCTGCGCACGCTGCCGGGGGCGGACCAGCTGACGATCGGTCAGCTGGTGTTGCGAGGGCTGATCCGGGAGACCGGCTTGGCCCGGGCCGAGCGCCGCCTCCTCGGGCTGGGCCGGGCGGACCGGCTCGACCAGGAGTGGGTGATCCGGGCGACGCTGGCCACCCGGGGCACCCTGGCCTCCCGAGGAACCGGCGCCGTCCGGCCGCTGCCGCCGCCAGGCTCGACCGCCGCCGTCCTGCCGGACCAGGAGCGGCTGCTGGCCGCCGCCTGCGGCATCGCCGACCAACTCGTGGTGGCCGCGCAGAGCAACGGACGGCGCGTCAACTGGCCAGGTCTGGAGCCGCTGGACGGCCGGGTCTGGGCCGTTCTGCCGCAGGGCGCCGGACTGCCGTACGGATACTGCGGTACCGCGCTGTTCCTCGCGCAGCTCGCCGCTTTGACCGGTGTCGAGCGGTACGCCGCAGTCGCCCGCCGGGCGGTCACCCCGGTGCCGACCGTGCTCGCCGCACTGGCCGAACAGCCCACCGCCCTGTCCACCGTGGGCCCCGGCTATGCCGGACTCGGCGGTATCGCGTACGCCCTCAGCCGCCTGGCTCCGCTCCTCGGGGACCCCGCCCTGGACAGCTGGCTGTCCAGGGCGGTCGACCTCACCGCCGCCGCCGCCGCCGTGGCCGCCTCGCCCGGACGGACCGACCCCGCGCTGCCGGCGGACCGGCGCGATGGTGACCGGGGCATCACCGGCACCTCGCCGCAGGGGACTTCGCCGGTCGATCCCACGGTGATCGACGGGAGGGCGGGCTGCCTGGCCGCGATGCTCGCGGTCCACGAGGCCACGGGTTCACCCCGGGCCGCCACCACCGCGCGGCTCTGCGCCGACCAGCTCGCGGCCCGGGCGGTCGCCGGCCTGCCCGACGGCGGCCTCGACACCGGTGCGGCCGGGATCGGCTGGGCGCTGCTGCGGTACGGCGGCACCGGCGGCGCCCGTTACACGGCGGCCGGCTTGGCGGCCCTGGCCGCGGCCGGCGTGCGGCACGCGGAGGGCCCGTTCGGCCGCGGGTGGAGCGACGGGCCGTTCGGTACCGCGCTGGCCCTCGCTGACAGCTGGGCCGACCTCACCGGCGGGCGCGCCGCTCCCGTCGACCGCGCCGCTGCTTCGGTCGGTCGGCTCACCGCCGTGCCGACCGGCCTACCCGGGCCGGCCACAGTCAGGTCAGCCGCCCCCGACTGGGCCGCCGCACTGGTGGCGCGGGCGGTGGCCACGGCTCCCGCCCTGGACGACCACAGCCTCTGCCACGGCGAGACCGGGGCACTGGAGCTGATGCTCGCGGCCACCGCCACGGGTCAGGCCGACCCGGCCGTGCTGTTCGCCAGAGCCGGAGCCCTGCTGGCGGCGATCGACCGCAGCGGCACCCGCTGCGGGACCCCGCACGCCGTGGTCACCCCGGGGCTGTTCAACGGCCTCGCGGGGATCGGCTACGGGTTGCTTCGGCTCGGCTTCGGCCCACAAGTCCCCTCCGCCCTGCTGATGCGCTGGCCGGCCCGCTGACCGCGCCGTCCGGAGCGCCCGCCCGTACAAAGCCCGCACCCACCTCTCCCACCCAGGAGGACCGATGAACAGCGAGTCACTGCTCGGCAGTTGGAGAAACCCCGCCCTCCGCGACGAGTCCCCGTCCGGTCAGCACCCGTCCGGCGAGATCCGGCTGCCGGGCCGGTCCCCGGTCGGCAGTCGTGCCCGTCTGTTGGCCGGTCTGACCGCCGCCAGCGGCGACGACAGCAGCGTCATCGAGACGCTCTACACCGTGAGTTACGGCTGACGGCGGCCCCGCCGAGCGCGTGGCACCGGTCGGCCGGCAGCTGCGGGCAGGCCGTATTGGCAGGTCGTATCGACGCCGTTAGCATCCGCGTATGCTCGTCACTTCGCCGACGCTCCTCGGACGCCACGACCAACTGGCTTTGCTCGACGAGAGCTTGGCCGCGGCCAGGGCCGGCCGGGGCCGCGCGGTGTTCCTGCTCGGGGAGGCCGGTCTCGGCAAGTCCCGGCTGGCCGCGGAGTGCGCCTACCGCGCGTTCACCCGCGGCCTGACGGTGCTCCGGGGTCGGGCCGGCACCAGCAGCAGCGTCACCATGCCCTACCGGCCGATCGCCGAGGCGCTGCACTCGCTGTTCCGGGTCAGCGGACCTCCGCGGGACCTGGAACTGGTTCCGTACCGCTCCGCCCTCGCGGGTCTGTTACCCGAATGGCGCGAGGCCGGGGCTTCGGCAGAGGCGGCCTCGGTGGTCGAGACGGCCGAGGCGGTGTTGCGCCTGTTGGCCGTTACCACGAGGGATCTGACGTCACCTCAGGGCGGCGGATGTCTGCTCGTCCTGGAGGACCTGCACGACGCCGATGCCGAGACCCTGGCCGTGGTCGACTATCTCTGCGACCACCTGCCCGGCCTGCCGGTCCTACTGTTGGCGACGCTGCGGCCGGAGGAGGGCCAGGCCGGGGAGTTGGCCCGGGCGCTCGGCCGCCGCCGAGCGGCCCTGCTCTCCGAGCTCGTGCCGCTGACCGACCAGGAAGTGGCGGACCTGGCGGAGAGCGCCCTCGCGGCCGCCTCCGGTCGCCCGCCCGGGGCCGGGATCCTGCCGTCGGAGGTGGCCGACCGGCTGGTCCGGGACGCTGGGGGCAACCCGTTCGTGGTCGAGGAGCTGCTCAGCGGGATGGTCACGGCCGGCGCTCTGCACCGGGGGCCGGATGGCGACTGGCTGCTCCGGGGCGATCTGACCATCGACGTCCCACGGACCGTGGTGAGCAGCGTCACCCAGCGGGCGGCCCGGCTCGGCCCGGTGGGCCGGACCCTGCTGGAGACCGCCGCCGTACTCGGCCGCCGGTTCTCCCTGTCCGTCCTGCGAGACGTCACCGGGCTGGACGACAGGGAACTGCTGGCCCACCTCCGGGCCGGGATCGAGTCCCAACTCGTCTCCCCGAGCGGCCCGGTGGCCGACTGGTACGAGTTCCGCCACGCCCTGACGGCCGAAGCGCTGCTCGCCGGGCTGCTGCCCTCCGAACGGGCGGCGATCGCGGTCCGGGCGGCCGATGTCATCGAGCTGGCCCACCCCGGGCTCCCCGGAGCGTGGGGTCCCCGGGCCGCTGCGCTCCGCCTTGCCGCAGGTGACCGTACGGCTGCGGCCCGGCGATACGCGGAGGCGGGCCGGGCTGCACTCGGCGCGGGCGCGGTGGACTCGGCGATCCACCTCCTGGAACGGGCCGAGAGTCTGCTCACCACCCCGGAGCAGGCGGCCGACCGCGCACCGGTGGTCGAGCGACTCGTGTACACCCTGGTGGACTCCGGGCAGTTGGACCGGGCGCTGGCCCTGGTGGAGTCGCTGCCGGAGACGGGTTCGGGGGCGCTGGCCGTCGACCGACTCGCCGCCCTGCATTCCCGCCTCGCCTGGGCCGCCGTCACCACCGCCCGCCACCCGGAGGCGGCCGCGCAAGTCCACCGCGTGCGCGGGCTGCTGGGCCGCTTCGACAGCACCGCGCTCATCCCGGCGGTGCAGGTGGTCGAGGCGCACCTCATCCTGGCTGACCAGGGGACCGACGGGGTCGAACGGAGGTCCCGGGCCGAGGCGTTGGCCCGGCAGGCGGCGGAGGCGGCCGAGCGCCTCGGAACACCCGAGATCGCCTGTCAGGCGTGGGAGTTGCTCGCCCTGCTGGCCAGGCACCAGGGCTTCGCCGAGGCGGACTCCTGCCTGGAGCGTGGCCTGGCACTGGCGACGGTGCACGGGCTGACCACCTGGCAGATCGGCACCATGCTGCGGCTGGGCGCCAACGACTTCATGCGCACCGGCTCCTCCGGCCGCCTGGAACGCGCTTACCGGGCAGCGGTGGGGCACGGCGCCCTGGCGCTGATGCACGGCGCCGAGGCCACGCTCGCGATGCAGTCCGTGCTGCGCGGCGAGTACTCCGCAGCCCGCGAGTTGACGGGCCGTTGCCTGGCGCCCACCGCCCGGCTGCGCAACGCCGACAACCATCGCTACGTGCTGCTCACCCGGGCGGCGCTGGCGGCCCACCAGGGGCGGCGGCGCGAACTCGACCAGGAGCTCGCCGAGTTCCGCCGCTGGGGCGGCGGGCAGTCGCTCCAGCAGCCGCTGGTCTACGGCAGCCGAGCGGTCTGCGCGCTCCTGGAGGAGGACCACGAGCGAGCGCTTGCCGAGCTGGACGAGGCGCTCATCTGGGAGGAGCGGCACCCATCGCTCTTCTACCTGAACGGCCGGTACGGGCTGCGCCCCCTGCTCCTCGCCCTCGCCGGGCGGTCGGACCCCGAGGACCATGGTGCGGTGACGGCCGAGCCGGCGGCGGGGCTGCCCTGGAACCGGCAGTTCGAGCGGCTTGCCCTGGCCGTCCACCTGGGCCGCAGCGGGCGGGCGGGCGAGGCGCGGACCGCCGTGGTCCAGGCCCAGGAGGCGGCCCGGCTGTTCCCGATGGCCGGGCACCTGGGCCTGCGGTTGGCCGCTCAGGCCGCGCTGGCCGACGGCTGGGGCGAGCCGGTCGAGTGGCTGCGGAAGGCGGAGGAGTACTTCCACCAGGCCGCCGTCCCGGTAGTCGCCAGCACCTGCCGCGACCTGCTGCGCCGAGCGGGTGCGCCGGTCGGGCAGCGGCGCGGTGGCACCGCCCGGATACCGGCGGACCTGCGACGGCAGGGGGTGACCGCCCGGGAGTACGAGGTGCTCCTGCTCCTCGGCACCCGGCCGGGCAACCAGGAGATCGCCGGACGGCTGTTCATCTCCGCCCGTACGGTGGAGAAGCACGTGGCGAGTCTGCTGGCCAAGACCGGCTGTCCGCACCGGGCGGCGCTGTGCGACTACGCGACCGAAACGGCCGGAGCAGCATGACGAACGGGCCCGGGGCAGTGCCCTGGCCCGTTCGTCACGTCGGTCCACCGGCCCTACCGGCTGGCGGAGGTGGTGCGGGAGGTGAGGCGCTCGGCCGCTCTCGCGGCGGGTTCACCACCAAGATCCACCGGACGGCCGCTGCCGGGTGTTCTCGCTGGTCATCACGCCCGGACAGTGCGCGGACCGCACCCAGGTCGAGCCGGTCATGGACGGGATCTGCGTGCCGCGGCTGACTTGTGGCAGGCCGCGTACCAAGCCGGACAGCGTCAGCGTCGACAAGGGCTAGGGCAACCGCCAAACCCGCCGCCACCTGCGCAGACCCGGAATCCGCCACGCCATCCGGGAGAAGGCCGATCAGGCGGCCAACCGGGTCCGACGAGGTAGGGCAGGGGTCGGCCGCCCGGTTTCGACAAGGACCGCTACAAGAAGCGCAACACCGTCGAACGAGCGATCAACAAGCTGAAGACCTTCCGCGCGTACCGAAGTTGAGTCCGTGATGTCGCTCGGACGGGTGTAGTCGTGTGCTGTGAGGTATGCACAGGGCGGCGGTTTGACCGACGCGCAGAGAGCTGCGCGGGAGCGTATCCGGCAGCAGGCCGTGGAACGTTTCGAGGCCGGGGAGAAGAGCCGGGAGATCGCGGCGGCGCTGCGGGTGAGCGTGCGCTCGGCGGAGCGCTGGCGCCGGCAGTGGCGCGAGGACGGCGCTGCCGATCGACAGGTGCTTCCCGAAGCCATGACGAACCGACTCCGTCCTACCGTGAACAGAGCCACCGCCCGGACATCCACGATCGCGCCGTGCAGGGCCGGCCGCGTCCGGTTGCCCGCCCGGGCGTCGGGGCCGGCCTCCGCGCCGGTTCCGGTCGTGCTGCTCGCGGAAGGCCGACCCGATGCCCACCACCACCCAGTCCGGCCCTGACGGCGGCGGCCAGGCCGACGGCCACCCCCCGAAAGCGGGGTGGCCGCCGGCGGGGTCCGTGGGCGGTCCCGGTGGATCGGCCTGAGCCGTCGTCAGCGGGCGTCCGGGGACGGCAGGAAGCCGGTGTCGCGGAAGTAGGCGAGGTAGCGGGCGATCACCTCCCCGGTGAGCGCGGGCGTGTGGACGCCCAGGGCCGCGACGGTGGCTGCGGTGGTACGGGAGTCGAAGTGCCGTGCCTCGGTGGTGCGCGGTGCCCGGCCGGGCTCGCCCAGGAAGAGCTGGGCGGCGTTGTCGGGGGATGCGGCCACGGCGTGCTGCCACTGTTCGGTGGGGAGGGTGTCCACCCGGTAGCCCGCGGTGCGGGCGGCGTCGAAGACCGCGTCGAGGGCCGGCGGGTCGGGGTGGGTGTGATGGAAGGTCTCGGTGCCGTCGCGGTCGGTGGTGCAGAGCGCGACGATCGAGGCGCTGACGAAGTCGACGGGCACCCAGCCGGTGGAGCCGGGGGGCAGGTCGGGGACGGCGTGGGCCTGGAGGCAGCCCTTGATGAGCTGCCAGAGCAGGTCGTGCTCCTGGCAGGCGCCGGTGCCGGTGTCGCCGCTGATCCGGCCGGGGCGGTGCAGGGTGACCGGCAGGCCGCGTTCGCGGGCCAGACCGACCAGGCCTTCGGCGACCCACTTGCTCCGGGAGTAGCCGTCCGGCAGGGCGTCGGCCGGGCCGGTCGGGGTGCGCTCGGTGATGCGGGCCGGACCGCCGGTCGGGGAGTGGACGCCGGTGGTCGACACGTAGTGCAGGCCGGGGGAGCCGGAGTCGGCGAGCAGGCGCAGCAGCTCCTCGGTGCCGGCCACGTTGGCGGGGCGCAGGTCGGCGTAGCCGGCCGCGAAGTGCACGCGCGCGCCGTTGTGCAGGACGGGGCCGAGGCGGCGGACCAAGGCGGCGCGGACCTCGGGGGTGAGCGCCAGGCCCGGGGTGGCGAGGTCGCCCGGGACCGGGTGGATCAGGGGGCGGTACCGGTCGTGCCAGAGGCCGTAGTGGCGCAGGTTGGCCTCCAGGCGGTGGGCGCCGTCGTGCTCGTCCCGGGCGCGGACGAGGCAGTCGACGGGGCCGCCGGTGGCGTCGAGGAGATCGCGGAGCAGGTACGCGCCGAGGAAGCCGGAGGCCCCGGTGAGCAGGGGCCGGGAGGAGAGCCGGGACGGGCGGGCCCGGCCGGTGATGTCCGGGGCCAGGCGGACTTCTGACGCCCAGTCGATCCGTTCGGGGGCCGTGCTCGTGCCGCCCAGCAGACCGGCGACGCCTTCGACGGTCGGGGCCGCGAACAGTGCGCGCAGCGGCAGCCGTCGGCCGAAGCGCTCCTCGATCCGCCGGGCCAGGGTGACGGCGAGCAGGGAGTGGCCGCCGAGGGCGAAGAAGTCGTCGGTGGCGCCGACCGCAGGCAGCCCGAGGGTCTGCGCGAAGACCTCGCACAGCGCGCGTTCGCGCTCGGTGCGCGGGCCGCGCCCGGCGGTCCGGGGGCCGGCGGGTGCGGGCAGGGCCCGGCGGTCGGTCTTGCCGTTGGGGGTGACCGGCAGGGCGTCGAGGCGGACGTGGGCGGAGGGCACCATGTGCTCCGGCAGGACGGCCGCCAGCAGCGCCCGTACCCGCTCGCCGTCCGGGGCGTCGTCGGACCCGCGGGCAGCCACGGTGTAGGCGACCAGGCGCCGGTCGCCCGGACGGTCCTCGCGGACGACGGCGCAGGCGGCTGCGATGCCGGGCAGGGCGGTGAGGGCCGCCTCGATCTCGCCGAGCTCGATCCGGAAGCCCCGCAGCTTGACCTGGTCGTCCACCCGGCCGAGGTACTCCAGCTCGCCGTGGCGGTCCCAGCGGGCGAGGTCGCCGGTACGGTACATCCGGCTCCCGTCGGTTGCGGAGGGGTCCGCGACGAACCGGGTGGCGGTGAGCCCGGGCCGCCCGTGGTAGCCCCGGGCCAGGCCCTCGCCCGAGACGTACAACTCGCCCGCCACGCCCGGCGGTACGGGTACCAGCCGGTCGTCGAGGACCTGGACGCGGGTGCCGTCGACGGGGGCGCCGATCGGCACCGTGCGGTCGGGGGCGAACGGCCCGTCGGGGTGCTGGAAGTCGCTCATGGTGGCGCAGACCGTGGTCTCGGTGGGCCCGTACGCGTTGACCAGGTGCCGGCCGCGGGACCAGGTGCGGGCCAGGGCGGGCGGGCAGGCCTCGCCGGCCAGCACGATGGTCGTCCCGGCGGGCAGGGAGTCGGGCGGCAGTACCGCCAGGGCGGCCGGCGGGAGGGTGAGGTGGGTGATGCCGTGGTCGCGGACGCGGTCGGCCAGGGCCGGGCCGGGGAGCAGTGCCTCCTTCGTGTCGAGCTCCAGGCAGGCCCCGGCGAGCAGGGCCATCGAGAGCTCCCAGAAGGCGGCGTCGAAGCTCACCGAGGCCAGCTGCAGGACGCGGGCGGCCGGGGTGACCCGGAGGCGTTCGCGCTGGGTGGCGGCCATCGCCGCGATGCCCCGGTGGGTGACGACCACGCCCTTGGGGCGCCCGGTGGAGCCCGAGGTGTGGATGACGTAGGCCGGGTGTTCGGGGCGGGCGGCCGGCAGCGGCCCGGGCAGGGCGGGGTGGTCGTCGCCCGGGTACAGGTGGGGGACGGTGGTGGCGGGGAGGCGGTGGTGCAGCTCGGGGGTGGTGAGCAGCAGCCGCGGCGCCGCGTCCGCCAGCATGTGGGCCAGCCGGGCGGCCGGGTAGTCGGTGTCCAGGGGCAGGTAGGCGGCGCCGGCCTTGAGGACCGCGAGCAGGGCGACGGGCAGTGAGGCGTCCCGGGGCAGCGCGACCGCGACCCGGTCCTCGGGGCCGACGCCGTGGGCGGCCAGCTGCCGGGCCAGGGTGTCGGCGCGGGCGTCGAGCTGACGGTAGGTCAGGGTGGTGTGCGGGTCGCGGACGGCGGGTGCGTCGGGGGTGTCGCGCACCCAGGCGGACAGTAGCTCGGGGAAGGTCGCGACGGTGGCGGCGGGGCCGGTGCCCCACCGGGCGAGCCGGGCCCGGTCGGTGGGGTCGAGCACCTGGTAGGCGTGCAGCGGCAGGCCCGGGTCGGTGGTGACGGCGTCGAGCAGCCGGACCAGCCGGTCGGCCAGGGTGCGGACGGTGTCGGCGTCGAAGAGGTCGGTCGCGTAGTCGACGCTCCCCAGCAGCGCGCCCGGTACGGGCCCGTCGTCCGGCGTCTCGGCGAAGGTGAACGACAGGTCGAACTTGCTGGCGCCGAGGTCCAGCGGCACCGGGTGGACGGTGAGGCCGGGCAGGTCGACGGGGGTGGCCCGGGTGTGGTTCTGCAGCACCAGCATGGTCTGGAACAGCGGGTGGTGCTGGGCCCGGGCCGGGTTGAGCAGCTCGACCAGCCGCTCGAACGGGACGTCCTGGTGCGCGTGCGCGGCCAGGTCGAACTCCTTGACCCGGTCCAGGAGTTCGCCGAACGTCGGGTCGCCGGAGAGGTCGGTGCGCAGCACCAGGGTGTTGACGAAGAAGCCGACCAGGTCGGCGGTGGCCGCGTCGGTGCGCCCGGCCACGGCGGTGCCCAGCGGGACGTCCTCCCCGGCGCCGTGCCGGGACAGCAGCAGCGCCAGGGCGGCCTGCAGCACCATGAAGGGGGTGCACCGGCCGGCCCGGGCCAGGGCCTCGATCCGGCGGGTGGTGTCGGGGCCGACGGTGAAGTGGTGGGTGGCGCCGTCGTGCCCGGCGACGGCCGGCTGCGGGCGGTCCCGGGGCAGCTCCACGCGCTCCGGCAGTCCGGCCAGGGCCTCGCGCCAGAAGGCGAGTTGACGGCCCACTGGGCTGTCGGGGTCCTGCTCGTCGCCGAGCAGCTCGCGCTGCCAGAGGGTGTAGTCGGCGTAGTCGACGGGGAGCGGGCTCCAGGCGGGGGCCGCTCCCGCCAGGCGGGCCCGGTAGGCGGTGCCGAGGTCACGGACCAGCGGGGCCAGCGAGGAGCCGTCGGCGGCGATGTGATGGATCACCAGGACCAAGACGTGGGTGCGCTCGGCGAGCCGCAGCAGCACGGCGCGGAGCGGGAGTTCCTGCTCGACGTCGATGGGTTCGGCGACGGCGGCCGCGATCCGGTCCGCGTGCTTCTCCTCGTCCACGGACTCCAGCGCGAACGGCAGCCGGACCTCCTCGGGTGCGAGGACGCGCTGCACCGGGCCGTCCGGACCGGCCGGGAAGACGGTGCGCAGGGCGGAGTGCCGGAGCAGGACGTCGCGCAGCGCCAGGCGCAGCGCGTCCGGGTCGAGCCCGCCTTCGAGGCGTACCGCGAAGGGGATGTGGTAGGTGGCGGAGGGGCCGTCGAGGCGGTGCAGGAACCACAGCCGCTGCTGCGCGGGCGAGAGCGGGAGCTCCTCGGGGTGCGGGCGGGCGGTCAGGGCCGGCCGGGCCGGGCGCCCGGCGTCCGCCAGGGCGGCGGCGAGCGAGGCGACGGTGGGGTGCTCGAACAGCGTGCGGATCTGCGCCTCGGCGTCCAGCGCGGTGCGGATGCGGCCGACCAGCAGGGTGGCGAGCAGCGAATTGCCGCCGAGCGCGAAGAAGTTGTCCTCCGCGCCGACCCGGGCCCGGCCGAGGGTCTCGGCGAAGAGCGCGGCGAGGATCTCCTCGCGGGCGCCGTGCGGCGCCCGTCCGGCGGCAGCGGTGGCGGCCCCGGCGGGGGCGTCGGGCGCGGGCAGCGCGGTGCGGTCGAGCTTGCCGTTGGCCGTCATCGGCAGGGCGGCCAGCACCTGCACGCTCGGCGGCACCAGGTGGGCGGGCAGCCGGCCGGCCAGGTGGGCGGTGAGAGCGGCAGGGTCGGCCGTGCGGCCGGTCGCCGGGACGACGTACGCGGCCAGGGCCCGGTCGCCGGGCCGGTCCTCCCGCACCACGACGCAGGCGGCCCGGACCGTCGGGTGGTCGCGCAGTGCGGCCTCGATCTCGGCGGGCTCGATCCGGTGGCCGCGCAGCTTGACCTGCTGGTCGGCGCGGCCGACGTGGACCAGGCCGATGCCCGGGGCGCGGCGCACCAGGTCGCCGGTGCGGTACATCCGGCTCCCGTCGGCCGCGAAGGGGTCGGCCACGAACCGGGTGGCGGTGAGGCCCGGCTGCCCGAGGTAGCCGCGGGCCACGCCGGGGCCCGCGAGGTACAGCTCGCCCTCGGCGCCGTCCGGGGCGGGGCGCAGCGCGCCGTCCAGGACCAGCGCCCGTACGCCGTCCAGCGGTCGGCCGATCGGCGGGATGCCGCCCGGGGCGTGCTCGGCGGGGACGCGGTGCAGCAGGGCGAAGGTGGTCGCCTCGGTGGGCCCGTACGCGTTGAGCACGCGGGTGGCGGGGTACGCGGCGGCGAGGTGCTGGAGCACACCGGGGGCGGCCGCCTCCCCGCCGCCGGCGGCCAGCCGCAGCAGGCCGAGCGCGCCGGGGTCGGTCTCGGCGAAGACGTTGAACAGCGCCGTGGTGAGGAAGGCCGCCCGGGCACCGTGCCGGGTGACGGCCTCGCGCAGCTGCTCGGGCTGGAGCACGCCGTCGGGGGCGAGGACGACCCGGCCGCCGCGCAGCAGCGGGACCCAGAGCTCGAAGGTGGCGGCGTCGAAGGCGTAGGCGGAGTGCATCAGGACGGCCTCGCCCGCCCCGTCCCGGTTCCAGGTGCGGTCGGCGGCGAGTGCGGCGATGTCGCCGTGGGTGACGCCGACGCCCTTGGGTCGGCCGGTGGAGCCCGAGGTGAACATGGTGTAGGCCAGCCGGTCACCGCCGGCCGGGGCGGGCAGCGGACCCGGGGCGTACGGCCCGCCGCTGGTGACGCGGCCGGTGTCGTCCACCGTCAGCACCCGTACCCCGGGGCCGAGTTCGCGCACCCAGGGATGGGTGGCGTGGGCGGCGTCGACGATCAGCAGGCGGGGGGCGGCGGCCGCGGTCACCTGGCCGAGCCGCTCGGCGGGCCAGCGCGGGTCCAGCGGCACGTACGCGGCACCGGCCCGGAGCACCCCGAGCGGGGCGGTGACCTGGGCGGGGGAGCGGCCCAGCAGCAGGCCGACGCCCTCCTCGGGCGCCGCACCGAGACCGGTCAGCGCCTGGGTCAGGAGGTCGGCCCGGGAGACGAGCTGACGGTAGGTCAGGCTCCCGGCCGGGCCGGTGACGGCGAGCGCCTCCGGGTGCGCGGCGGCCCGGCGGGCGACGGCGGCGGGCAGGTCGGTGGCGCGGGCGTCCGCCGCCGGCTCCGGGCCCGCCCCGGCGGCGAGCAGGGCCTCGGCCTCGCCGTCCAGCAGGACGGAGACGGTGTCGGCGCGGACGTCCAGGCCGTCGGCCAGCGCGGTCAGCAGCCTCCGCATCCGGGCGGCGGTGCGGGCCGTCCAGGCGCCGTCCAGCAGCTCGGGGCGGTGGGCGAAGGTGAGGCGCAGGGTGGCGCCGGGGGCGACGGTGAGGGTCAGCGGGTAGTGCGCGGCGTCGGCGCCCTCGATCCCGGTGACGGCCAGCCCGGGCAGGCGCTGTCCGGCGGCGGCCAGGCCCTCCTGGTCCAGCGGGTAGTTCTCGAACACCGCCAGGGTGTCGAAGAGGGTGTCGAGCCCGGTCGTGCCGCTGATCTCGGCCAGGCCGGTGTGCTGACTGCCCAGCAGCCGGGCCTGCTCGTCCTGGAACCGGGCCAGCAGCCCGGCGAGGCTCTCCCTGGCGCGCAGGGTCAGGCGGACCGGCACCGTGTTGATGAACAGTCCGATCATGGACTCGACACCGGGCAGCTCCGGCGGCCGTCCGGAGACGGTGGTGCCGAACACCACGTCGGACCGGCCGGTCAACCGGGCCAGCAGCAGGCCCCAGGCGCCCTGCACCAGGGTGTTGAGGGTCAGCCGGTGGGCCCGCGCGGTGGCGCGCAGCCGCTCGGTGGTGTCCCGGTCCAGCTCCAGCACCACGCGCTCCGGCAGCTCCCCGATGCGGCCCTGCTCCGCCGGGCCGCGCCCGGCCAGCAGGGTGGGGCCCTCCAGCCCCGCCAGGGCGGTGCGCCAGGCGTCCAGCGCGGCGGCCCGGTCCTGCCCGGCGAGCCAGGCGAGGTAGTTGCGGTAGGGGGTGACGCGCGGCAGGGCGGAGTCGTCGCCGTGGTGGGCGTACAGCTCGAACAGCTCGCGCAGCAGCAGCGGCAGCGACCAGCCGTCCAGCAGCAGGTGATGACTGGTCATCACCAGCCGGTGGCGGTCCGTCCCGGTGCGCAGCAGGGCGAACCGCATCAGCGGCGGATCGGCCAGGTCGAACCGCCGGACCCGGTCGGCGGCCAGGAACTCCCGCAGCCGGTCGGCCACCCCGCCCGGGCCCTCACCCGCCGTCAGGTCGTACGTGCGCAGCGGCACCGGCACCTGCGCGGCCACCGCCTGCACCGGCTGGTCCAGGTCCTCGTGCAGGAAGCCGACCCGCAGGTTGGCGTGGCGGCGCAGCAGCGCCGCGACGGCGGCCCGCAGCGCGGCCGGGTCGACGGTGCCCTCCAGGGTGAGGACGAACTGCGCCGTGTAGACGTCGATCGCGGCCTCGTCGTACAGGGCGTGGAACAGCATGCCCTCCTGCAAGGGCGTCAGCGGAAGTACGTCCTCGAGCTCGAACCCGGTCATGCGCGTCCACCCCACTTGGTCTTCAGTCGGTCGAGTTGGCCCTGGTCGAGGGTGACCAGGGGAAGGTCGGACGGCGTCAGGCCGCCCGCGCCGGGCCGCTCCGCGTGGTCGGCCAGCGCCCGCAGGGCCCGGTCGAAGGCGTCGGCCAGGGCGCCGACCTCCGCCTGGTCGAGCAGCTCCGCCGCCCAGGTCCAGCGCACCACCAGCCGCGGGCCGGCCGGGCCGTCCTCGGTGTGGGCGTTGATGTCCAGGACGTGGTGGACCGGCATGTCCCGGTCCTGGGCGGCCGGGGCACCGCCGTCGGGCAGCACCTCCCAGTCGCCGCCCGGCCCGGTCGCGGCGTACCGGCCGAGGTAGTTGAAGCCGATCTCGGGGTCGGGCGCCCCGGCCAGCCGGGCGGCCGCCGCCGGGTCGAGGTGGCGCAGTACGCCGTACCCGATGCCGTGGTCCGGCACCGCCCGCAGCTGCTCCTTGACGCGCTTGACGGCGCGGTCCACCACGGCGGCGTCCAACCGCTCCGGGTCGCGCGGGTCCGGCGGGCCCGGGTCGAGCAGCACGGGGTACAGGCTGGTGAACCAGCCGACCGTCCGGGACAGGTCGAGCTCGGCCGTGAGCTGTTCGCGGCCGTGGCTCTCCAGGTCGATCAGCACACCGTCACCGGCCTCGCCCCGCCGGGCCCGCAGGCTGCGGACGGCGAGTGCGAGGGCCGTGAGCAGGACGTCGTCCACCCCGGCGTGGAAGGCGGCGGGAACGGTGCTGAGCAGCGCCTCGGTGGCGGCGCCGGCCGGGTGGGTGGTGAGGGTCCTGGTCCGGGCGGCGGTGTCCCGGGCCGGGTCCAGCCGACGGGTGCCCAAGGGCGGTGCCACGGCCCGGCCCTGCGCCTCCCAGCGGGGCAGCTCGGCCGCCCGGGCGCCCTGCTCGGCGGCGGTGGCGAGCAGCCGGGCCCAGGCCCGGTAGGAGGTGGCGACGGGTGGCAGTGCGGCCCCTGGCCCGGAGGTCCAGGCGGTGACCAGGTCCTCGGCCAG
This sequence comes from Kitasatospora sp. NPDC101801, assembly GCF_044766665.1. Lineage (NCBI taxonomy): Bacteria > Bacillati > Actinomycetota > Actinomycetes > Kitasatosporales > Streptomycetaceae > Kitasatospora > Kitasatospora sp. NPDC101801. The sequence continues at coordinate 22,202 of NZ_JBIWML010000054.1, forward strand.
GATCCGCCAGGACACCGCGTCCACCGCCAGGTGGTGCACCAGCAGCAGCAGCCGCCCGGGCACCCCCGGCCCGGCGTCGCACCACACCGCTTCGACCACCTCGCCGTGCGCGGGCCGCAACCGGCGCCGGGCCTGCTCGCCCGCCTCGGTGAGGACCGCGCGGACCTTGTCCTCCGCGTACCCGGCCGTGTCGATCCGGGTGAGGCGGGGGGCGATCCGCACGGTGCCCCGGGGCAGCGTCTCCAGTCCGGGGGCGCCCCCGGCGGTGCGGGTGACGCGGACCCGGAGCATGTCGTGGTGGTCGACCAGGGCCTGCAGCGCAGCGGTGAGCCGCTCGTGGGTGGCATCGGCGGGCGTGCGCAGCACCGCGGACTGGTGGTAGCCGTCGGTCGGGCCCGGACGGTCCAGGAACCAGGCCGCGATCGGGGTCAGCGGCATGGTGCCGACCCCGTCGTCCACCGGGGCCGCCGTCCGCGCGCCGGCGTCCTCGGCGACCAGTGCGAGCGCCTCGGGCGTGCGGTGCAGGAACACGTCCCTGGGGGTGATCCGGAGCTGGAACTCGCGGACCCGGCTGACCAGTTGGATGGAGAGGATGCTGTCACCGCCGAGCGCGAAGAAGTCGTCGTCGGTGCGCACCCCGGGCAGCCGCAGCACCGAGGCGAACGCCCCGCACAGCGCCTGCTCCCGCTCGGTGCGCGGCCGCCCGCCCGCCCGGCCGGCCGCCGGGGCGGGGAGCGCGGGCGCCGGCAGCGCCCGTCGGTCGGTCTTGCCGTTGGCCAGCAGCGGCAGCGCGTCCAGCCGGACGAAGACCGACGGGACCATCGACGGCGGCAGCACCCCGGCCAGCCGGGCGCGCAGCTCGCCGTCCTCGGGGACGGCGGCCCGGCCGGAGGCGGCCACCGTGTAGGCGACCAGCCGCTGCTCGCCCGGACGGTCCTCGCGGACCAGCACGCAGGCGGCCCCGACGCCCTCGACCGCGGTCAGCGCGGCCTCGATCTCGCCGGGCTCCATCCGCACGCCGTGCAGCTTGACCTGGTCGTCGGCCCGGCCCAGGTAGCCGAGCCGCCCGTCCGCGTCGCGCCGCACCAGGTCGCCGGTGCGGTACATCCGGCTGCCGTCGGCGGCGAAGGGGTCGGCGGTGAACCGTCCGGCGGTCAGGCCCGGCCGGCCCAGATAGCCGCGCGCCAGGCCCTCGCCCGCCAGGTACAACTCGCCCACCACGCCAGCCGGGACGGGGCGCAGCGCACCGTCCAGGACGTACGCGCGGGTGTTGTCGACGGGGTGCCCGAGCGGCACCGAGCCCTCGCGGTCCCCGCCGCCGTACCGGTGGGCGGTGGCGTCGATGGTCGCCTCGGTCGGTCCGTACAGGTTGTGGGCCTCCACGCCCCAGGCCCGTACGGTGCGCTCGGCCAGTGCCACGGGCAGCGGCTCGCCGCCGCACAGGACGGCCCGCAGCGCGGCCGGCGGCTCCTCGTGCTCGGTCTCGCCGAGCACCAGGGCCAGCAGCGAGGGCACGAACTGAGCCACCGTCACCCCCTCGGCCCGCATCCGGGCCAGCAGCGCGGCCGGGTCATGGGTCAGGTCCGGCGGCACCGGGCAGGTGGCACCGCCGTGCAGCAGCGGCAGCCAGGTCTCCCAGACCGAGGCGTCGAAGCCCGGCGAGGTGCGGGCCAGCACCCGGTCGGCACCGGTGAGTTCGAGGTGGTCCGCCATCCAGGCCATGTGGTTGGTGAGCGCGGCGTGGGTGACCACCACGCCCTTGGGGCGGCCGGTGGAGCCCGAGGTGTGGATGACGTACGCGGCGTCCAGCGGCCCGGGGGTGTCGAGGTCCGCCTCCGGGCCGGTGGGTGCCCCGTCCACGGTGAGCACCGGGACCGGCAGCTCCGGCAGCGCCGCGCGGACCTGCTCCGAGGTGAGCAGCAGGACCGGCCGGGCGTCCTCGACCACCGACCGGAGCCGGGCGGCCGGGTGGTCCGGGTCGAGCGGCAGCCAGGCCGCCCCGGCCTTGGCCACCGCCAGCATCGCCACCACCTGGTGGGCCGTGCCCGGCAGGGCCAGCGCCACCACCTCCCCGCGTCGGACACCCCGGCCGCGCAGCCGCCGGGCCAGCGCGTCGGAGCGGAGGTCGAGTTCGGCGAAGGTCAGGCTGCGGGCGCCGTCCCGGACGGCGAGCGCGTCGGGGGTGCGGTCGCGCTGGGCCCGGAACGCCCCGGGCACGGTGCGCTCGGGCACCCGACGGACCGCGCCGTGCCCGGCCCGCAGCAGGGCGGCCGTCTCCTCCGGCGCCAGCACGGTGACGGCACCCACCCGCTGTGCGGGGTCGGCGCCGAGCGAGCCCAGCAGCCGGACCAGCCGGTCGGCGAGCGCGCGGGCGGTGGCGGGCGCGAACAGGTCGGTGGCGAACTCGAGCGTCCCGTCCAACCCGGCCGGGCGCCCCTGGCCGTCGCGGCGCTCGGTGAAGGTGAAGGTCAGGTCGAACTTGCTGATGCCGGTGCGCACCTGCTGCTCCGTCACCGTCAGGCCCGGCAGTTCGACGGCCGCGCCGGCCTGGTTCTGCAGCACCAGCATGGTCTGGAACAGCGGGTGGCGGCTCTGGGTGCGCTGCGGGTCCAGCGCGTCCACCAGCCGCTCGAACGGCACGTCCTGGTGGGCGTAGGCGGCGAGGTCGAAGTCCCGCACCCGGTCCAGGACCTGATCGAAGGTCGGGTCGCCGCTCAGGTCGGTGCGCAGCACCAGCGTGTTGACGAAGAAGCCGACCAGGTCGTCCAGCGCCTCGTCGGTGCGTCCGGCCACCGGGGTGCCGAGCGGGATGTCCTCGCCGGCCCCGTGCGCCCGGAACAGCACGGCGAGCGCGGCCTGGAGCACCATGAACAGACTGCTGCCGCGCGAGCGGGCCAGCTCGGCGAGCGCGCGGTGCGTCACGGCGTCCACCGGGAAGGCGAACGCCTCGCCCCGGTGGCTGGCAACGGCCGGGCGCGGCCGGTCGAGCGGCAGGTCGAGCAGGTCTGGCAGGCCGTCGAGCGCGGAGCGCCAGTACGCGAGCTGCCGGGCGGCCGGTGCGGCGGGGTCGTCCTCGTCGCCGAGCAGCGCGCGCTGCCAGAGGGTGTAGTCGGCGTACTGGACGGGCAGTTCGGGCCAGTCGGGGGCGGTCCCGCCGGTGCGGGCGCGGTAGGCCGTGCCCAGGTCGCGGGCGAGCGGCTCCAGCGACCAGCCGTCCCCGGCGATGTGGTGCAGCAGCAGCACCAGGACGTGCGCGTCCTCACCCAGCCGCAGCAGCCGGGCCCGGACGGGGCGCTCGCGGCTGACGTCGAAGGTGTGCGCGGTCTCGGCGCTCAGCACGGTGTCCAGCTGCGCCGGGTCGACCTGGCGGGGCGTCAGGTCGAGGTCGGCGCCCGCCGCGTCCAGCACCCGCTGGCTCGGCACCCCCGCGGTGTCCGGGAAGACGGTGCGCAGGCTCTCGTGCCGCCCGACCACGTCGGCCAGGGCCCGGGCGAGGGCGTCCCCGTCCAGCGGCCCGTCCAGCCGGAGCACCAGCGGCACGTTGTAGGTGGCGCTCGGCCCCTCGAAGCGGTGCAGGAACCACAGGCGCTGCTGGGCGGGGGAGAGCGGCATCGGGTCGGGCCGGTGGGCGGCCCGCTCCAGGCGGGCCCGGGCCGTGTCCGCGCCGTCGAGGGCGGCGGCCAGCCGGGCCGGGGTGGGGTGGTCGAAGACGGTCCGCACCTCGACCTCCAGGTCGAGCACCGCGCGCAGCCGGGCGGCCAGCCGGGTGGCGAGCAGCGAGTGGCCGCCGAGGGCGAAGAAGTCGTCGTCCGCGCCGACCACCGGGCGGCCGAGCAGGTCGGCGAAGACCGCGCAGACCACCTCCTCCCGGGCGGTGCGCGGCGCCCGGCCCGGAACGGCGGTGGACTGGGCCGGTACCGGCAGGGCGGCGCGGTCCACCTTCCCGTTCGGGGTGAGTGGGAGCGCCGCCAGCGGCACGATCGCGGACGGCACCAGGTAGCCGGGCAGCACCCGGGCCAACTCCAGGGCCAGCTCCCGGGCCATCCCGGCCGGGTCGGCGCCGGTGCCGGCCGTGGGGACCACGTACGCGACCAGCCGGCGGTCGCCGGGCAGGTCCTCGCGGACCAGGGCGAAGGCGTCGGCCACCTCGGGGCGGGCCGACAGGGCTCCTTCGACCTCGCCCAACTCGATCCGGTAGCCGCGCAGTTTGACCTGGCCGTCGGCCCGCGAGACGTAGGCGATCTGTCCCTCCGGGGTCCAGCGGACCAGGTCGCCGGTGCGGTACATCCGGCTGCCGTCGGCGGCGAACGGGTCGGCGACGAAGCGTCCGGCGGTCAGGCCGGGGCGGCCCAGGTAGCCGCGGGCCACGCCCCGGCCGGCCAGGTACAGCTCGCCGACCACGCCCGGGGGCACCGGCGCGAGGGCGGCGTCCAGGACGTGCAGCCGCATGCCGTCCAGCGGCCGCCCGATCGGCGGCGGCCCGGCCGGGAGGTCGGCGGTGACGGCGTACCGGGTGGCGAAGGTGGTGGTCTCGGTGGGGCCGTAGACGTGCAGCACCCGGGCCCCGGGCGCGGTGGCCGCGACCCGCTGCATGGCATCGGGCGAGGCCAGCTCGCCGCCCGCGCAGACCACCCGCAGGCCGGTGAAGGCGCCCGGGTCGGTCTCCGCGATCACGTTGAACAGCGCGGTGGTCAGGAAGACCGCCGTGACGCCGTGGTCGTGGACGGCGGCGTCCAGGGTGCGGGCCTCCAGCAGCCCGTCCGGGGCGACCACCACCCGGCCGCCGTTCAGCAGCGGCGCCCAGATCTCGAAGGTGGAGGCGTCGAAGACGTACGCGGAGTGCATCAGCACCGCGTCCGCGGCGCCGTCGGACCACGCGGCGTCCTCCGCCAGGGCGGCGACGTCGGCTTGGGTGACGCCGACGCCCTTGGGCAGGCCGGTGGAGCCGGAGGTGAACATCACGTACGCCAGGGAATCCGGGCCCGGCACCCGCTCCGGACGGCTGGGCCGCCCTGGCGCGCCCCGCAGGACGCGGCCCTGACGGTCCAGCACCACCAGCGGCAGGGTGGCCGCCCGGTCGGCCACCCACGGGGTGGCGGCGCTCTCCTCGTCGACCAGCAGCAGGCGGGGCTCCGCCACGGCGGCGACCTGGTCCAGCCGCTCGGCGGGCCAGCGGGCGTCCAGCGGGACGTACGCGGCCGCCGCGCGGACCGTGCCGAGCGAGGCCGTCACCACGGCGGCCGAGCGGCCGAGCAGCACGCCGACGGCGTCCTCCGGGCCGATGCCGTGACCGGCCAGGACGACCGCGAGCTCGGCGGAGGCCCGGTCCAGCTCGGCGTAGGAGAGGGTGACCGCGCCGTCGGTGACGGCGGGGGCGCCGGGCGTGCGGTGTGCCTGGCGGGCGAACAGCGCGGGCAGGGTACCGGCGGCCGGGGGCAGCGGGTGCGCCGCGCCCCAGTGCGAGACCCGGCGGTGCTCCTCGGCGGTGAGCAGCTCGTACCCGGACAGGCGCTGGTCGGGTGCGGCCACCGCCTGCTCCAGCAGCCGCACCAGCCGGGCCGCCAGCGCCTCGGCGGTGGCCCGGTCGAACAGCGCGGTGGCGTACTCGAGCCCGGCGGAGAGGACGGGTGCCGTGCCGTCCGGGCCCGGCTCCGCGCCGAAGGAGAAGGTCAGGTCGAACTTGCTCAGGCCGTTGTGGACCAGGCGCTGCTCGACGGTGAGACCGGGCAGCTCGGGACGGCCGGCCTGCTGGTTCTGCAGCACCACCATGGTCTGGAACAGCGGGTGGTGGTCCCGGGCCCGGACCGGGTTCAGGCTCTCCACCAGCCGCTCGAACGGCACGTCCTGGTGGGCGAACGCCGCCAGGTCGAACTCCCGCACCCGGTGCAGCAGCTCACGGAACGTCGGGTCGCCGGAGAGGTCGGTGCGCAGCACCAGCGTGTTGACGAAGAAGCCGACCAGCTCCTCCAGCGCCTCCTCGCCGCGCCCGGCCACCGGGGTGCCCAAGGGGATGTCCTCGCCCGCGCCGTGCCGATGCAGCAGGGCGGCCACGGCCGCCTGCAGCACCATGAACAGGGTGCTCCCGGTGCCCCGCGCGAGGCCGAGCAGCGCGGTGTGCAGGGCGGGCGGGAGGTCGAACTCCACCACGGCGCCGCGGGCGTCCGCGGTCGCCGGTCGGGGGTGGTCCAGCGGCAGGTCGAGCAGGGCGGGCAGACCGGCCAGCGCCCGGCGCCAGTGGTCGAGCTGACGGGGCAGCAGCTCCCCGTCCTCGCCCAGCAGTTCGCGCTGCCAGAGGGTGTAGTCGGCGTACTGCAGCGGCGCCGCCGGGAGCGCTCCCGCGGCCTGCGGGCCGGTCAGGCGGGCCCGGTAGGCCTCGGCGAGGTCCCGGGTCAGTGGGCCGAGCGACCAACCGTCGCCCGCGATGTGGTGCAGCACCAGCACCAGCACGTGGTGCCCGGGCGCGGCGCGCAGCAGCCGGGCGCGGAGCGGCGGGTCGGTGAGCACGTCGAAGGGCTCGCCGACGGCGGCCAGCACGGCTGCCTCCAGGTCCTTCGGCGCGGTGCTCTCCACCGGTGGCCGGGGCGCGGCGGCCTCGGCGGGGAGGACGAGCTGACGGGGCGTGCCGTCCCGTTCGGGGAAGACGGTGCGCAGGGCCTCGTGCCGCTCCACCACGTCGAGCAGGGCGCCGCGCAGGGCGTCCGGGTCCAGGGTGCCGCGCAGCTCCAGGACCAGCGGGAGGTTGTAGGTGGAGCCGGGGCCGTCCATCCGGTTGAGGAACCAGAGCCGGCTCTGGGCGGCGGACAGCGGTAGCGGGTCGGGGCGGTCGGCGTGGCCGGTGCGGGTGAGCGCGGGCCGGCCGGGCGCCGCCGGGTCCAGGACGCGGGCCAACGCGGCGGCGGTTGGGTGCTCGAACAGGGTGCGCACCGTCAGGTCCGCGCCGAGCACGCCCCGGATCCGGCTGACCACCCGCATGGCCAGCAGCGAGTGCCCGCCGAGGTCGAAGAAGCTCTGCTGCGGTCCCACCGAGGAACGCGCCAGCACCTCGGCGAAGATCCCGGTCAGCAGCTCCTCCCGCAGCGTCTGCGGGCGGGCTCCGGCCGGTGACGGGGTGTCGGCGGGTACGGGCAGGGCCCGGCGGTCCACCTTGCCGTTGGGCAGCAGCGGGAGCCCGTCCAGCAGGACCACCGCGTCGGGCACCAGATGGTGGGGCAGCACCTCGGCCAGGGCGTCCCGCAGCGCGGTGGCGGTCGGGGCCGGCTCGGCCGGGACGGCGTACGCGACCAGGCGCGGCCGCCCGGGGAGGTCCTCGCGGACCAGCACGCAGGCGGCCGCCACCGCCGGCAGCTCCAGCAGGGCTGCCGCCACCTCGCCGGGTTCGATCCGGAACCCGCGCAGTTTGACCTGGTCGTCGGCGCGGGCCACGTGGTGCAGCAGGCCGTCCCCGTCGAAACGGGCCAGGTCGCCGGTGCGGTACATCCGGGCCCCGGGGGCCCCGAAGGGGTCGGCGACGAACCGGGAGGCGGTGAGCCCGGGGCGGTCGTGGTAGCCGAGGGCGAGGTTGGCGCCGGCCAGGTACAGCTCCCCGGTGACACCGGGCGGCACGGGGCGCAGCCGCCGGTCCAGCACGTAGGCGCGCATGCCGTCGACCGGCCGCCCGATGGGCACCGATCCGGCGCGGGCCGCCCCGGCGCCGGAGCGGCCGACGCGGTGGGCGGTGGCGTCGATGGTCGCCTCGGTCGGCCCGTACAGGTTGTGCGGCTCGGCCCGCCAGCGGTCGGCGACGGCCTCGGCCAGGGTGCGCGGCAGCGTCTCGCCGCCGCACAGGACGGCGCGCAGGCTGGCCGGCGGTGCGGCGGCGGTGTCGTCGGAGTCGTCCGCGAGCAGCAGGGCCAGGTGGGAGGGGACGAACTGAGCCACCGTCACGTCGAAGCGGCGCATCCAGGCGAGCAGTTCGCGCGGCTCCCGGTTGGCTCCGGCGGGCGTCACGCAGACCTCGGCGCCCTGGGTGAGCGGCAGCCAGAGCTCCCAGACCGAGGCGTCGAAGCTGGTCGAGGTGCGCGCCAGCACCCGGTCGGAGGGGGTGAGTTCGAGGTGGTCCGCCATCCAGTGCATGTGGTTGGCGAGGGCCAGGTGCGGGACGACCACACCCTTGGGGCGGCCGGTCGACCCGGAGGTGTAGATGACGTAGGCCGGGTCCGAGGGGCGCGGCCGGGGGAGCGGACCGGGAGCGGCCGGGGCGCGGAGCTCCGGGTCGTCCAGGCCGAGCCGGGGGAGGTCGCCCGCCGGGAGGTCGGCCGGGACTCCGGCGCCGGTGACCAGCAGGACGGGCCGGGCGTCCGCCAGCATCTGCCGGACGCGGGCGGGCGGGTAGTCGGGGTCGACGGGGACGTAGGCGGCCCCGGTCCGGAGCACGGCCAGCATGGCGACGGCGGTGTCCACGGAGGGCGGGACGGCGAGCGCGACCAGCGTGCCGGGCCCGGCACCGCGCCGGCGCAGGGCGTGGGCCAGCGCGTCGGCCCGGGCGTCCAGCTCGGCGTAGCCGAGCCGGGTGTGCGCGTCCCGGACGGCGGGGGCGTCCGGGGTGCGGGCCGCCCAGGCGGCGACCGCCTCGGGCACGGTCCGCGAGGGCAGCGGGCGGCGGGCGCCGAGCCCCAGCTCCAGCACCCGCGCGCGCTCCTGCGCGGTGAGCGGGTCGAGGTCGCCGACCGTCCGGTCGGGATCGCCCACCGCCTCGGCCAGCAGATGGGCGAACCGGTCGGCGAGCGCCCGGGCCGTGCTCCGGTCGAACAGGTCGGTGGCGTACTCCAGGTACCCGCCGAGCGCGGTGCCCGGGCCGTGCCCGGTCCCGGCCGTCCCGGCCGTCTCAGCCGTCTCGGCCAGTGAGAAGGTCAGGTCGAACTTGCTGGTCCCGGGGTGCCGGGACAGGTCGCGGACGGTGACCCCCGGCAGGTCCAGCTCCGCGCGCTGCTGGTTCTGCAGCACCAGCATGGTCTGGAACAGCGGGTGGTGGCCGGCGGAGCGCTCCGGGTTGAGGCCCTCGACCAGGCGCTCGAACGGCAGGTCGGCGTGGGCGAACGCCGCGAGGTCGAACTCCCGCACCCGGGTGAGCAGTTCGCGGAAGGTCGGGTCGCCCGAGAGGTCGGTGCGCAGCACCACGGTGTTGACGAAGAAGCCGACCAGCTCCTCCAGCGCCTCATCGGTGCGGCCGGCCAGCGCGGCGCCGACCGGGATGTCGGTACCGGCGCCGTGCGTGTGCAGCGTCACCGCGAGCGCGGCCTGGAGCACCATGAACGGCGTGCAGCCCGACTCCCGGGCGAGCCGGACCAGGCGCGCGTACGCCTCGGCGGGCAGCTCGAACGGCACCGCGTCGCCCCGGTGGCTCGGCGCCGCCGGGCGCGGGCGGTCCAGGGGCAGCGACAGCAGGTCGGGCGCGCCGGCCAGCGCGCCCCGCCAGAAGGCGAGCTGACGGGAGGTCAGGCTCTGCGGGACGTCGTCGGCGCCGAGCAGCCCGCGCTGCCAGAGCGCGTAGTCGGCGTACTGGACGCGCAGGGCCGGCCAGTCGGGGGCGGCGCCCGCCGTCCGGGCCCGGTGGGCGGTGGCGAGGTCCCGGCAGAGCGGGGCTAGCGACCAGCCGTCCGCGCTGACGTGGTGCAGCACCAGGACCAGCACGTGCCGGTCCGGTCCGGTCCGCAGCAGCCGGGCACGCACCGGGAGGTCGGTGGTGAGGTCGAAGGGCGCCGCGGTCAGCCGGTCCACCACGGCCCTGGTCCACTCCTCGGCCGGCTCGCCCGGCGGGAGCGTCTCGACGGTGAGCGGGACCAGCGGCAGGGCGGCCTGCGGGGTGAGCACGCTCTGCTGCGGCGTACCGTCCCGCTCGGGCAGCACCGTCCGCAGGCTCTCGTGCCGGGCGACCACGTCGCCGAGCGCCGCGCGCAGCGCCGCGGTGTCGAGCGGCCCGTCCAGCGCGAGGACCAGCGGGAGGTTGTAGGTGGCGTCCGCGCCCTCCGCCTGGCTGAGGAACCACAGGCGGTGCTGCGCGGAGGACAGCGGTACGGGGTCGGGCCGGGGCCCGGCGGCGACGTCGGGCCGCACCGGCTCGGCCGGGCCCAGCACGGCGGCCAGCTCGGCGACGGTGGGGTGTTCGAACACCTGGCGCAGGGTGGGCTCGGTACCCGTCGCGGCCCGGATCCGGCCGATCAGCCGGGTGGCGAGCAGCGAGTGGCCGCCGAGGGCGAAGAAGTCGTCGTCGACACCGACGGCCGGCAGCCCGAGCACGTCGGCGAACAGGGCGGCGAGCAGCTCCTCCTGCGGGGTGCCCGGGGCGGCGGCGGCCCCGGCCGCGGTGGGGCCCTGCGGGGCGGGCAGCGCCTGCCGGTCGAGCTTCCCGTTCGCGTTCAGCGGCAGCGCGTCGAGCAGCACGAACGCGGCGGGCACCAGGTACGCGGGCAGCACCCGGGCGAGCGCGCGGCCCAGCTCCGGACCGTCCGGCCGGGCTCCGGCGGCCGGCACCACGTAGCCGACCAGCCGGGGGTTGCCCGGGACGTCCTCGCGGACCAGCACGCGCGCGTCCCGCACGCCCGGGAGGGCGAGCAGGGCGTACTCGATCTCGGCGGGCTCGATCCGGAAACCGCGCAGCTTGACCTGGCCGTCGGCCCGTCCCACGTACTCGACGGCGCCGTCCCCGGTCCAGCGGACCAGGTCGCCGGTCCGGTACATCCGGGCGCCGCCCGGGGCGTGCGGGTCGGCCAGGAACCGGGTCGCGGTGAGACCGGGGCGGCCCAGGTAGCCGCGGGCGACGCCGGTGCCGCCCACGTACAGCTCGCCGACCACGCCGGGCGGCACCGGGCGGAGCGCCTGGTCGAGCACGTACAGGCGGGTCCCGTCGAGCGGGCCGCCGATCGGCGGTACCCCGTCGGGCCCGGGCCGGACATGGTGGCGGCTGGCGAAGGTGGTGGTCTCGGTGGGCCCGTAGACGTGCAGCACCCGGGTCTGCGGCGCCGCCGCGGCGACCCGCTGCATCAGCTCCGGCGAGGCAGCCTCGCCGCCCGCCGCGACCACGCGCAGGCCGGCGAACGCGGCCGGGTCGGTCCGGGCGATCTCGTTGAACAGCGCCGTGGTCAGGAAGACCGCGCTCACTCCGTCCCGGGCCACGGCCGCCGTCAGTGTCCGGGCGTCCAGCACCCCGGGCGGGGCGACCACCACCCGGCCGCCGCGCAGCAGCGGGGCCCAGATCTCGAAGGTGGAGGCGTCGAAGACGTAGGCCGAGTGCATCAGCACCGCCGCGCAGGTGCCGTCGCTCCAGGTGCGGTCGGCCGCCAGGGCGAGGACGTCCGCGTGCGAGACGCCGACGCCCTTGGGCAGGCCGGTGGAGCCGGAGGTGAAGGCGGTGTACGCGAGCTGGTCGGCGCTGATCCGCCGGGGCAGCGGGCCCGGTCGGTCAGGGGCACCGCGCAGCACGGTGCCGAGCCGGTCGACCACCAGCACCGGCAGCCGCTCGGCCGCGCCCTGCACCCAGCCGCTCCCGGCCGCCTCCTCGTCCACCACCAGCGCGCGGACCCGGCCGATCTCGGCCACCCGGTCCAGGCGCGCGTCCGGCCAGGCGGCGTCCATCGGCACGTACCCGGCACCGGCGGTCACCGCACCGAGCGAGGCGGTCACCACGGCGGCCGAGCGGCCGGTCAGCACACCGACGCCGTCCTCCGCCCGCAGGCCCCAGCCGACCAGTTGGCCGGCCAGCGCGGCGGCGGTCAGCTCCAGGTCCCGGTACGAGAGCGTCAGCGGGCCGTCCACCACGGCGGGGGAGCCGGGCGCGCTGCGGGCCTGTGCCGCGAACGCCTCCGGCAGGCTGGTCACCGTCAGGTCGGCGGGCAGCTCGGCCCCCCGGCCCTGGTCCAGCAGCTCCGCCGCGGCCCGGCCCTCCGTCAGTGGCAGGTCGTTGACGAGGGTGGTGCTGTCCGCAGCGGTGAAGGCGGTCAGGAAGCCGATCACGGCCTGCTGGTGCAGCCGGACGTCCTCGGGGTCGTACAGGTCCGGGTTGGTGTCGAAGCCGATCAGCGGGCCGGTGCCCTCCGACCGTTCCGACACGAACAGCGAGATGTCGTCCACCGGGCCGATCGACAGCACCCGGGAGGTGGCCCGGCTGCCCGCGAACTCCAGGTCGTAGTCGTACCCCATGATGTTCACCACGAGGTCGGTCAGCTGCGCCACCCCGTCCGCCCGGTGGAGTTCGCGGGCCAGCTGCTCGCGGGAGAAGCGCCGGTGGCGCAGGGCGGCGCGCATCTCGCCCGCGACACCGCGCACCAGCTCCTCGACCGTCAGCCCGGGAGTGAGCGCCAGCGGTACGGGAAGCACGGTGGCGGTCATGCCGATCGCCTCCCGCAGCCCGCCGGGGCGCCCGTGCGAGGCCAGGCCGACGCAGACCTCCCGCCGCCCGGTGACCCGCCCGGTGTACGCGGCGAGCGCCGCGACCAGCACGGCGCTCCAGGTGGTACGGCCCGCCTTCGCCAACCGCCGCAGGCCGTCGAACACGGCGAGCGGCAGCGTCTCCCCGGTGTGCAGGGCCGTCGTGGTCCCGCCCGGGCCCGGCAGGCCGGTCCGCCTGCGCAGCAGCGGGAAGCCGCCCCCGTCCTCGTTTCCATTGCCGGCGCCCGTCCGCCCGGCGAACCGCTCGGTCCAGTACGCGCGGTCGGCCTGGTACCCGTCCGAGGCGCGGTACTCCGCCTCGTCCGCCACCAGGGCCCGCAGCGAGTCACCGGGCAGCTCCGCCGACGTGAGGTCCTCGCCGGCCGCCGCCCGGGTGTAGAGCTCGGCCACCGACCGGGCCACCAGGGCGCCGCTCAGGCCGTCCATCGCGATGTGGTGGTACCGGACGTACCAGTGGTGGAGCTCAGGCCCCAGCCGCAGCAGCGCCCAGTGGTGGGTGGGCGACGCCAGGTCGTCGACGGCGGCCATGTCCTCGGCCATGTACCGCTCCGACGCCGCCCGGGGGTCCTCGGCGCCGGCCAGGTCCACCAGGCGCAGCCGGTTCGTGACCCGGGCCGGGCGGACGATCCGCTGGTAGGGCTGCCCGTCCTCGGTGACGAACGCCGTGTTGAGGCTCTCGCAGTGGTGGACCACGCGGTCGACCACTGCGGCGAAGAGTCTCTCGTCGAGCGTTCCTCTGATCTCCAGGCATTCTCCGATGTTGTACTTCGGACTGCCGGGATCGAACAACTGGCCGTACCACACTCCCTCCTGGGCCGCAGTCAGGGAGAGGAGGCCAGGGGCGGTTTCCACCGTGCGGACAGGGCTGTTTTCGGGCATGCCGACGACACCTTCGGTGAGGTTTTCCAATGGTGAACGGATGAATTGCCGCAGGGCGCCGGTCAGCCGCACACGGCTGACCGGGCACTACCCCGAGGCGGTCAATCCAACGATGGGGAAAATGCGTTCGAATCCCCGGGGAGCACTGGACCCGGCAGTGAACGCTCGCGCCAGTCCGACGGCGCGTCAGTCCGCGTCAGCCGGCGTCGGCCTCCATGGCTGCCACCAGGCTGGCGGGGCGCATGTCGGTCCAGGCGCTCTCGATCAGCTCCAGGCAGTCCTGTCGCGAGCCCTCCGCCCCCACGCGCCCCCAGCCCCCCGGCAGGTCGAGCTGTGCGGGCCACAGCGAGTACTGTGCCTCGGAATTCACCAGTACGACGAAGCGTCCGGATTCGTCATCGAACGGATTGCTCATAGGTCCCCACCCCTTGTCAGTAGTTCGTCGCCCGTCCTCGACGGGCGGTGGTCCCGAGTGCGCCGGTGCGCGTATCCCCGATTTTCCTGCGCCGGGCCCGGGCGTGCGAGCCATGCGGTACCCGTGACGGCGTACAGCTTCCCTCGGAAAACATATCTATGCATGTCACTTATGAAGATTAATCCTGGGCAACATGGGCCTTGTGATGATCGCCGGAAGCCAATCGGTCATATGCGCGAATAGAGCGGCATCTCTGTCATATGCCTGTGGCCAGTCCAGGCCGTGTACTTGATGTCGAGACATCGATTCATCATAGTCTGTCCATATATATCCACCGGGGGTTGGTCGGCGTGCAGCCGGGCACGTGATTGCTCCCCTGGCTCCTTTTCACTCCGATGGCGCCTCCGCGCGCCCCATCTGCGCCTGAGCGCACCGGGTGATCCGGGCGTCGGTCGGCCGACCGTCCGCTCCCGTTCACTGGCACCAGCCCGTCGCCGGCGCGGGGCAGGGTCGGGTGGTGGCCGGCCGACGGTCTCGGTCGGGGGGCGCTGCGCAGGTTCCTCCGATGTGCCATGACAGACCCTTGCCGAGCGTCGCGGCCACCGCTTTCCGCGCGGCCCACTCGGTGTCGTGGCCGGGCCGCACCTCATCGCGGCTGGTCTCTCCTGCCGGCGAGGTCCCCTGAGCGTTCCCCGTCGCTCCCGGGGGGTCGGCCCAGTCGCGAGCCCAGCAGCAGCCGCCTCGCGCATGTCCGCTCTCCGGCAGGTGCCGGCCGCGACGGCCTGCCCGGCCGCCGCCAGCTCGACCCTGCTGATGTAGCTGCTGGCGTACCTGCTGCTGCCGCCACCCCCGACCTCGTTAAGGTTGGGCATCTGCCCAAGGGGCGCATGGCGGGCGTAGGGTCGGGCCGCCCGGCCGGCGCTCCGCCCGTTCCAGAACCGTTGGCCCTGCCCCGCTTTGACGGACACCTGAGTGGACGTTAAGTCCCTTTTCTCTCCGTTCGTGATCGCTCGTACGTGTGAACGTCGGCTGTACTGGCGTGCCTGTCGTGGTTCGGGTGATGTTC
>NZ_JBIWML010000055.1:0-34737 GCF_044766665.1 Kitasatospora sp. NPDC101801
CCAGCACCACCTCCCCGCCCCGTTCCAGCAACTCGCCAGCGATGAACAGTTCGGGCCGGCGGCCGGACGCCTCGGCGTCCACCCACCGGTCCGGGTTCAGGTGGCCGTACTTCTGGTACGCCGCGCGCTTCGCCTTGCTGCGCTTGTTGGGCAGCCCACTGCCGGTGATCACCACCGCGTCGGGGACGTCCGGGTGGCGGGCCTGGATCGCGGCCCACATGTTCTCCATCGCGCTGATGATCCGGGCGCCTTCGCGTCCCTTCGGGGTCGTTGCCATGCCTTCATTCTACCTTTCCCACCATGTCCATGGTGTGATCTGGTCCGGTCTGCTGCCCGGTACCGGCGCGGTCCGCCCCACCCGGAGTAACAGTCCGGCCTAGGGTGTTGGCCAGCAACAACGCTCCCGCTCCGTCTCGCGGGCGGTGCCACTGTTACAGGGGAGGAACTGATGACGGTTCAGGGAGGCTGCGGCGCCTGCGGGCACCCACTGCCACCGGGCGCGGGTGGCCGCTGCAGCTGCGGCGCGACGAACCCCCGCTGACGCCGAAGGGGCGGACCTGGTGGTCCGCCCCTCGGTCGTGCCGGTCAGTACCCGGCGTTCACCAAGGCGCCGGCCGCGTTCTCGGCGGCCACCGTGGTGTCGAACTCGTCGTCCTCGTCCAGCTCCTGCCAGAGCGAGTCCAGCGCCTGCTCGATCACGTCGGCGTAGACCTGGGTGCGGTCGCTCTCCCGGCCCGTCTCCACCACGTCCTTGTCCAAGTCACGGTGCGTCAGCGTGACGGTGAACTGCGCGGCGGTGAGCGCCTGCTGCAGCATCTCCCCCGCCGTTGCTGCCCTGTGACGGCCCCCGGCGCATCCGAACGCCACCCGGAACGGGGCGGTGGCGGCGACCGGGCCCATCGCGTACGACTGCGTCATGGTGATCGCGGCGGCCACGACCTGCAGGACTCCGGGGGTGGCGGCTACAGCGTCCCGCACCTCCTGGTCGCGCGCCGTCTTGTACCGCAGCTCCGGGTTCACGTGCGGGTCGCGGAAGTGGCGGCGCAGGTCCAGGACCAGCTCGGCCTCCGGTGCGGCCCCGTGCAGGTACCCAAAGGTGATGATCTTGACGTCCATGGTGTTCCCCTCCTTCGCCCCCGGCCGGGGGCGGGTTGATGGTGTGTCAGTCCTGCTCGGCGGGCAGTTCCCAGAGCCCGTCCTGCCACGCTCCCCCGGGCTGCCCTGCCAGGCTCGCCTCCCGGATCGCGGCCTCGACGGCGGCGGCGTCCCCGCCCTTCGCCAGGGTGGTCCGGATCGCCTCCCGGATCGCCACCGCCCGGCCGGCCGCGCCCCGGGTGTCGGCCAGCGCGTGCCCGGCCAACCGCGAACGGGAGGCGTAGTCCTGGACGTTGTCCTGCCTGGTGCCGGGCAGCCAGTGACCGCTGTTCTGGCAGCTGGGGCTGTCGCAGGTGTGCCGGACCAGCTCGACCTTGTCGAGCGCCTGGGCGCCGTGCTCGATCCCGTAGCCGAGCACGTGCGCGCTGACGATCCTCGACGTCTTCCCGGCTGGCCCGGCCCGGAGCTTGCCGTGGCCGGAGTCCGAGATTGCGCCGATCCAGTACGCGCACTGCTGCGGCCCGCGTCGGTACACCTTCTGCTCGTACCTGGCCCGGGTCTCGGCGTGGCCCACCAGGAGGGCCCACGGGACCTGCTCGCGCTCGCCGCTCATGCCGCTTCCGCGCACCCGCACTTGGGGGCGGACTCCCACATCCCGGTGGAGCTCTTCCGCACGGCCGAGTGCCCGCCCGGAATCCCGCTGCCACCGCAGGTGGTGCAGGAGGCATCCGCCCCCGGGTCCAGCGCCCAGTCCCGACCGCAGTTCCTGCAGCGGGCACAGTCCACCGTGTCGTCGGTGTTCGGCACCGGGGCGTCGTACTCCTCGACGTCCTCAGCGCTCCCGCACCCCGGGCACGTGATGACGTAGCCGGGCCGGTCCTTCGCCTCGCCCTCGTCCTCGTCGGCCTCGACGGCGCCGAGCAGTTGGCTCACGGCCTGGCGGGTCATCCGGGCCGACTTCGCCAGCTCGGCCTGGTTCTCGTAACGCTGGTCCCCCCACGAACTGATCTGGAGGAGGCGGGCGTTCACGGCAGCGCGGGCCAGCTTGGCGTCCCTGATCGCGTCTTCCCGCCGGACTCCGAGGTCGGCCAGCTGGTCCACCAGCACCTGACGGGCCCGGTCGCGCTCGGCCCGCAGCACCTCGACCGTGCCGACCAGCAGCACGTTCTCCATGGTGGCCTCGCGCTGTTCGGCGGTGGCCAGCAGCTGCAGGTCCTTCTCGGCCGCCTCGACCGGCACCCGGCCCTCGACCGGCCGGCCCCGGTCCGCGGTGAACCACCGCACCGCGTCCAACGCCTGGCGGCCGCCGGCCTTCTCCTCGCGGAACCGGTAGAGCCAGGCACGGGTGCCCACCACCGAGAACCGGTGCCGGTCGGCACGGTCGTGGCCGAGCAGGACCAGCAGGTCCTCGTGCCACATCTGGTTGGAGCCCAGCAAGCGCGTCAGCGCTCCCGCGTCGTAGTCCAGTTGCTCGTTGCGGTAGTCCACCCACACGGGCCGCACGATCTCCGGTACGGCGGCGACGGCGTCGGCCATGTCCGCGTAGATGTACCGGTCCGAGTACCCGGCCGGGTTCCGGTGGCACAGCCGGGTGATCTCGTTCCCGGCCCGGATCGCGGCCGCTGACCAGTCGTACTCCCCGGTGCCGGGCACCTCCTGCAGGGAGGACACCAGCTCCTGGGCAGCGTCCCACGCCCGGCGGGCCAGCGCGTTGCCCTGCTCGACGGTGAGGTGCGGCCGGGTGGCGAACCCGCTGTCCACGATCCAGTACAGCTCCTCCGGGACGTACTCCCACTCCCTGAGCGGGTACATGGCCCCGGACCTCGGCCGGGTCCGGGTCCGCTCCTCGACCGGCCAGTTTGCGGCGTCGAACTTCAACTCTCCGGTGGCGAGGTTCAACCGGACCCGCTGGTAGTGCCCGGCGTCGGTTCCGGGCGGGCCGGGCGGGACCGGCCGGCCTTCCTTCTGCAGCCTGGTCCCCTCCTCCAACCAGCGCGTGATCGCCTCCGCGTTGGGGATCGGCGGCAGCTCCTCCTCGGTCCGCTCGACCACTCGGACCGGGCCGGTGGTGAGCCGGGTAAGCCTCTTCGTCTCCATGTAAACCAGCTTGACAACTATCCGAGTAGGCGTCAAGTAACTTTACGCATGCGGGACAAGTAGTACCGGCCGCTCCGGATCGCCTGCCCGACCTGGGCAGTTGGCGGCTCCGGGCGGGGTACCTGTATGTCTACGGGGCGTCAGATTTCCGAACCAGCAGGATGGCGGGCAGGGAGTGAGCACGATGGTGGGCTGGCTGCGACGGACACCAGTTCCGGGCTCGCGCCGCTCCGTACGGGTGCGGTCCCTGGCCTACCTGCGGCAGCAGGGGAAGGGCGGCCCCACTTTGCGGGAGGTCGCCCCGGCCCTCGGCCTGGTCCTGGCGCTCCTCGCGGTCACGTTCTTCGTGGCCTTCACCGCGTTCCGCGCGCTCGGCCTCGGGGGTGTCCTCGTCGCCCTGGTGCTCGCCGTCGCGCTGGCATCCGCGGTGAGCCGTCGCCGTGCCACGATCGCCCGGCGCCGCTCGGGCCTCTACACCGGTGCTGAACTCGGCGGCCTGACGGACGGCCACGCGCTGGCCCGGGCGGTGTCCCGGATGCTGCGGCGCGACGGCTGGCGGGTGCGCTCCCTGCCCTGGGCGGGCTCGCCCCGGCTGATGGCCCGTGACCTCGACGGCCGCCACCTGGAGGTGACGGTCCGTCCGGCGGACTCGGCTGGTGAGGCGACCCCGGCCCCCGCGCTTCTTCGACGGGCGGGGACCGGTGGGCACGGCGGCATCCTGCGCCTGGTGGTCAGCCTCGGCCGGTACTCCCGGAAGGACGTCCTGTGGGCGAGCCGACAGGGCGGCGTCTTCCTCCTCGACGGCCAGCAGTTGGCGGCCTGGGGCGGCGGTGCGGACCTGGTCCAGCTCGTTGGCCCGCTCCCGCTGCCCGGGCCGGCCGCCGCTGACGACTCCGACCCCGGGCACGGCCTCGGGTAGCTACTCGATCCGCGTCGCGCCCAGCACCTTGACGAAGAAGAAGTCCAGCACCCGCATCCACCACGGCTCCTGGCGGGGCCCGGGCACCTCGACGGCGGCCGGGGCCGGCTGCTCGGCTGCGGCGGCCTTCGCCTCCCGGTACTCCACGTACTCCTGCCGGACGTAGGCCCGGCTCGCGCCGCTGGCCGCCCACTCGTCGGCGAACGGTCCGTGCTTCCCGGCGGACGTGCCGTAGTGGTCATCGAACTCCCGCAGCAGCCACCCGGCGGCCACCGCCTCCTGGACCAGCAGGGCATCCTCCGGGTACTCGATGGCGTGCAGGTCCAGCACCACGGTCTGCAGCAGCCGCAGCTCGCGGGACTCGCGCCAGTTGTCCAGCTCGTCCATCAGCTGCTCGATCCGCAGGTCCAGATCGACCGGGTGCGGCTCGTCGGCGTAGGCGGTCCGGGGCAGCGGGGCGTCGAACACCTCGTCCGGCAGCGGCACGTACGGCGTGGCGGCCATGGGCTCCTCCTCAACGTCCTGGTGGTGGGGCCCCGACCGTACGCGGACGCACTGACACCGCCTCGGCCCGGCGCCCTGACCGTGTTGGAGGGAGGGCAGGGGCTGCCTGTCGTGGTGCCTCTGAACTGCACTGTTACAGGCCCGGTTTCACTTTTGAGCCCCCGAATGAGGGAGTTCGCACACGGCGTTCACTGGTGGCCCTGCACCGGGCCGTGACCAAGCGGACGGCGGCCGGGCCTGGCCTGCGGGGCCTCGGGCTGCTCAGCCTGGTGCTGCTGCTCGATCCGCTCGACGGCCAGCCGACGGGCCCCCTCCACCGGAGCGGCCACCCCCTCGGCGCGCTCCGGGGTGAACAGCGGACGGCGGTACGGCTGAGTGCTCATCGGTCCATGATCGTCTGTGCTGGGGTTGCTCGGGTCCGGGTTCACGCAGCGCTCAACTCCTCGCGGAGCGCGTCCAGCCTCTCCAGGGCGGCCTCGGGGGAGGACGCTCCGGCGCGCTCGGCGGCCGCCGTCGCCAGCGCCACGGCGGCGGCCCGGTCACGGTGGCCCACGTTGCTGAGCTGCCAGAAGTCGCCTGCCCCGTAGGCCCGCAGAGCGTCCGCGACGTCGGGCGGGACGGTCATCTGCTGCAGCATCAGGGTGACCTCGGCGGCCACGGTGGTGGTGGGCATCGTCTCCGTGGTCGTGCCGGGCAGGACGCCCAGCTGCTCCAGCGCGTCGGCCAGCAGCTCCTCCGCCCGGTACCGGGCGAACTGGTCCAGCGCGATTCCGCCGGCCGGATCGCCGAGCGTGCGGACGGCGGTGTTCAGCTCCACCAGCAGCTCGCGCAGATCGTCGGCGTCGTGCCGGACGGCTGCCCGGAGCAGGTTCACGGCCAGTACGTTGCCCCGGAGCTCGGGCAGGGAGGGGGTGGTGGGAGTCGTCGTCATGCCTGTTCAACTGCCCAGCAGAGCAGGGGTTTCGGGCGTCAGACCGGCGGAGCAAGCTATCGCGCAAGCCAGGCTTACGCCCGTCTTCCGCAGCTGGTCCCCGCCCGGGGGCTGGACGGTCAGGAAGCGGCCGGGGGTCCGCAGGGTCGCCCGGCGGACCGGTCAGCCTGTCCAGGCAGTGGGAGGCCGGTAGGTCTGCCCGCCCCCGCTGAGCCCGGCCAGCCGGGCCTCGACGGCTGCGGCCGGCCGCTCTGCCCCTGCCTCCCGCAGTACCTCGACCAGCCGGTGGCCGAGCTCAGCGGCCTGGTGCTCGTCGTCGTCCAGTTGCAGCCACAGCGCCCGGGCGTTCTCGATCGCCTGCCGGACGGCTGGGTCCGTCGGCGGTGCCCACACCAGCCGGTGCCGGGCCGTGGTGATCCACCGCTCCGTCGCCCTGACCACCGCGCCGCTGGCGGCGGCTGCCGCTGCCTGCACCTCCAGCACGTCACCCATCAGAGCCGACTCCCGACCGGACGTCCGCAGTACCTCGGACTCCCACCGGGCCGCCAGCTCGGCGGCGGTGTGGTGGCGTCCGGCCTGCATCGCCTCGGCGATCGCCACCCGGGGGTCAGGCCCGGCGGTCGGCGGTGCGACCCTGCCGAGCGAAACCGCGGCCGCGACCGGCACCGCGACGGGAGCGGCTGGCGGCACGTTCGGCATCGGCGGCGGCACGAACACCCGTGGCGCCGGCACCGGAACCCGGGCGGCGGGCTCCTCCTCGGCCGGCACCGGGGGCAGTCCGAGGACCACGGCCTGGTCGTGCAGCCCGGCCCGGTGCACCGCCACCTGGTGGAGCTGGGCCACGTGCTGCCCGGGCGGCGTGCTCTTCAACAGGGCGGCCAGTGCGGCGGTGTACTCCGGCACCTGCCACGGCCCCCGGCGGACCGGCGGGCTGACGACTCCCCATGCCGCGACCTGCGGCGGCAGCGCCAGCTCGGCGGGCTCCAGCGGCCAGCAGGCCGGATCGGCGGTCAGGTCCAGCACTACCCCGGTGGTGGCTGGCTGACGGCTCGCCAGCGCCCGGGCCAGCCACGGCCACGGGAGCGCGGTGTACCGGATGGTGCTGTCCGTCGTGCTCGCCAGAGCGAGGTGGACCTGGTGCTGGCGGCGGTCCCGCACCAGCTGCCCGCACACGTAGACCAACAGCGGGCCCTCGACGGCCACGGCGGCCTGCAGCCGGGCCAGCACCGCCTGCGGACCGGACGGCTGGACCAGCTCGACCACGTCCACCGGACCCGGCCAGCCCGGCACCAGCAGCCCGGCCGGCACCGTGCCGAACGCGGCCACACCCTGCTCCGGGTCCAGCAGGCGGCGCCTCGACGTGCTCGGCGCGGCCGCCACCATCAGTACCTGTCCACGGGGCTGAGAGGTCGTCATCCGGTCACCGTAGCCACTCCTCTGTGTGCTGCCTGCCTGCATTTCGCTCTCCCGCCGTAGCTGGTGACAGGGTCGTGACGGGACCAACTGTCAGAACAGAACGCCCATTCGGGCGCCTTTCGTCCCTGGCTTCGCCAGGGTCTGTGATGAGCTGTGCGGCCCGATCCGGCCAGTTCCTGGTGCACTGGCTCACCTCGTCCGGGGTGGACCGGATCGGGCCGCACAGCAGCGGATAAGGGCCTTCGGGCTGTTCTTTTGGGGTGCTCCCCCCGGCTGCTGGTTGCTGTTGGCAGTTGCCTTACCGGGCTCCGGGTGCCCAGCAGCCGGGGGGAGCTAGACCCCCCCTAACGAGACAGGCAGAGCTCACCCGAAGGGTTCTGCCTGCTCGTTAGAGGGGGTGTTCTGCATGGTGCTTGGGGTACGTCCGTCTCCGGTACGCCCGTTGCGGTCATCGCATCAACCAGCTGCGGGGGATTACTCCGCGCTTGGGACCGGGATGTGCGGACAGTGCTGGGGGGTTGCGTCCCCGGGCGATCTGCTCGCCCACCGGCTCGGGTCCACCTTGTTCGCCACGGAATCACTCCCGTGGCAAGGCCGGCCTGACTGCCCGCTCGATTCACCATTTAGCGTCTGCAGCACGCGGCCTCCACTCAGGGGTTGGGCCTCGCACCTCTGCCTTACTCTCCCGGTGGCTTTGGCCGGGGTCGGGTTTTGGTGACCCGGACCGTTCTCTTACCGGGGACTGCTCCGGACTCCTCAGCTCGTCAGGCTGAGGCCACGGGTCGGCTTCCGGGGACCGACTCCCTTGGGCATGTCACGACCTCCACCCGCCACGGTGGAGCGCGTCCAGCAGCAACGTGAGCTGGACAACGCGGCGGGCCCCGTGACGGGTGGTCAACCTCGACGGCCACGGGCCGGAGGTACGCGAAGTGGCTGGTCTGGCCGGTTTCCGGCGTGTCGGTGCCGGGGCATGCTGGGCAGACCGAGCGACGGACAGCTATAGTCGTCTCCCAGTAGTGGGTACGCCGAAGGGCGCACCCGGCAAGCTCTTCGACCCGGTCCCAAAAGGTTGGTTGCCAGCAGGCGGGTCTAGAGCAGATAAGCGAATACGTGGTAGGCGGTCTGAGCCTCGATCACACCCTGGTTGGCCCCGGGGTTGGTCTGAGGCTCTTTTCGCGTTCTCTCGATGGGTCTCCCAAGATCACGACGTCAAGTCAACCGAGAGTTTTTCACACTGATGACGTTTCGTGCTGGGCCCAACACGCCCGGACCTGAAAGTCGTACGAAAGATCCCGATACCTCCCGGTAAGAGCCTTACGGCGCCCTTACCGGCACCTGACAGCAGGTCAGCGGTTCGCACCACCGACCCCACTGGAAACGATCATACCTCACGAAGTCTTGAACTCCAAGACTCTGGTGGCTCATGTGCCCGGTGGTTCGCTGTTGGCGATCACACCATGTCCATGGTGGGAATCTTGGCCAAGGGGCTTGTGCCTACTGTACGAACCTCCGTACAGTAGAGCTGTACGAAGTTCCGTACACCGGACTCCGGAGAGGACCCATCATGCTCAAGGTCACTGAGGGCGCTGGCAGCCTGCAGGGCGGCGTGGACATCACGATCAGCCTTACCCCGCAGGAGGCTGCGGCCCTGGGGGAGATCGACCGGGACCAGCTCGGGGACCGGCTGGACACCCTGTTCTTCGCCCTGGCCCTCCTGCGGACCGGCCGCGTCTGCCGGGGCGACAACACCGGGGCGCCGGCCACGGTGGCGAACTGGCAGCTCGTCATCAACGACCTGGACAAGCACCTGATCCCGCAGCTGACCGGGGCCCGGGACGCCTCGGTGCGCGCTCACGCTGCGGCGGGCGGCTCCGTCGGCCAGCTCGGGATCGCCATGGACGTGCCGCGCTCGACCGCCCAGAGCCGCAGGGAGACGCTGCAGGCCAAGGTCCGCAGCCCGTACGAGCACTGGGCCACCGGGGACACCCGGCAGAACTGACATGTGGTCAGGGTCACTGCCCGGCTGCACTTTCTGGGCAGACCGGCTCTGGCCTTCCCGCCACGCTGAGAACCACCTCACCACCTGCTCCGGGGCGGCCGTCTGGCCGGGAAGCTGATCGGCCGCCCCGGGCTCCAACCCGTTGGACGAGAAGGAGACCACCATCATGAACGACACCGCCGCAACCTTCGCCGCTGTCTTCGCCGCGTTGTTCACCGCGCACCAGGTCGGCGACCACTGGGTGCAGACCTCCTGCCAGGCAGCCGAGAAGGGCGGGCCCGGGTGGGCCGGCCGCTGGGCCTGCTCCAAGCACGTCATCACCCTGACCCTGACCAAGGGCATCCTGTTCGCCCTGGCCGCCGTCGCCCTGGACCTCGACGTCACCGCGGCCGGCCTCGCGCTCGGCCTCGGCCTGGACTGCCTGTCCCACTGGTGGGCGGATCGCAGGACAACCCTGGCCTGGCTCGCCAGCAAGACCGCGAAGTTGGAGTTCATGAGCCTGGGTACCCCAGCCCACCCCCACCACCCGGTGGACGGTGAAGGCAACTACGCCCCGACCCTGGGCACGGGTGCCTACAGCCTTGACCAGGCATTTCATGTGTTCTTCCTCTTCCTGGCGGCCCTGATCATCGCGGCCGTCTGAGAGTCCGTCAGCAGCACAGCGGCCCCCGCACTCCGGTGCGGGGGCCGCTTCGTGTTCTCCAAGCACACCGTGTGCACGGTGGGAATGCTCTGCTCTCCAGCAGCTCCTGGCGGACGTGCAGGGCGGGAACGCCGCTGCCCGGCACCACCGAAGCGGTGCCGGGCAGCGGAGCGGGGGGGGGGGAGCGGATCAGCTCCCGAAGTGGTCCTGGCAGCCCTCGCACTGCTCGCCGTCGGGGCCCTCCTCGCCGTGGTGGACGCAGAACCACCACCCGCCCGGCTGCCCGGCCCGGGGGCGGCCGGTGCCCTGGCAGTGCCCGCAGATGCCGGACTGGTCGGGGTGGGCGTTACGGCAGTCGGTCTCCTCGTTCTCCACCAGCTCCTGCAGCCAGACCAGCTGACCGGCGGTCAGCTCGACCGTGGTGCTGGAACCGTCGGGGCCGGCCACGGTGACCACGGCCGTGACCGGGGCCTCCGGCGGGTCGGTCGGGTACTCGCCGAACAGTCGGCCGAGCGCGGCGCCGAACGTGGCGGCGGTGGTGGCGGGCTTCTCCGTGGTGGTCATGCTGGTTCCCTCCGATAGATGCACCGTGGACATGCTGGGATTTCTACTTCTTGGCCGGGTTCTGCTGAGCGGCCTGGACGGCGGCCGCGTTGGTCAGGGCCTGTTCGGCCAGCGCGGCCCGCTGCGTGGAGGCGTTGAGCTCTTCCCGAAGCTTCTCCAGCTTCGGCTCCAGCTCGGCCACCTTCGCCTCGACCTTCCCGAGGGCGGCGGCGTGGTCCGTGCGGGTGGCCTCGGCTGCGGTCTTGAGTGCCTGGATCGTCTCGTCCTTCGCCTTGGCAGTGCCCTCTGCCACCGCCTGGTCGGACCTCGCGCTGCGGGCCTCCTCCAGTGCCTTCTCCCTGGCCTGCTCGGCCAGCGTCTTGGCGGAGATGGCGGCCACCCTCTCGGCCTCCTTCTCCTGCACCTGGCGGCTGGCGGCGGCCTGGTCGTCGGCCAGCTTCTTGGCCTCGTCTGCCCGGTCCTTCGCCGTGGTGGTCTTGAACGCCTGCAGCTCCGCCTCGAAGGTCGCCAACTTCGCTGCGGCGGCAGCCACTTCCTCCTTGGCCTCCAGCTGGGCCTTCGCCACCTCTGCCTCGGCTTCCTGCTTGGCCCTGCTCAACTCCTCCTGAGCGGTGGTCACTTCCGCCTGGGCCTCCTGCTGGGCGGTGGCCACCGCCTCCTCAGCCGTCTGCCGGATCTCCGCCACCTCGGCCTCGGCGGCCGCCTGGAGCTCGGCAACGCGCTGTGCGGCCTCCTGGGTGGCCTGCTCGATGGCCTGCGTCTTCTCCTCCTCCAGCCGCTCGGCGTCGGCCTTGAACCTGGTCTTCTCCTGCTCCAGCAGACTGTCCGCCTCGCCTGCGGCCTCCTCCGCCGTGGCCTTCCCTGCCTCGGCCACCGCCTGGGCCTTCTCGGCGGTCAGCCGCCGGCGGAGCTCGTCGGCCAGCGCCTTCTCCGCGTCGGCCACCTTCTGGCCCTGCTCGGCGGTGATGCTCTGGATCTCGGCGGCGGCCGCCTCGGGGTCGGCCATCGTCTGCAGCCGGTCCACCACCTGGTCCAGCTGGACCTGCAGGCGGCTAACCGCGGTGAGCACGTCGTCCCGAAGCGTCGTGGCCCGGGCCACCGCCTCCTTGACCGGCTTGGTGGGGACCTCCTCCGTTTTGCTGGCCACCCCACCGCCGGACCGGCGCTTGCGCTCCCGGAACGACGTCAGGGCGGTGTGCTCCGGCAGGTCGCAGTACTTCGGCGCCGGCCCGGTGGCCCCCGGGGCCTTGGCCTCCGGCTGCCGGACGCAGTCGGGGTACGCGCACGTCAGGAGGACGGGAGTTCCTGCGGGCTGCTGCTCGCTCATCGGCTGGTGCCTCTCTCGGTCGGGCGGCCCGGCCGCCCCTCATTTCCTAACCCATAGCATAGCACACATTTCATTGCATTGCATCTCGTTTCATTTCATTGCACGGTGATGAAATGCAATGCGTTGAAATGAAACGGGTTCGCTGATCCACTCGACGGCGGCCGCCGTACTTCGCCCCCTGAGCTGGGTGGTTCCCTCCTTGGGCGGCGGGCTCGTCCCTGCCGCGCCGGTCGTCGGGGGGCAAGGGGCCGTCTCTCCCGCGAAGCGGGGGCCCCTTGCGGCCTGGCGGCTGGTGTGGCTGCCTCCGGCGCCGTCCAAGGAGGGGGCCGGCCAGCGACCCACCCACCCTCACCCCGACGGTGGATCAGGCCCGGCACGGACCAGGGCCCACCCCCTCCGCAGGGCGGCCCCGCCTGGAAGGCATCTCGGTAACCGACCGCCCGGGCAGCTCCTCGGGCACGGCACCCGCCCCGGGTACGCCAGACTGGCCCCATGACGAACCGTCAGCAGAATCCGAGGTGCCCGCCGAACGGGCCCGGCAGCCGGACCCAAACAATCAACCTTGATAGTCAGGAAATGCAATGAAAACCAGCAGCATTTCGGTAAGCCTTTCCGTCCAGACAGCCTCTCGACTTGCCCTGAGAATCAAGCGTCACAAAGTGGAGAAAGCCGAATTCCTGGCATCGCTTCGGGCTGAGGGAAAGGCCGGTCGGGAGGCCCGGCTGGAACTGGCCCGGGTACGGGCCGACTGGTGGCCTCCCCTCGACGTCCTGGTGGCCGGCTGCCTGCGCCAGCGCCTGGCCGAACCGGACCTGGCCGGTCCGTGGGAACCACTGACGGAGGAGGAGACGCTGGGCATGACCCTGAGCGGCCGGTGGCCCGGGCCTGCCCCGCGCACTCCGGTCCGACGGTCCTACGAACTCCCCTCTTCCCTGGTCACAGAGCTGCGGACCGCCTCCTGGCGGATGAGTGAGCCGTCCCTGCTGCGGATGGACCGGCAGGGGCTGCTCTACGGCGGGCACTGGTCGGACAGTGAGGCGGCCGAGCGTGAGCGGCTGGCCCAGCTGATCTACTCCCCCGCCCGGATCGTCCGGGAGGCCCTGGAGCGCTACGCCCGGGCGGAGGGGGACGAGTAGCCCGCGCGTTCGAATTTAACAATGAACCTTGATTGTTGGTGGCCCGGCCGGATTTCCCTTTCTGCGCGCCCTTGTTCGAGTCACTGAATATCATTGCTTTTCACGCGAACATGGGCTATTCCTGGTATCCTGCAATTCCCTGCGGAGAGGAGATGTGCGGTGCTGGAAATCGAAACTCCGGCCGGTCCCCCGGCCACCGGGAGTGAGCCGTCCCGGGAGGTGGCCGTGGTGCCCACCTACGACTGGGGGAAGGCACCAGAACACCTGCGGACGGAGTCCCAACTGGCTGAGCAACGGCTCAAGCTGGCGGACGGTCAGCGGCCGGCCGGTTTTGTGGAGAGCCGGAAGTACGGCCAGTTCGCGCTCTACGACCCGTCCGGCGCGGTGAAGATGCGGCCGCTGTCGTCCAAGCAGCGGGCGGCGCGGGAGGCCCGGCGGACCTGCAAGGAGTGCGGGAAGGTGCTGGCGTACGTCCTGCACGGGCCGTGTCAGCGGTGCCGGGAGAAGGCGGAGTTGGTCCGGCAGCGGAAGCTGGCCCGGACGTGCTGGCGGTGTGACGCGGTGCGCGCGACCCCGTACCCGGTCGGGTCGGATCACCGGTGCCGCCCGTGCAGGAAGGTGCTGGCGGAGGAGGCGGCGCGGGTTGCTGCGGAGCGGATGGCGCGGGCCACCACCTGCCGGGGCGGCTGCGGGCTGCAGCTGGCGACGGAGGCGGAGGTGGCGGCCTGGAGGGCGGAGAACCCGTACGGCTGGTGGGAACCGCGGTGCTGCGAGCCGTGCGGGGTGCGGCTGGAGGAGGAGAGGGCGGCGGCGGCTGAGGCCGCGCGTCAGCGGGATGAGGACCAGCGGCGGGCCCGGGTGGAGCGGGTGCGGTCCCTGAGCGCCTGGGCGGCGGCCGCGCTCGCCGACCCGGACGTGGTGATCCTGGACAGTGAGACGACCGGGCTGGAGTCGGACGCCCGGGTGGTGGAGCTGGCGGTGGTCTCCTCCGCTGGCGTGGTCCTGGTGGACACCCTGCTGGACCCCGGGGTGCTGATCCCGGGTGAGGCGGCGGCCATCCACGGCATCGACAGCTCGATGGTGCGGGGGGCGCCCACGTTCTCGGACGTCCTGGTGCAGCTGACCGGCGCCCTGATGGACCGTCGGGTCCTCATCTACAACCGGGCCTTCGACGTCGGCCGGCTGCGGGTCGAGCTGGTGCTGCACTACACGGCGGCCGGGCACCCGGACCCGGCGGCCTCGGCGGCGGCCTGGCTCGACTGCCTGCGGTTCGAGGACGTGATGGTGCCGTACTCGGACTGGGTGGGCGACTGGTCGGACTATTGGGGGAACTACCGGTGGCAGCCTCTCGGCGGCGGGCACCGGGCGGCGGGCGACTGCCGGGCGGTGCTCGACGTCCTGGGCGAGATGGCCCGGGGTCACCACCTGGTGCCCGCGCCGGCCGGTCAATTCGACCGGGACCACGAAGGGGTGGTGACGGGCTGATGGTGCAGCTGCGGCTGATGACGGACGACCTGGCGTTGGGTGAGCGGGTGCTGGAGCTGGTGCAGCTGGCGCTGGCGGACGCGGTGGAGCTGACGGCCAGTGAGCCCACCCGGCTGAACCACAGGTCGGGCGGCCTGCGGGCGGTCCTCGACCTGCGGCCCGCGAACGGGGACGAACAGCTGGCCACCGCGCTCCGCCTGCGCCGCGAGCAGTACCTGGGCGGCCTGCTGTTCTCGGTGGGGGATGCGGTGGAGCTGGCGGTCCGTCAGCGGGGCCACTGGGTGGATGAGGAGCTGGAGGCTGAGGGGGAGGACGCGCGGGTGCACTTCAACCTCCCGGCCGGCACCCGGGGCCGGGTCGTCACCGTGCGGGACTACCCGGGGCCGCTCCCGTACGTGGTGCTCTGGGACGTCCACGGCGGCCCGGAGATCGGGGTGGCCCAGCACGATCTGCAGCGGGCCAGCCCGGTGGAGCGGGTGACGGTCGCTCCGCTCCAGTGCGGCTCCTGCGGTGCCTCGACGTGCCCTCGGTTCGGCACGCCACACGGGGAGTGCGACTGCCGGGGGCGCCTGGCCTGCCTGTGCACGGTGGCTCCCGGACCGCGACACCAGTGGTGACGGGGCCCTGCCGCTCCGCCTGGTGCGGTGAGGAGTAGGCCTGCGGCCCGGCGGGCAGCGTCTGGCCGGGCACCAACTACCTGGAGGGGAACAGCAGATGGCAGGAGTACCGGAACCACGGTCCGGGGCGGGGGCCTCGGCCGCCCGGATGGGCCAGCAGCAGCTCGACGCCGAGCGCGGCCGCCAGCACACCACCGCGCGGTGGGCTCTGCCCGCTGCCGGGGTCGGCGGGCTCGTCCTGGTGCTCGCCCTCGGCGGCACGTGGTGGCTCGGCGTGCTCCTGGCGCTCGTCCTGGTCGGCGCCGTCGCCCGGCGCGTCTACCGGCTGGCCGGGAACTCCTGGACGAAGGGGGCGGCGGGCGAACGCCGTACGGCCAAGCTGCTGGTGCCGCTGCAGCGGGACGGCTGGCACGCGCTCCATGACCGTTCGATCCCCGGCAGCCGGGCCAACGTTGATCATTTGCTGATCGGCCCGGCGGGCGCCCTGATGGTCGATTCCAAGTTCTGGACCAGCAAGAAGAGCGCGCTCCGGGTGCAGGGCGGGCGGCTCTGGTACGGCCGGTACGACCAGACCAAGACCCTGCAGACGGCCGTCTGGGAGGCCCAGCAGGCGGCCCGGGCGCTCGGGGTGCCGGTGGCCACCATCGTGGCCGTGCACGGCGCCACGGTGCCGGGCGGGGTGGTCATGCTGGAGGGCGCCACGGTGGTGCCGGCCTCCCGGTTGCGGCACCTGGTACGCAACCTCTCCCCGGTGCAGGGCTTCGACTCGGCCCGGGTCCAGCGGCTGGCCGACCTGGCCGAGCGGACCCTGCCTCCGCACACCAGCTGACCTCCTGTCAGCGAAAGGCCCGGACCGGGTGACGGTCCGGGCCTTTCGCGCTGTCGCATCCGGTGAACACCTCATACAAGCCGATAACTCGACACCAGCCATGGCAGGGTCACCCCCTGCGGGCTGACGGCCTGGCAGCACGGGGCGGAGGCTGCCAGAGCCGGACGGCGCCAGCCGGTCGGCGGCTCCGGCCGCTCGACCGGCCACTCTCCCCCGGTCCGTCTCGG
Organism: Kitasatospora sp. NPDC101801; assembly: GCF_044766665.1. NCBI lineage: Bacteria > Bacillati > Actinomycetota > Actinomycetes > Kitasatosporales > Streptomycetaceae > Kitasatospora > Kitasatospora sp. NPDC101801. Next base: position 15,790 of record NZ_JBIWML010000055.1, read on the forward strand.
CGGTTCACCCCCGCCGGCCGCGCCGCGCTGTTGCTCGTCAACGGCGCCCGGCTGGTCGGCACGGGCGGTCAGCGCGGCTGCGGGCCTTGGCCAGCGCCAGAGACCACCCGATCGGGTGGGCCCGGCAGAAACAGGGAGGGGCCCCGGTGGTGACCGGGGCCCCTCCCTGCCGCTGTGCTGGTGCGGTCAGCGCTTCCTCTCCAGCCACGCCTTGAACTCCTGGCGCACGTACGCGCGCTGGCCGCCCTCGGGGTCGAACTCGATGGAGTCCGGCTGGTGGGGGCCGGCCACGAACTGGCCGTGCGCCTGGTCGAACTGGGCGAGCCGGAACGCCGCGAGTGCGGCGGCGGTCAGGTCCTCGGCCAGCAGGTCCGCCCAGTACGTGCGGTCCGCGGCGGCGGCCTCGCGCAGCAGCAGCTCCCGCTCGTTGTGCGGCGGGACCTGCTCCATCTCGCCCCTGGCCAGCATCTGCTCGTAGCTCTGGCGCTCGGACTGCAGGAACGTCACCTCCGGCTCCAGCTCGGCGGCCCGGCCGTAGGCGTCGGCCGCTGACGGTGCGTCGAACAGTGCCGCCTTGCGCATCGCGGTGTCCATGTCCTGGCCGAACGCCCACTGGGAGTACTCGACCTGGTCGGCCGCCTCGTAGCGATCGACCATGGCGGCCAGCTCGGCCTGGCGGGCCTCGTACCGCTCCCGGTCGGCCTCGGCCAGGATGACCTGGTCCACGGCGGCCAGCATGACGGCCTGGAGACCCTGGTGGTAGGTGTCGGGCAGTCCGCCCGGGGAGGCTGCGTCCTCCAGCACGGTGAGCCAGCTCGCGGGGGCCTGGTCGGGATGGCGCCGCAGGATCTCCAGCGGCTCCGGGCTGGCCGGGTTGGCGGCCCACCTGCGCATGGTCTCCGTGCTGGCGCCCTCCAGCTCGGCGGCCAGCAGGTAGGCACGCAGGTGCGCCCGGGCGCTGACGGCCCAGAAGTCCATCACCCCGCCCACCAGCCAGTCCGCCTGGGTGTCCGCGTTCGCCGCGATGCTCTGACGGCCCGTCTCGTTGGTGCTGGTCACTGGGCCTTCTCCTCGGTGGTGGTGGTCAGCTCGTCCTCGGCGGCCCGTCGGCGGGCCTCCTCGATGTACCCCTGGCAGCTGAGGGTGGGGTGGCCCTTGACCGGGAAACCGGACTGGGCGGTGCACCAGCTGCAACTGGCGGCCCGGCGGGTGGCGGCCGCCGCGAACCTGCGGAGCACGGCTAGCAGCCGCTCCAGCAACCGCAGTTCCGGATCGGCCGGCCTCTCGGCGGTGCTCGGCTCGGCCAGCTCGGCGGCTGCTCGGCCCTGCTCGGCGTCGGCGGCTTCGCGCTCGGCAGCAGCGGCTCGGCGCTCGGCGCGGGCCTGCACCTGCTCCAACTCGGTCTTCATGCTCGGCGGCCACTCCTCGGGACCGACGGGCAGCACCTCGACCAAGCGGGCCCACCCGCGCTCCTCCAAGACCTCGCGGAAGTGGGTCAGTCCGTGTTCCTCGAAGATCCGGTGTGCCTCGTCCTCCTCCACCTGGACCTCGGACTGCAGGGACCTGGTGGCGCTGAAGCACTCGGTGCGCTGGCCGGTCGGGCGGGTGCCGAGCACGGTGATGTACCGCTGCCGGTGGCGGTCGATCTCCACCGCCCATGAGCCGTCCTGGCTCGACCAGCACGTGAAGTGCTGACTGGGGCTGTACTCTCCGCCGTGCCTGCGGAGCCAGTACGCCACGGTGTCCTGCTGCCACTGCTGGGCGGCCTCGACGGTCAGGAACCGGACCCACTGGCTGGCCTGGTCCCCGAACCACGTCTCCCGGATCACGCCGAACACCAGCCGTCGGCCGTACGGGTCGGGGCGGGTGGTCACCACCTGGGTGACCTCGCCCCGGTAGGGCAGGGTGGACACCACGGTGCCCTCGTTGATGTGCTTCGCCAGCTCCTCGTGATCGTGGAACCGGCCGTGCGGCAGATCCCGCAGGTAGGGCGGGACGTTCTCCGTCTCGGTGCTCACGCGGTCCTCCTCGTCGTTGCACGCCACACGGCGTACTCCTGGCGGACGTACCCCCGACCGCCAGCCTGTTGGGTCCACTGGATCGAGCGCGGCCCGTGGGGGCCGGCCTCCTTCTCCCAGACGTGGTCATGGCTGCGCAGAGCCTGCGCCGCGCGGTCCGCGGCCTCCCCCGCGACGTCGTAGACCGAACCGTCGTGCTCCTCCTGCAGGGCGATCCGGTCGCGCAGAGCGGCCCACCTCAGCAGGTGCTCGCGGTGCTCGTCCTGGCCGAACGGAGCGCCGTGGGCCTGCTCCATCTGCACCCGCAGCAGGGCCTCCAGCTCGTCCCCGATCTCCGGGGCGGCGGCGTACGCGGTGACGGGCCCCGGGACGACCGGGCCGCCGAACCGGTACGGGTCCAGCCGGGCCTGGATCGCCTCGTCCTGCTTGCGGTGGCGCCACAGCTGGAACAGCCCGCCCGCCACGATCACCACCACGGTGGCCAGTCCCCACACCATGTGTCGTCCTCCCGTGTTCATCATGACGGCCACTCAGCTCCGCCCGAGGGCCTTCGGTTCGACTGCGTCCAGCAGGTTGACGCCCTGGGCGCCCTGGTCCTGGTCGAGCACGTCCAGCGCCCGGCGGGCGATCCACGCCTGCTCCAGCTGGCCCAGCGTGCTGGCGACCTGCACCGCCCCGGTGACGCGCATCGCGGTGGTGGTGACCTCGGTCTGCGACTTCAACGCCTGCAGCCGGAACTCGGCCTTGTGCTCGGCGGCGCGCTCCTTCGCCCGGCGCCAGTGCGGGGCGGCCAGCGCGTAGACGGCACCGGTCGCCAGCAGCCACATCAGGATGGCCAGCGGCCACTGGGTGGTGTAGGCGGCAACGGCGGTGAGGACCAGGGACGCTGAGGCTCCGTAGGCGGTGGCGGTCACCGCGCTGTCCCCGTTCTGGCCGAGCGCGGACACGGTGCCGGCGGCGGCGGTGGCGGTGGCCAGCGCGCCCATCAGCATGGCGTTGCCGACGTCCTGGGCGGCGCCCTGCTCGTTCCAGAGCCTGGCCAGGATCAGCACCGTGGTGGTGGTCAGGCCGGGCAGGATGCGGCCGCTGTAGCGGGTGGCCACCCACCGGGCGGCGCTCATCATCTGCGGCGGCTCCGGCTCGGCGGCGGGCAGGGGCAGGGGGCGCTGGGCGTGCGCCAGCAGCCACTCCGGGAGCTGGCTCGTCGGTTCGTTCATCGGGTGATCTCCATCTCTCGTCCGTGGTGCTGGACTTGCTGCTGCTCGTGCTGCTGGGCCCGGGTCCGGGCCTCCTCGGCCTCGCCCTCCTGCTGCTGGCGGATCAGCTCGTCCGTGACGGCCTGGAGCGCGTCCACGCTGGCCTGCAGCTCCTGCGGGGTCGGCGGCTCGGTGCTGAACTGGAGCTCCAGCTGCTCGCCCTGGAACGGCTGGAACCCGGGGGGCTGGTTCACCATCCGGCGGCCCTGCGTCCCCGCCACGTCCGGGGCGCGGTGGCCAGCGCGACCAGCAGGGCGGCCGTCAGGCGGAAGGTGGCCAGCAGGGCGGCCAGCGGGCGGACCTCCAGCCACAGGGCGCCGGCGCCGAGCACGGCGCCGTACCCGAGGACGGCCAGCTGCCCGGCCTGGTCGGCGTGGCCGAACCGGAGCGCGGCCAGTGCGCCGAGCAGGGCGGCCAGCATCGCGGCCATCGCGGTGACCTGGGTCCGGGCCTGGTAGGCGTTGTAGGAGGTGGCGGTCATCGGGCCACCTGCCAACCGGCCAGCAGCGACCACTGGGCAGCACCCCGAACGGCCGTGGTGCACACGGCCATCCGGGCCTCGGCTCCGGCGGGGTCGTCCTCGCGGGCGCTCTGCAGCAGACCCTGGCGCTCGGCCTCAGTCAGGCTCCAGACCACGGCCCGCACCAGCGGGCGGACCAGCGCGCCCGGGGTGCCGGCCAGCTCGTCGGTGGTGTTGTCGGTGCTGAACAGGGCGGTGGCGGCCCACTGCTCGACGGCGGCCGGGTCGGCCAGCTGGAGCTCGTGGAACGGCACGCGGTTCAGGTTGTTGTCCATCGGTCTCTCCCAAGCGGGTGCCCGGCCGGGGCGGCGACGTCCTCGCCTTCGCCCCGGCCGGGGCGGTGACGGGTGGTCAGCGGCTGTCGGTGCGCACGGTGGCCGGGGGCAGGGCCGGGGTGGAGCTGCCCACGGCGGCCTGGGTCTGCTGGGCCAGGTGGTACGCGGACTCCTGCAGGCTGGTGGTGCTGGCCACCGCCGGCTGGCGGACGGGCTCCGGGGTGGACTGCGGGCCGCTCATCGGGCCACCGCCTTGGTGTCCACGGCGGACAGGGAGCACACCGGGCACGGCACCGAGGGACCGGCGGGGCCGGCCTGGACGCGCCGCTCACCGCAGCAGTTGGTGCACGTCTGCGGGCGGATGCGGCCCACGGCGAGCACCCGGTGCCCGACCTGGTGCTGCTGACGGTTGACCACCATCAGGTGGCGGAGCTGGGGCCTGAGAGACTGGCTCATGACGGTTCCCTTCCGGGGGATCGGTCCGTGCCTGCGGAGCGGTGACACGCTCGGCTGCAGGTAGTACGGGGGGCTGTAACCCCCCGGGCAGAGGGCCGGTGGGCTGTTGACCACCGGCCCTCTCGCCGTACTCACAACTGTAGACCCTCAGAGTCTTGAACTTCAAGACTTCGGGAGTATGATTGTTTCTGAGGTCAAGATCACGGGACTGACTGACTCCTGATCAGCCTGCCTACGTGAGTCGCGGAGTGTCCAGCTCCTAAGCTCTGTGGCGCACGTAGTACGGGGGCAACCGAGAGGGAGACAGCAATGCCGCAGGTAGAACAGGTGGAACCCCCACCCTGGGACGGCCCGCCGCTCATCGTCGTGCTGTGGGGCGGGAAGGGCGGCATCGGCAAGAGCACGCTGGCCTTCCTGCTCGCGTGGTCGCTCGGGAAGGTCGGCCGGACCCTGCTGCTGGACGCCGATCCGGAGCAGAAGGAGGGCAACGCGCAGGAGCTGTACGACCTGCTGGAGCTCCCCGCCACCTTCGACTTCGCGTCAGAGGACGACCCGGCCAAGCTGGCCGGCCTCCGGCGGGCACGGCAGTACCGGTTCATCGTGATCGACAACGCGCCGCACCGGGACAGGGAGATCCTGAAAACCACCTGTGACGGCGACCTGATCGTGGTGCCGCTGCCGCTGGACTACCTGGAGGCCCGGGCCATCATGTCCTCGATCCGGGAGATCGTGATCCCGACGGGGCACCCGTACCGCGTCGTCATGTCCAAGGTGGACGCTGCCCGCAAGGCCAAGGCCGTGCGCACCCTCGACACCCTCGACCTGGCGGGCATCCCGGTGTTCCGCACCCACATGCGGGAGCTGGTGGCCCATCAGGACGCGGGGCAGATGGGCATCCCGATCACCGAGGGCACCAGCAAGACCTGGCACAAGCCGGGTAAGGACGCGCTCGACCTGGCGGACGAAGTCCTGGCGGCGCTCGGCCTGGCGGACCGCGTCCCCCGGCCGGCCTGGGCCGTGGAGAAGGTGCCCAGTCCGAGGAAGAAGACCACCGCCCGTACACGGAAGGCAGGCAGCTGATGGCAGGCAAGAGGGACATTTCCGACGTCGTCGGCGCGAGCGTGCCGCCGAAGGAGGACCCCACGAACACCACCACCCGCGCCCGGCGCTCCACGACGCTCAGTCAGGCCGCGGCCGCCGCGAAGAAGACGACCACCCCCAAATATGTCCAGTTGAGGGGTGACCAGCAGATCGAGCTGGACGTGCTGGCCCGGGAGCTGCAGGGCGCCCGGGAGTCCAAGGCCGAGCGCATCACCGCCAACACGGTCATCCGGGTTGCGTGCGATTTCCTCTTGGCCCGGCGCGACGTCCTGGAGGGCGACACCGAGGACCAGCTGCGGTCCTCCTTGCTCTCGTACGTCAAGCACCTGGAGGACCGGTCCACCCGGCTCCGGGAACTCGAAGAGGGCCCGGCCCCGGAAGCTCCGGCGCCCAAGACCCGTGCACGCAGGCAGTCGAGTAGTTCGTGAGAACGTGACTCACGCGCTCCAAGAGTTCAAGACTCCGAGATAGAAGCAGACCCCGGCGGAGCTTCCTAGGTCGCCGCCGAGGTCCAGACGCAGATGGAGACCAACATGCGCCACAACAACAGTATGGCGGCAGATTTCCGCAGGTCAGCGGCGGGTTCGAGCCAGATCCCCGACGTGTTGCAGCCGGTGTGGGAGGGGCTGCAGAAGCTTCCCCTGTGGGGTTTGCTGGCCGTCGGGGTGCTCGCCCTGGCCGCCGTCTGCCTCGGGCTTTTCGCGCTGTGGCGCTTCCTCTTCGGGAAGCCCGGCAGCGACCAGGCGGCGGCCAGCGGACTGCTGTCGTTCCTCAACGAGATGGGTCCGCAGGGAAAGGTGGCTCTGGCCGGCACCCTGGTGTCGGTGGGCGGCCTGTGGGGATTCGCCCACGAGCAGGGCCACCTCGAAGGGGTGTTCCGGCTCGGCTTCGTGATCATGTTTGACCTGCTGGAACTGACCCTGTTCGGGATGCTCTACACGAAGTCCACCGGGACCACCGGGTGGACCCGCAACCTCAAGGCGATGCACTACACCGCCTGGGCGCTCGTCTTCTTCTCGGCCTGGGCGAACGCGGTGCACTCCCCCTCGCTCGCGGCCGCCCCGTTCATGGCGCTGATGCCGATCGCGGCGGCTTGGGTGGTCGAGCTGGAGCTGCGCAACCGGATGACGGCCAACGGCGATGCGGAGGAGGAGGTGCTGGCCAAGGGTCAGGCAGGTCCGGTCCGGTTCATCGTCATGCTCTGGCGCACCCGCTGGGCGGAGACCTTCGCCAATCTCGGGGTTGACCCGAACGGCAAGGACGTTGACCTGGTGAGGGCCGTCTCCGCGAAGCGGGCCGCCCGCCAGCTGTTCCTCCTCCGCCAGATGCTGGAGGCGACGGCGAAGAGCACGAAGGAGAAGGGCGAGCAGAAGCGCGCCGGCCGCAGGGACGCCGCGAAGCTCGCCCAGCAGCTGACCGAGCAGCGGGAGAAGACGAACAAGTCCCTCGACCGGGCCGACTTCGGCACGAACAGCTCTCAGGCCCTGGCCGTGATGCGGGGGCTGGCCGGGTGGACCCGCACCGACGACCTGGCCGTGGTGCCCACCGAGAACTCCGAACTGGTCACCAAGATCATGGAGGAGGTGGCCATCATGCCCGCCGCGCGCCGGCTGCAGGCGGCCGCGCATGAGGCCGAAGCGGTCGCCGCTCGGCAGGAGGCGGAGTCCGCTCGGCAGGACGCCAAGCGCGCTCGGCTGGAAGCCGAGAACGCTCGGACCGAAGCTGAGGCCGCGAAGGCGAAGGCGGCGGAAGCCGTGGACCTGGCAGAGAAGAAGGCGGCGGAGCTGGCTGCCGCTGCCGTCGAATCGGGCCGCGCTCGGAAGGACGTTGAGCGCGCTCGGACTGAACTTGCGTCCGCTCGGCTCAAGTTTGAGACCGAGATCGGGGAGCTGACCGACAAGTCCGCGACTCTCCGTCAGCAGGCGGAGAAGGCGGCCGAGCTGGTCACTGAGGCGGAGGAGAAGAAGCAGAAGCTGGAGGCGGCCGGCCTCACCGCGGCCGAGCAGAAGGACCAGCTGGAGGAGGAGATCCGGGACGCTGCCACCCGTCTGGCCGGGCTGGAGACGGAGCTGCAGACCACCCTCGACTCCCGCGCCGCTGCCGAGGACAAGGCGGAGGTGGCGGCCGCTGAGGCCCGGCGCCTGGAGGAGAAGCTGGCGGAGCTGCAGAGCGCCGTCCAGAAGGAGAACGCCGAGCTCACCGCGCACGGCAAGCGGCGGGCTGAGGCCGAGGACTCCGCCCGTCAGGCGGCTGAGGTGGCCCGTCGGGCGGCCTCCCGCACCGAGACGCTGGAGCGCCAGCTGGTGGAGGCCGAGCAGGTGCTGATCGACCTGCGGGAGGGTGTCTGGGAGGGGCTGTCGGCGGACATGCGGGACGGCCGCGTCCCCTCGGATGGGATCTTCTTCCGCAACAGCGAGCCGAAGCAGAAGGCGTGGGAGGAGTACCTGTACGCGGTCACCAGCAACCTGCCCACCGCCACCGCCCGGGACTTGGCGGAGCAGTTCTCCATCTCGGAGAGTAACGCCCGGAACTGGAGGCTCCACTTCATGCGCGCACGGCAGCTGATGATCGCCAACGAGGCGCCGAGCGCCGCCGAGCGCAACGCCTCGGACGCCGAGCGCGGTCCGGATTCCGCCGAGCGCACGTCCGACACTGCCTGATCGAGCACCCACCGCTCCCGGTCCCCCGCCCCTTCGGCGGGAGGCCGGGAGCGGTCGGTGGCCACCTCTTGGCGGTCGGCCACCAAGAGGTCCGGCACCCCGCCGAGCGCCAACCGAGCGCGGGATGCCGGACCTTCGCCGTTCGCCGAGCACCCCCTGCGCTCCGCCGAGCGCGGGCCTACCGGCCTCCGAGCGTCACGCACTGCCAGCCGAGCAGACTCCCGGAAGAACCGAGCAAAAGAGTTCCAGAGTCTTGAAGTTCAAGACTCTTTAGGGTTACAATCGTCCCGTCACCAAGGAAACTTCCTCCCCGTTTGTCACAGGGGGGGCGTACCGTGATCGTCCCGTCACGGGTGCATACAGAACACCCCCGGCCCGGCGGGTTCAGCGCCTGACCGAGGGCTTGAGACCAGAGGGAGAAACCCGACTCCATGGCCCGTACCAAGAAGACTACCGACAGCACCGACACCACTGACGACTGCTGCACCAACAAGCGGGCCGGGCTGGGCCTGCTGGCTGCGGCTCCCCTCGTGCTCGGCGCCGCGCCGGCCGAGGGGAACCCGGTCCCCACCCCGGACATGGACATCTGGGGCGTGGTCAACACCCTGGTGGACGGCATCCCCGGGCAGTGGTTCACCGCGTCCGCCCTGGGCGCGGCCGGCCTCTTCGTCGGATACCTGCACCTCAAGCAGCAGGCCGATGCCGGTAAGGCGCGCGCCCTGCCTCTGCCCAAGGGGACGGGCTTCGCCAGCCAGAAGGAGATCGCCGAGCTGATGGGCGAGCGTCAACTGCTCAACCGGGTGAGCCAGCTGCGGCCCGCGCTGGTCGGCCGCAAGGACGTCACCGCGCTCGACCTGGGCGTGATGCTCGGCACGGACGCGATCTGGAACAAGTCGCTGTACATCGCCTGCGAAGACTCCGTGTTGATCTTCGCACCGCCGCGCGCGGGCAAGTCGGCGTGGATGGGCGGGCAGATCATCGACGCCGCAGGGGCCTGCGTGGCCACCTCCACCCGCTCCGACCTGTACACCCTGACCCACGCCCTCCGCAGGAAGGACGGCCGCCCGGTCTGGGTGTTCAACTCCGATCTGGAAGGCATCACCAACACGGTCCGGTGGAACCCGGTCCGCGGCTGCACCGATCCCACCATCGCCATCCGCCGCGCCGGCTACCTCCTCGCGGGCAGCAGCAAGGGGGAGGCGCTGACCAACCAGACCTTCTGGGACAGCCACTCCTTCGCCCTGCTGCGGAACCTGATGATGGCGGCCGCCCTGGTGAACGGCACGCTCATCGACGTGGCCCGGTGGGTCTCCGACTCGGACAACCAGGAACCGCTGCGGATCATGGAGGCCAACGCCGCTCGGCTCCCCGAGGGCTGGCTGCAGACGCTCCGTCAGGAGATGGAGGCGCCCGACAAGACCGCTGACGGTGTGTACATGTCCCTGGCGCCCACCCTCGAATTCCTCTCGGACCCCTCGATCGCGCAGATCGTCCTCCCGCTCCCCGGGCAGCCGGAGTTCACCGCGTACGAGCTGCTGGCCACGCAGGGAACCCTGTACCTGATGGGTGAGGACCGGGACCGGGGCTCGATCGCGCCGCTGTACTCCTGCCTGGTGGCGGAGGTCTACCAGGAGGCCAAGGTCTGGGCCAAGCGCGCTGGTGGCCGGATCGACCCGTACGTCCGGTTCGTGCTCGATGAGGCGGCGACGATCTGCCCGCTCCCGCTGAACAAGTGGAGCAACGACGCGGGCGGTTGGAACATCCACATGGAGATCTCCGTCCAGTCGTACGCCCAGCTGGAAGAGCGCTGGGGCGTCAACGGGGCGAAGAGCATCTACACCAACTGCAACAAGTTCGCGCTGGGCGGCCTGAGCCTCCCGGAAGACCTGGAGCGGCTGTCCCTGCTGGTGGGCGACGCGGACCAGACGGTGGTCTCCGTCAGCAAGGACCGGGAGGGCAAGCCGACCGAGAGTCACAGCATCCGGCGCATCAGGGTCATGCCGCAGAAGGACGTCCGGGAGATGAAGGCCGGTCACGGCCTCTACTTCCAGCGCGCCGGCGGCCCGGTCAAGGTGACCTACGTGCCGACCTGGAAGCGCAAGGACGTCAAGCTGGCGCTCAAGGAGGAGAAGCAGGCCGAGCGCGCCGAGCGCAAGGCCCAGAAGCTGCTGGCCAAGCAGGGCGTGCAGCTGGTCAAGCAGCAGTCTGCCCCGGCCTACCAGCCCGCCCCCGTGCCGGTGTTCGTGCCCGCTCCCCCGGTCACCGTGCCGGTGCAGCAGCCCGCCGCGTACAACATCCCCCCGCAGCCCAACTACTCGCCCACCGTGCCGGTGCAGCAGCCCGCCGTCCAGCCGGTGCAGGCGCCGGCCGCTGAGTCCACCGACCTGCCCCGCGCCGCTGGTGACAACCTGTCCTGGTGACCACCCGTCAGCCCACTGAGGAGGAACCCAAGGTGCCCGACGTACCCAAGCTCCGGGTCGAACCGGAATCGCTGGTCAAGATGGCGGAGAACCGTCTCACCAGCATGATCGCCGTTGTCAACACCAAGTCCAATGAGGCCGGTACGGCGGCCGCCAAGGCAAACGCGCGGTTGGACACCATCGACACGATGGACCTGCCCGGCAAGGTCGTGGAGATGAGCCGCATCCTCACCTCCTTGGCCGTCAAGGAGGGCAAGGCCACCCGGCTGATGAACTGGTCCGCCATGACGGCCCAGCAGATGCACGACGCCCTGCACGAACTGGTGCACTGGCGAGAGACGATCTGGCGCCGGTACTTCCCCGAGGACTACCGCGAGACCATGCAGCCCTGCTGGATCGAGCACGGCGACGCGGTCCAGTTCACCGGGGCGCTGTACGGAATGTGGTGCTGGGCCCACCTGGAGGCGGACGCCTCGCCGTCCCGTCAGGCGGAGTGGTTCATCCGCTGGCGCCCGATGCTCCAGCGCGAAATCCAGGACGCGCTCAAGCACTGCAAGGCCGAGCAGGCCCACGTGGCCAGCAAGGCACCGGAGCGGACGGTCAACCTGGACGCCGAGCAGGACAAGATCACTCAACGAGTGCTCGCCATGCAGGAGAGGGAGGCAGCGGCCGCCGCTGCCACCCCCTGATCGTTTGACAGACGAAGGGCCCCGGGAACCGATCGGTTCCCGGGGCCCTTCGCTGTTCTGACCTGCTGCTACATCGTTTCGGAGATCGGCCTGGGCCTCGGGTTGTGCGTGATCGTCGCCCACTCCAGCGTCCGCAGCACCCCACCGGCGTACCACTCGCTCCACGTCTGCCGGTACTCGCCTCGTCCCATCACCCGGTCCTCGGCGTCGATCTTCTCGCTGCCGATCGAGCGGGGTGCGGGCAGGGGGTTGGCGGGGTCCACCTCGTTGCTGATCGGTGCCAACGGGCGCTCGCCGAGCAGCCATCGGACGGCGTTCAGGATGCCGGTCAGACCCTCGCCCCGGTGGCGGGGGTCCAGCCACATCAGCCGGAACGACTCCTCCGTGGCCTCCAGCTCGGCCTGGGCGTCGTCCCGCAGTGCCTCCAGCTCCGCGCGGCTGTGGATCACCACTGAGGGAACGCCGGTCGGTGCCGGGGCCGGTGGAGTGGCCGGCCGGGGCGGGACGCTCGTCGCCCCTCCGGGCACGGTGTAGGGAGCCAGCCCCGGGGGCGGCTGCGGGACGTTGATGCGGGACGCAGCACTAAGGCCCGGCCCGGGGTGTTCGCCCCTACCGTCGCCTTGCTGCCAGCCGTTACTCGCCATGGTTCGACCGTAGCTCGGTGCCCCCGGTCACGGACAGACCGCGCAGAACCCGCGCGGCACGCACGCCCCCACGCAGCACCGCCGTCTCGACGGCCTCCGCGCTGGTCGGCGTGCCCAGCACGGAGAACCTCTTCGGCGTGCTGAACGTGACGTCGTAGAACCGCCCACCCTGGCACTGACCTGCTGTCATGCTTCCTACCCCTCTTACTGGATCTGGATCTGGATCTGCGGGACCTCGACCTGCGGAACCTGGACCACCGGCACCTCGACCGCCTGGGCGGCTGGGACGGCCGGGGCCGCCTCCCGGACTGCCTCGGCGGCGGCCCGACTGGCCGTCACCGCCTCTATGGCGGCCTGAGCCTCGATCAGCTTCTGATCCTGGTAGGCGGCGCGGTCGTCCATGATTCCGCGGGCGGACTGGGCGTGGGAGAGAGCACCGAGCAGGCTGTCACCCGCCAGAGGCTCCACCTCGGCGACCACCGGGGGTTCGACGGCGGGGGCCTGGCGCTCGGCGGGGCGGTGCTCCTGCTCGGCAGCCGGGCCGCCCAGCAGCAGCTCCTCGTGGTACCGCCGCATCGTCTCGGACTGCTGAGGGGCGGGCTCCTGGTACTCCGGCTCTGCGGGCTCGACGTCCTGGTGGACGTCCTCGTGCTCCACCTCGGCGGCGCCGGCCGCGAACTCGGGCTCCGCCTCCGGCAGTTCCGCCTCGGGCTCGGCCATCTCCCACGCAGCCTCCGGGAACTGGCCGTCTGCGGTCAGCTCCTCGCCCTGGTGGTGCTCCTCGACCTCCGGCTCTGCGGGCTCGACGTCCTGGTGACGAAGCTCCAACTGGCGGCGGGCCTCCTGGGCCCGCTCGCGGGTCTCCTCGGTGTGCTCGTGCCAGTCACCACGGACCTGGTGAATCTCCTCCAGCGCGGACAGCCTCGACCGCAGCACGGCGGCCTCCCGGACGGCGTCCTGACCCTCGACATCCAGCAGTGCCCGCTGGTCCTCCGGGGCCTCCAGCATGGTGATCCGGCGCTGGGCGGACTCCCGCTCCAGCTGCTGGATCGTCTCGTGCGTGCTCTGCAGCTGGTCGGCGACGTGCAGCGGTGCCCACGCCTCCTCCCGCTCGTAGCGGTCCACCATCTCCCGCAGCTCGGCGTCAGTGGCGCCCACCAGCTCCCGGCGCTCCTCCGGCTCGCCAAGGGCCCGGAACGCCCGGTCCCAGTCCAGCTGGAAGTCCACCGCGCCGCGCTTGGGCCTCGGCCCGATCGCGGACACCTCGCTCTTCCAACCGTGAGCCTCGCGGTAGGCCGCAACCGACCCGGCGCGCTCGATCCACTCCTGGCGCTGCTCGGTCTGCCAGACGTCGGGCGCCTCGCCCAGCGACTGGGCCCACTGCGGCAGTTCCTTGGCGTCGGCCAGCTCCTGGCCGAGCAGCAGGCGCCGACCGTCCATCAGCTCGGCGACGGCCCGGGCGGTCTCGCCCCGCTCGCCCGGGATCTCGGCCACCCGGCTCTGCCAGCGGCCGCGCTCCTCGGCCGCGGCGCGGTGCTCGTCCGCCAGCTCCATCCGACGCTGGTCCTCCTGACCGGAGTGCAGTACCTCCAGCCCGGTGTTCAACTCGGTGAGCTGGTCGAGCCACTGAGCCTCGACGGCCTGCCACGGCGCGGTCGGTACCTCGACCTCGACCCACTCGCCCTCGGCCGCGTCGTAGACACTGGGGCCGGTGTGCTGCTGACCGTAGGCGGGTTGCTGCTGCAGCCGGTCGAGCGAGTCCTGGTCAGCGCCGCGCGGGGCCGGCGGGGCGAGCACCCACACCTCCGGCTCCACGTCGGCCTGGTCCTGGTGCTGCACCCACGCCTGGGCGTCGTAGTCCCACGTCATGACCGGTGCCGGGACCTCGACCTGCTCGGGCCCGTTGACCTGGTGCAGGTCCCACTCGTCGGTCTCCTCGTTCCACTGGCCCGTCCACTGCGGCACCTCGGCCTCGGTGGCCTCCTCGGCGAACTCCGGTGCGGTGTCGGTCTCCGGCTCGTGCCGGACCCACCCGCCCACGGTCTCGTCGTAGACCATGACCAGCTCCGGCCGGACCTCCTCGGCCTGCGGGACCACCTCGGCCAGCTGAGCGGCGCCCAGCACCTCGGGAACGGCCTGCTCCTGGGCCTGGACGTGCTCGCGCACGTCGCGCTCGTCCGTCCGCACCTGGGCCCGGTCGGCGGCGTCGAACTGCTTCTCCAGCCGGTCGTGCAGCACCCGGGTGACGTTCCGGGCGTCCGACAGGTCGCCCAGCATCGCCTTCTGCAGCAGCACCTCGGGGTCGTGGCCGGCCGCCTCGGCGGCACGGGCCAGCCGGACCAGCGGCCCGTACGCTTCATCGTCCCGGATCTCCCGGTAGCGCTCCGGTCCGAGGGTGTCGTGGATCAGCTGCCCGAACCGCTGCTGGGCGTGCTGGTCGGCAAGGTCGTCCAGCACGAACGACCAACGGACCAAGGAGACGCTGTCCTGCAGGTTCTGACGGAGCACCGCGGTGGCCGCCAGCTCGGCGCCGGAGTTCTCCAGCACCTGGGAGAGAACCGCCATCTTCTCCACCACGGGCTGGTCTGGGCCGTCCAGCTCGGACACCGTCTGGCGCGTGACGACGTAGGCCCAGTTGCCGTCCTTGCCTCGGGTGAGTGCGACGTACAGCGATTCCCGGGTGTCCCCGGCCTCGGCAAGGCTCCGGCAACGGTCCACGGTGCGGCCCTGGGAGGCGTGCACCGTGCCCGCGTACGCGAGGTCCACGTGCTCGCTCACGTAGTTGCTCGGCAGCCTCATCAGCTCGCCGTCGTCGTAACGAACCGTCAGGGTGCCGGTGGCCTGGTTCGCGTCCACCACGGTGACCACATCGCGGTTCACCGCGAAGCGGTCACCGCTGTGGCTCTTCACCTTGCGGTCGATCTCGCGCAGCTGGACCTGGTCGCCGACGCCGAAGGTGATCCCGCGCTGGCTGAGGTGGATGCCGTCGGCCTCCACCCGGTGGAGGCGGACCAGGTCGGCCCGGGCCATCGCGGCCAGCTGGTCGGCCTGCTTCTGAGAGGTGGCGATCAGCAGGGAGTTGTGGCCGTTGAGGGTGTCAGCCAGCCAGTCCTGGTAGGCGGCGGTCAGCATCTCCTCGACGTCACCGCCTTGCAGGCGGCCGTGCGTCTCGTAGGCGTCCAGCACGTCGGTGTTGCCCTCGCGGAGCTCCAGCGACGCCTCGCGCTCCCAGTGGTGGTTGAAGCGGCGCACCTCATCGAGCTCGAAGACCTCGACTCCGGCGTGCTGGGCCATCTCCCGCAGCATGCCGCCGGCCCCGACAGAGGTCAGCTGGGCGTAGTCACCTGCGTAGATGAGCTTCGCCCCGGCTTCGCGCACCAGCCGGCGGACCTCGTCCATCTCGGTGGTCTCGGTCATGCCGGCCTCGTCCAGCATCACCAGCTGGCCCGGCCGCAGCCGCAGCTTCTCCAGCGCGGGGGTGCTCGTCCCGCTGGCCAGCGCCTTGTTCGAGTTGATGAACATCGCCAGGTTGCTGACGTGCTCGACGCCCTCGCCGGAGAGCACCCGGGCGGCGCGCTCCGAGGTGGTGAGGCCGATCACCGAGCGGCCGGTGTCCCGCCAGGCGTCGTGGATCGCGGCGGACAGGTAGCTCTTGCCAGACCCGGCCGGGCCGATCAGCACGTCCGCCTGGCGGCCGCCCCCGAGGATGCCCCGGAACGCGGCCTCCTGGCCGGGCAGCAGGCTCCGGCCTTCCAGGGCGCGCTCGATCTGCTCCTCCGAGAGTGCGAAGCCGCCCACCTGCACCGCGTCGTCCAGCAGCCGCCGCTCGGCCTCGATGTGACCCTTCGTCGCGTACTGCTCGCCCCCGGGAACCTGGTAGATCGGAGTGCCGTCGGCCATCTGCAGAGAGCGGGGCATCGGGATCAGCTCGGGCCCCGCCAGCGCCACCAGCTCGGAGTCCGTCGGCCGGTGCAGGGCGATCTCGGTCAACTCCCTGACCAGCCCGGTGAGCTGGTCACTCTCCAGACCACCAAGGCAGTCCGGCAGGTGCTTGACGATCTCGACCTGCAGGTCGGCCCGGGTCCAGGCGGACCGCCGCTTCTGCGTGGCCTCGATGGACTCCCGGATCACCTGGGCGGGGTCGAACGCCTCGGCCTCGATACCGCGCTCGGCGGACGTCTCGGCAACGATCTTCGGGATGTCCGCCAGGGACGTCTTGATGGCGGCCTTCGTGGTGCTCTCCCACCGCTCCAGAAGCTCCTCACGGGTCATCCCGTCGTGGCTCTTCTGCTTCCGCGACGCCAGAACGACCTCCTCGCTCATCTTGGCGAGCGTGTGAGCACTGGGCCGGACACCGTGCTTGGCCTCGTACGCCTCGGCCAGCACCTTGACCCCCGCCACCACCGTGTGGCGGCGGGTCGAGTGGAAGTCCCGCAGCTCCTGGGAGATCCCCACGATCTCCCGGACGACCCCGTCCGGGCGCATCTCAAATCGAACACCAAGGCGCCGCGTCAGGCTCTCCTCCGCGACCCGCTCGAACAGATGCCCTGCGGCCTTGGCCTCGCGCAGCAGCAGCGTTCCGTCGAGCGCACCCCACTTGGTGATCTCCTCACCGGTCACCGGGTCCATGACCGTGTACTTCACCCGGTTGAAAACCGCCGTGTGGATGTGGAGCTGCGGACCCTCGTCCCGGGACGTGTGCTGGGCGAAAGCGGCGGCGGTCCACTCGTGAGCGTCCACCCTCTTGCCGGTGGTCTTCTCGCCCTTCGATCCGGCGAACCGACCGGACCTCGCGTACCCGGCGTGCTCCTGCATGTGGTCAAGGCCGGCGGCCGCTCCGTCCTTCAACGCCAGCCAGACCTGCTCCGCCTGAGCGGTCAGCTCGGCGGCCCGCTCCGGGTTCCCGGCAGCCAGCTCCTGGGCCGCCTCCACCTGCAGGCTGGCGTGGAAGACAGACCAGCTCTTCGGTGCGCTGAACGTGACGTCGGCATAGGTGACGTTCTTAGTCGGGTTCCGCCGGACACCCATCTCAGCGGCCCGCTGCTGCTCGGGCGTCGCGTGCTCGCCCAACTTCTCGATGGCCTTACGGACCTTACTCTCCGTGCTCTGCGAGAAGTCCCGTGCCGACTCACCAAGGCGGTACTCCTTGAGCACCTCAGCCTTGATGGCACCCTTCGCAGCTCGGTATTCGTCGGTGCCGGCCTTCAACTCCGGGTTGGCCTTGCGGTGCGCCTTCCAGCGCTCAGCCGTCACGTTCTGTACCTGCTCGATGGAATCCGGGTGGATGAGATGTGTGTACATCTCGCGGAAAACCTCGGGGTCAACCTCACCCGAGAGACCAAGATCCGCAGCCCCGTTACCGACCCAGACCCCCGGCGGCTCGCCGTCCTGCTCGATGGCCTGGAGGTAGTAGTCATCTGACCGCGCACCGACAGAAGCCAGGAGGTAGTCCGGGCTGCTCCCGAACGTCACTTTGGCGGTCATGGTGATCAGAGTACGGACCATCGGATCGTGATGCAACGGTGTGTTGAGTTAAAAAAGAGGATCACAGCAACAGGGACAGAAGACACAACGGCGGGGGAGGAGGAGACGGAAGATCAACAAGGGGAGAGCAGACCAGCAACAGGAGAGGCAGCACGGCGGACGGGCCGGAGAGGGAAAGAAGATCAACACACCAGCAGCCATCATGTACCGGACAGAACCATGGGCCTACGGCAGCACTCGGCCACCGGCCGGAAGAGACGGCGGATCAGCGCGCGCGAAGCGGCGAAAGGGCGGGCCCGGCCTCGGGCCACTGTTACAAGACGTGATCAGCCACCGGTCCGCCGACCCGAACAGAACCCACCGTGGACACGGTGTGAACCGCCCACAGAACCCACCAGCTCGTCGGCAAGCCGACCCACCTGCAGACACCCCCGCGAGCCGCGCCGAGCGCGCCACCGCCTCACCCACCGCAACCGACCCCCGCCAGGCCGGGGCGGCCGGCCCCGCTGCGCCCACCGTGGACACGGTGTGAACCGCCCACCTCGACGGCGGCCCGCCACCCCTCGGCGCGGACCTGCGCGCCCACCCCGAACCCCCGCCCGGCCCACCATGGACACGCTGGGAATGACCAAGGCCCCGCCCCCGGCGACGAACGCCAGGGCGGGGCCCCAACCCACCATGCACACGGTGGGATCTGTCAGTCAGTCCTCACGCTCGGGCTCCTCCATCTCCCACTCCGGGTCCGGCTCCTCGACGGGCCGCACCCCTCCGGCCGGGGCGGCCGGCTCCTCGACGGCGGCCACCAGGAGGACGGCCTGCTCCTCCTCGCCCTCCTCCGGCTCAGCAGCGTAGGAATCGAACGCCTCCTGCGCGTTGTCGTCCTCCGGCAGGAACTCCGCCTTGCAGAACCCGCACAGAATCGCCCCCCGCTTCTTGCCCTTGCCGTACGTCTTCGGGGTGACCTGCATCCGCCTGGGCTCCGGTCGGCAGCTGCACACGATCGGGTACCGCTTCCCGGACGTCCGCTTCTTCTTCGGCTCCTCGGCCTCGGCGTCGGCGTCGTCCTCGGGCTTGACCGGGTCGCCCTCCAGGAAGGGCAGCCGGGCGGCCTCCAGCTTCCGGATCGCTGCGCCGTAGGCGGCCGCGGTCTCCGGCTTCATCAGCGCCTCGGAGAACCCGATGGTCTGGGCGGCCCGCTTCGGCGGCTCCAGCCCCACCTCGACGGCCAGCGCGGCGAACTTCCGGTTGTGCCACCTGAGTCCGTCGCTGCTGCAGTCCTTGATGCCCCGGCCCACCGCGATGCCGTGGGCGGCCTCGTGCAGCATCGTCTCCAGCACCACCTCCCCGCCCCGTTCCAGCAACTCGCCAGCGATGAACAGTTCGGGCCGGCGGCCGGACGCCTCGGCGTCCACCCACCGGTCCGGG